>QCUB01000006.1 GCA_003210895.1 Prochlorococcus sp. AG-676-M04
TACTTAAGGAAAATAATTTTGTAGTTATTGGAATTAGTAAGGATAGCGCTGCTTCACATCAGAAATTCATCGAAAAATTTGACTTACCTTTTGTTCTATTGACTGACCCTGAACCTTTTAAAGTTTCTTCTGATTATGACAGTTATGGCCTTAAAAAATTTATGGGAAAGGAATATATGGGTATGATGAGAAATACTTTTTTAATTGATGCTGAGGGTAAAGTTGAAAAAATTTATTTAAAGGTTAAAGCAGCTGTAATGGCTGACCACATTATTTCAGATTTAGGATTAAGGTAAATACTTTAATTATTGAAGTGTGAAATCATCCCTTGCATAACTAAATTTGGGGCTATAATAATTTCTTTATTTTTTTGCTTTAATATACTACCAATTATTTCAGAATCTCCTCCGCACATAATTAAAATATCTTTTGCAGGGTCAAATGATGAATTAATTACACCTATAAGAGAATTAGATACTCCTTTTAAAATTGAATCTTCTGTCTTAATTAAAAAATCTTGAATAGGGATATAGTACTTTGTAGGAGCTTTGAGATTCTTAGTATATTGCTCCAAAGATTTAAACTGTGTAAGAAGACCAGGTGCGATTTGCCCCCCGATAACAGAACCATTTGCAGTTAACTTGGTAAGTGATAAAGATGTTCCTAAATCTGCTATTAATAGATCCTTTTGAAGAGGGTTTTCTATTATTTTTAATGCTTCCAAACAACCAAGAGCTCTATCAACCCCAAAATAATTAGGAAGGTTTTTTAATTTAATATCTTGAGTTTTGATTTCATTGTCTTGCTTAAGAGAGAAATCAGGTAATACCCCTACAGATGCCCAAATTAAATTATTTAAATTGATATTTTTGGGTACTTTATTAGTCCTTTTTGTATGGGAGAATCTATACTGATTTTGAAAATTTATTGCCCAATGAAACCTACTATTGCCAACTAATAGAAAATTAATATCTTCGACCATAGTCCTGAAATAAAATTTTAATTTTCAGTATGAATACCACATTCTTGTTTTATTCCGTTAAATCTTGTTGACCTGCCTTCATTATTAGTACTATCAGGAGAGCTAGAATGCCAATCTCCTACAGTTGAATAACCTTTTAAAAAAAGTGGGTGAGTAGGTAATTGATTTTCTTTCATATAATAAAAAATATCTTTATTTTTCCAGTTTAATAAAGGTCTTAAAGAAAGTCGTTCGCGTATCATTTCAATAAATTTCATTTTATTTCTATTATCTGTTTGTTCCGATCTCACACCACTCGCCCAGCAATATATATTTTTTTTATTTAAAGCATTTTCCAAAGGTTTAATTTTTCTTATTTCATGGTATTTATCTAAATCACTAGATTTATTAGTTTCCCAAAGTTTTCCGTATAAGGATTCCATTCTTGCTGGCGATAGTTCACTTTGTAAAACCTCAATCTCTAAAGATAAATCATTAATTAGTCTCTCTGCATACTTATATGTCTCTGATGGTAAGTAACCAGTATCTATCCAAAAAATCTTAATTTTTTTTTGTAGTGAGCATTGATTCACCAAATGTAAAATAACTGATGATTGTATCCCAAAGCTTGTTGTAATAGCAAAGTGATTATTAAAGTTTTTATAACCCCATAGTAGTATTTCTTTAGGAGTCATATCTTTAAATTTTTTATTATGTCCGTCTAAATTAAGTTGAATACTTTCTAGCGTTTTCTCAATCATTATCAAAGGTAATTAGGAATTAGAGGTTATTTCGCTCAGTTTGGATATAATTCGTTTAATTTAATAATACATTCAAGTTTAATAATATATCCTTCATGAAATCAATAAAAAAACCAATAGTAATAGTTGGTGCAGGCTTTGGTGGTATGACAGTTGCTTCACATTTAAAGAGACTAAATCCTTCTTTACCAATTCTAGTAGTTGATTCTGAAGAAAAGTTTGTATTTAAACCTTTGATGTATGAAGTTTTAAGTGAAGAATTACAAATGTGGGAAGCTGCTCCTGAATTTGCAAATATATTTTCTAATTTAGGTATAACTTTTCTAAGAAATTGTTTAACTAAAATTAGATTTGACGAAAATATTCTTGAATTTAATGACGATTTAAATTTAGGTTATGAATTTTTGATTCTTTGTACAGGATCTTTATCTAGTACTTTCTCAATTAAAGGTGTGGATGAAAATTGTTATTTTTTTAATAATATAAATGACCTTAAGAAATTAAAAACTTCTTTACAAAAAATCGAGAATAATAAAATTAAGAAAAACTTATTTATAGTTGGAGCCGGTCCTTCTGGTGTAGAAATTGCCTGTAAAGTTGACGATATATATAAAAATAAATTTGATATTACTATTATTGAAAGGTCTAATGAGATTTTAAGTAATAATAAGATTTTTAATCGAGAAGAAGCTGAGAAAGCCTTAGAAAGGAGAAAAATTAATCTTCTTTTAAACTCATCTGTAAAGGAAATTTCAGATCAAAAAATTATTATTCTCAATGATTCAGAGATAAAAGACTTAGATCAGGATGTTGTTATTTGGACTGCCGGTGTGAAACCTAACTTACTTTATATTGACGAGAAAGTAAAACAAATAAACGGAAGAATTTTAGTGAATGAAAAATTTCAGATAGATAATTTTATAAATTCTTTTGCTATTGGTGATATTTCAATTATTAAAGGCATGGAAGATTTACCTTTGACGGCACAAGTTGCTATGCAACAAGGAAATCATCTCGCTAAAAATATGGAACTACTTTTTCAAGAAAAAGAACTTTTGCCTTTTGAATTCCAAGATAATGGTGAAATGATTAGTTTAGGAATTGGGGAAGCATCAATTTCTGCTCTAGGTGTGACTTTATCAGGGAAATTAGCATTTGAGGCAAGAAGATTAATATATGCTTCAAAATTGCCTGCTATTAGTAAAAGCTTACAATCTACAGCTTCTTGGTTATTTCAAAAAAAATCTATTTTGAATAAAGTTATTAATAAAACACCATAAATAAGTTTAAACTTTTTTGGAATATTGTTTATAGGTATATTGAGTTAAATAAGTTTAATATGAATCTAATTTCTTTTTTTAGTAATAATTTCGATGCTTTAATAACAGTATTAGTTTTGTTTCTATCATTAATCTTATTTATAAGAAATACCATTGCGCCTGAATTAACTGGATTATTATGCGTTGGAATATTTATTGTAACTGGAGTACTAACCCCTGAAAAAGCTCTGAGTGGTTTTGGAAGCCCATCTTTAATAACTTTAATGGGTTTATTTGCAGTTTCATCTGCATTATTCAAAAGTGGCGCTTTAGACAGAGTAAGAGAGCTTATATCTTCTGAAAATATTAAAACACCTAGAAAATTAATCTCACTTATAACTTTTTTAATAGCTCCAATATCTGGAATTGTTCCTAATACCCCTGTTGTAGCATCTCTTTTACCCTTGATTGAAGGTTGGTGTGAACGGCGCAATATTTCACCTTCTAAAGTACTTTTACCATTATCTTTCGCAACTTTATTAGGAGGTACACTTACACTATTAGGTAGCTCGGTAAATCTTTTAGTTAGTGATATTAGTCAGCAATTAGGCTATGGTCCTCTTGAATTATTTAGCTTAACTTCAATAGGGATTCCAGTTTGGTTAATAGGCACAATGTATATGATCTTAGTCTCTGATTTACTTTTACCTGATAGAGGAAGAAATAAAGATTTTATTAAAAATGGTAATATGAATATTTATTTTACAGAAGTTACTATTCCTTTTTCCTCAGAATTAGTGGGACAATCTGTCAGAAATAGTAGATTACAAAGACGATTTGATGTTGATGTTCTTGAGTTGCAAAGGAATGGAAAAGTTATACTACCTCCTCTGGCAGATCGAAAATTTGAACCTGAAGATAGGTTAATAGTACGTGTTACGCGGGCAGACTTATTGCGATTACAACAAGAACATACAATTTTATTAGCTGAAAATAAGGAACCTTTAGGAGGTACTAGTGTTCTTTCTAATGAAGAAGGTACAAAAACGTTTGAAGCATTGTTACCTGCAGGATCAACATTAGCAGGAGCAAGCTTGAGAGAACTCAGATTTAGGCAACGCCATAATGCAACCGTTTTAGCCCTTCGCAGAGGTCAACAAACTGTTCAGGAAAGATTAGGTGAAGCTGTCTTGAGAGCAGGCGATGTATTATTACTTCAGGCACCTCTGGATTCAATAAGAGGTTTACAAGCAAGTAATGACTTATTAATTTTGGATCAATTTGAAGATGATTTACCAGTTTTAATTAGAAAACCAATTGCCATTGCAATCGCAATTGGTATGGTTCTGTTGCCCTCTTTATCTAATATTCCCTTAGTAGGTTCAGTACTTCTAGCAGTTATAGCGATGGTTGCTTGTGGATGTTTGCGTCCCGCAGAAATTCAAAGATCAATTAGGCTTGATATTATTTTATTATTGGGATCATTATCTAGTTTCAGTGTAGCTATGCAAGTTACTGGCTTAGCCGATTTAATAGCGATAAATTTGAATTTTGTTTTAAATGGGTTGCCTCTCTATTTTGCTTTAATGGTAATTTTTGTAGCTACTGTATTGCTTACTCAATTTATAAGCAATGCTGCTTCTGTTGCGTTGATATTGCCTGTAGCTATACAGTTTTCCAGTGTTCTGGGGATCTCACCAAATGCCTTGATTATGCTTGTATTGTTCGGTGCAAGTCAATCTTTCTTAACTCCAATGGGTTATCAAACAAATTTAATGGTGTATGGGCCTGGACGATACAAATTTTTTGATATTGCGAAATACGGCGCTGGTTTAACACTTATAATGTCTTTAACAGTACCGGCTTTGATAATTTTAAATTTTAATTAAATAAATAAAGTGAAAATAAAGAACGTAGTTTATAAATTAAAAGAAATATACAGAAAGTTATCTGTACCTCAATTCACAATTGTCACAGGATTACTTATTATTTTTTTTGGGACCCTAATTTTAAGTTCCCCATTATGTTCTTCATCAGATGTGGGATTGTGGGAGGCATTCTTTACATCAACTTCTGCAATAACTGTAACGGGGTTAACTATTATTGATGTAGGGGTTGATTTAAATATTTGTGGACAAATTTTATTAGCCTTTATGCTTTTATCAGGTGGTTTAGGCTTGATGGCTATTACTACTTTTTTACAAGGTTTTGTAGTCAAAGGGACTCAGCTTAGAACTAGATTGGATAAAGGTAAGACTCTCGATGAATTTGGGGTTGGAGGAATAGGTAGAACTTTTCAAAGTATTGCTATTACTGCAATATCTATTATTACTTTTGGAGCAATAGTATTATACTTTTTTGGTTTTTTTGACATTCAAAATAATTGGGAAAGACTTTGGTCCTCAATTTTTCATAGCATTTCTGCATATAACAATGCAGGTTTTTCTTTATGGTCTAACAGCTTAGAAGACTATCGATCTAATTTTGTGGTTAATATTGTATTTATCTTTTTAATAGTTATGGGTGGACTTGGTTGGAGAGTGATTGACGATATATGGAGTAATAGAAAAAATCTTTCATATAAAAAATTGAGTCTTCATTCTCGTCTAGTTATTAGGACAACTTTTTCCTTAATAATTTTTGGATCAATAGGTTTTTTCGTAACAGAGACATTATTAAATAGTCAAATTTTTAGTGATCTAAATTTCTTTGAGAAAATATTATCATCTATTTTTGAAACTGTTAGTGCGAGAACAGCAGGATTTACAAATTTTCCAATATCTTTAAATTCAATCTCAGATACTGGTCTTTTGTTATTGATGACATTAATGTTTATTGGGGCAAGCACAGGTGGTACAGGTGGAGGAATAAAAACTACAACTTTTATTGCTTTAATGGCTGCAACGAGATCAACGTTAAGGGGACAGAAAGATGTAATTATTAGTAATAGATTGATTTCAGATAAAGTTATTTTAAAAGCAGTCGGGATAACTGTTGGTTCTTTACTTTTTGTGCTTTTAATGGCTATGTTACTTAGTACTACTAATACTTTTATTAAAAAGGAATCATTTACATTTCTAGAAATCCTTTTTACTTGTATTTCTGCATTCGCAACAGTAGGATTTGATATCGGTTTAACAGCAAAATTAAATCATTTTGGTCAATTTATTTTAATTATTGGTATGTTCGTAGGAAGACTTGGTATCCTTTTGCTTTTAAGTGCTCTTTGGCAGGCTCTGTATAAGAGTAGAATAGATAGGCAAAAAAGAATTGGCTATCCAAAAGCCGATCTTTATGTTTAGCCTTTACTAAAAATTTATTATGGCTGATTGGTGGCAATGGTCTGCAAAAAAACAAGAGGAAGCTCTAACTTTTGCAGTTGTAGGAGTTGGTAGATTTGGAACGGCTGTTTGTAGAGAACTTATACATAATGGAGTAGAAGTTTTAGCTGCAGACTCTTCAGAAAAGGCGATTGATGATTTAAGACAATTAGAACCTTCCATAGAGGCGAGGGTAATAGACTGTACAGATGAAGAATCTATGAAAGAATCAGGTATTTTGGAAATGAATACAGTTGTAGTGGGTATTAGCGAGCCAATTGAAGCAAGTATTACTACTACTCTTATTACTAAGGATAGTGAGGGATCAAAAGTAAAAAGAGTAATCGCAAGAGCAACGAGTGATTTACATGAAAAGATGTTAAAAAGAGTAGGAGCTGATAAAGTTGTCTTCCCTTCTAGAATGCAAGGTGAAAGATTAGGTTTAGAACTTGTTAGACCCAACCTTATTGAAAGATTAGAATTGGATAATCAAACTGGAATAGATGAAATAACTGTTCCAGAGGAATTTATTGGTAGATCTTTAAGAGATTTAAATTTAAGAAAGAATTATTTAGTTAATGTTCTTGCTGCTGGCCCTCCAGAACAATTAACAGTAAATCCTCCTGCAAAATATATACTCGAGAGAGGAAATATTTTGGTAGTTATGGGAAAAACTGTAGATTTACAAAAACTACCTCAAAATTAATTATTATCCGATTTTTTAATATATCTAATCCTTTGAGGAGCCCCTTTTAATCTTTTAATACTTTGTCTTTCTAATGTATCTCTAAAATTATCGGTATTAATATTTGAATCTGAGGTCAGAGATTTGGACTCTCTTTCAAAACGATTTTTAATTCCTTCTTGAATCAAAACCTTTGCCATATTACTTATAGTTCTTGATTCATTCTCAGCTAAAATGGTTAGTTTTTCACAAACTAATTCTGGAATAACTACTTGTATTCTCGGGGATTTGGGCTTCCCGTTAGTTGAGTTTTGGCGGGTTGCCATTAGTCAAACTTCATAACTGTTACTTATAAGTATACACAGTTAGTCAAGGGTAGTATCTTTGTGTATATTAATAGTAAGGATATAAGCCATTGATTAATTAGTTCCTTGCTTACATTATGAAAAATTCAAGAAAACTTGAGTCATCTCAAAGATCAACAATTGACAAAAAGAACAAAAAACTAAGCCAATCTGATTCTTTAAATAATGAAAATAATGATGTATTAGTATCCGCAGTGATTAGTCCATATTTATTGACACATCTGCATCAAATTCTTCAGCGTTCTGAATATTATGCTAAGAAAGATGGAAGAATATCTCATGCAGCTAATTTTGCAAAGCTCAGAAAAGTTTTATGTTCAGATGCAAGAAGTATGGCAGATGCCTCAGCTAAAGAAATAAATGATGCTGATCATGATTTATCTATAAATAAATATAATGAACAAAATGTAGCGTGAGGTAATAGTCTATTGATATGAATACATGAAAGATGATGACTAGTAATGTTGAAAAACTCTATAATTTAATTGCAGAGGATTCAAGAAAAAAACAAAGTTTATTTTTGATGGCCCTAAATAATCCAAAATCAGCTTTGGAAAAAATTTGTGAGATTGGTAGAGAACAAGATATTCAGGTTACTAAAGAAGAGGTTGTAGAATATTTGTCTACTATTGATGATGATGCAACTAAATTATGGCTGATTAAGGCTCGAGGTGGTCTTTAGTAAAGTTTCTTGATTATTTATTGGTGTTATTCTTCTGTTATATCCTCCACCGCCAGCTAATGTCCAAAAAAACCAATAACTTGGTATTGCTAATGCCGCAGCTATGAAAATTACTACGATTTGTTCTATTCTTTTCATATCATAATTTTATTCCACAATAATTTTTTTTGGTCAAAAGTCTTTTATTTTGTAAATTCAATTTTTTAAAGTGATTAGATTTGATAACGTAAGCAAAATTTATTCTACTGATGTTGTTCTAAAAAACATTACTTGGGAGATTAGGAAGGGAGAAAAGATAGGCTTAGTTGGTTCTAATGGAGCAGGGAAATCGACTCAATTTAAAATATTAATTGGTGAGGAAGATCAAACGAGTGGATTAGTTCTTAAGGAAGGAAGTCCCAAAATTTCCCACTTAAAACAGGAATTAGATTGTAATTTAAGTCTTACAGTCAGAGAGGAACTAGAAAGCTCTTTTAGAGATATTCAATTAGTTTCAAATAAACTTTTAGAGATTGAAAATAAAATGAAACTTTTAGAGGCTACCAAGGATTCTGAAAAACTTGACCACCTTGTAAATCAACTAGCAATATATCAAGAAAAATTTGAAGCTTTAGGTGGCTATCAGATGCAGGCAGAAGTAGAAAAGATATTGCCAAAACTAGGGTTTACACAAGAAGATGCTGACAAATTAGTTGGAAATTTCTCAGGGGGTTGGCAGATGAAGGTAGCTCTTGGAAAAATTATTTTGCAAAAACCTGATTTGCTTTTACTTGATGAGCCTACAAATCATTTAGATTTGGACACAATTTTTTGGCTAGAGGAATATTTAATCTCTTTAAAAATAGCAATTATATTAATTAGTCATGATAGATATTTTTTAGATAAATTATGTAAAAAGACTATTTTTATAGAAAGAGGAATTTCAGAAACATATAATGGTAATTATTCTTTTTTTGTAGAGCAGAAATCTTTAAATGAAGAATCTCAAACTAAAGCTTTTGAGTTGCAGCAAAAAGAGATTGAAATACAAAAAAAGTATATTGAAAGATTTCGCGCTAGTGCAACAAGAAGTACTCAGGCTAAAAGTAGAGAGAAGCAATTAAAAAAGATTATAAAAATTGACTCACCTATTTCAAGACTAAAAAGTCCATCTTTTAATTTTCCAGAATGTCCTCGCTCTGGTAAATCAGTTCTTCAAATTAAGAATTTATCTCATAGCTTTGAAAAGAAAATACTATTATTAGATGTTAATTTGAAGGTTTCTGCTGGAGAAAAAATCGCAATATTAGGACCTAATGGATGTGGTAAATCTACTTTGCTTAAGTTAATTATGAAAAAAATAGAACCTGAGATTGGAGAAGTTAATATAGGCAAACACAACATAATTACAAGTTATTATGAGCAAAATCAAGCTGAAGCCCTTTCTGTCGAAAAACAGGTTATTGAATTAATTTATTCAAAAGCAACAGACTGGTCTCAACAAAAAGTAAGGACATATTTAGGAAGTTTTGGCTTTCATAATAATGCTGTCTTTAAATATGTTAAACAACTTAGTGGGGGAGAGAAAGCAAGATTAGCATTGGCTTTGATGATTATGACCCCAAGCAATTTTTTACTACTTGATGAACCTACAAATCATTTAGATCTTCAATCAAAAGAAAATCTCGAAGTAGCAATTAATAATTATGACGGCACAGTATTTCTTATTTCTCACGATAGATATTTTATTTCTAAAGTTGCAAATAGAATTATTGAAATTAAAGACTCTCAATTATTCTCTTTTAATGGCAATTATGAATATTATTTGGAGAAAAAAAAGATTAAAAAATAGCTATATAAAATGATCTATTTAAGTATTTTTTCTTATTTTTTTTAAGTTAATAAGCATTGTTTTTAGAAAACTTTACAAACCTCTAGGCAAGATCACTTATTTATCTTTACATACTTCAGGGCTTTGCTTAATGTAATAACTACGAATTTATTTTTATATACAATACTTATGAAAAAGTATGAATTAAAAGAAGGTAATTATTTTACTTCTGATCCAGTAGAAAGTTATTTTGAGTGTATTTCTAGTTGTGATATTACTGATGGTGTTTGTATCTCTAAATGTGTAGAAATACTTAGAGATGATGAAAGTTAAAAAATTACTTTTTTGACAAATTTTTAATATCAGTCGGTTTAACTTTTAATTTAATAATTTTCGTTTTTCTTTTTAAGGTTATATTTATAGATTTATTAATTCCATTATTATTAATTTCATTGATAACATCTGAAGATTTATTAATATCTTTATTACCTACTTTAATAATTATGTCGTTGATCAAAATCCCGCTTTTTTCGGCAGGGCTATTTGGGACAACATATCCTACTTTTACAAAACTTTTATTAGTTTCAAAGTAAGTTTCATCCATTAAGTTAATTCCAATCATGGGGTGTATGACTTTTCCATTTTTGATTAGTTGGGAAGCGATATCTTTAGCTCTATTTATTGGAATGGCAAAACTTAAGCCTGCCCCAGGGCCTGATCTAATCAAAGTATTAATTCCAATTACATCTCCTTTACTATTTAATAATGGCCCACCAGAATTCCCAGGGTTTATTGCAGCATCTGTCTGAATTAACTCAAATCTTTTATCATATATACCTAGTTGAGAGACATTTCTATTTAAATTACTAATTATTCCTAGCGTGACTGTATTTTCTAGTCCAAATGGATTACCCACAGCGATTGCCCAATCCCCCACTTCTATTTTTGTTGAATCACCTAATATTGCTTTTGGCCAAGGACCTTCACCTTCAAGTTTAATAACGGCTAAATCTGTCAGTAAATCTTGTCCTATTAACTTACCTTTATATTTTGAACCATTTGATAAGCCAACAACTAATTTTTGCGATCCATTTACAACATGCGCATTAGTCATTACTAGACCATCTCCGAAGATAAAACCGCTTCCTTGACTTTGTTCTACTCGTGGTTTGTTTTCGCGAGGTAATTGTAAGCCAAAAAATCTTTCAAAAATGGGGTCTATTAAAATTCTAGAATCTCCAGAAAATTCGTTATTTTGAACAAATCTTTGAGTGTCAATTGTTACTACAGAAGCCCCTGTTTTCTTTATTGCTTTTGTTATGAAAGATATATTTGAAATTTTAGATTCATCATCAAACTTTTGATTTGCAATCGGCTGAGATATAACGTTTGGTTCATTGACTAAACCAAATGTTAAATACGATAGAACAAATAATTTCTTAAAAGAGAATTTACTTGTTTTTGTTTGAGTTAATGTCTTCAAAATATTATTCTATTTAAATATTAGTTATATTACTGATTATTATAAGAATCGCTGAAATTATTTGATAGATATAAGAAGTTGTTTGATGAAAATATCTAAATTAATTTTTTTCGAGCTATTATAGGATCAAGATAAAATAGAATCAATAAGTTAATGTCTTTCTTATTTCCAATAATTTATTCAGCTGCTCTTACTTATTTAGTTTGGAAAGCATTCAAAGTAATGTCCAATGGTTGGGGAGCACTTGATAAAACTTCAAATAGATCTTTCAAAACCAATATTAGACAAAAGAAGTATACAATTCATCCTGAACTTCTCGATAAATCTGGAAATATAACTCAAGAAGAGCTACTTACTGTAAGGTTTTCTAATGATACAGATTCTACGCTGGAAGAAAAAGGAACCACGACTGATTAAATTCATTTAGTAAATTTATAAGGTAAAACAATTGGAATTAAGAACAAAAATTGTCTCAGGAGTAATAAGAACACTAAAGTTACCTCCTAGATTTCGTCTTAAAATGGTCAAAGAAGACCCCGTTAGACTTGAACTAAGTCTAACCCCTTCTTATGGAAAAAATCCAATAATAGTTGGATTAGTAGAGTCTTTGGATTTAGTTGCAAGAAGAGATAGAGAAGGCAGAATGCCAAGAGATCTGCAGGGTACTTGGGATTGGACTGTAAGACATGGGAAAGTAAGTACTGGCGGTTGGAATCCAATGCTTAAAGAAGCACTTCAAACTATGTTTGAAACAGGCTTGCCTGCGATAATATATGAAGAATTAACTGGAGATGAATACAAGCCTGTTGATGGAATGAGACATATTAGATAAATCATTAATTTTTTTCCATAAATCGAGTCTTCAAACGCTAAAATAATTAGATTACTTTAAAAATTTATTATGAATGAGGATAATCAACCGAGATTTGGTTTTGTCAACTTTGCAGAAACATGGAATGGAAGAATGGCTATGATGGGGATATTAATAGGTTTAGGAACAGAATTGATTACAGGACAAAGTATTTTAAGACAAATTGGAATAGGTTAAATCTTTTATGAAATATATTCAAGATTAATTAATTAACTTCTTCTGCTTTTACTTCAATTATAGTTTCGCTAGGTTTTTTAAGATTTTCAATTTTTTCTGCACTTATATCTCCTAGATCTGCTCCACAATTCGTGCAAGTATCTGTTCCGAATGATATATTCCCACATTGATCACATGTCTTTACCTTTGATTTCAATGAATTGAAACCTAACAATGCTACCAAAAATATTAAAAGAGTTATTAAAAATATAAGTAAAAAAATATTACCGATTAAACTTATTAAAAAATTAAATCCAAAAATGGGACCCACTAATAGAATGATTAAAGAATACGTAATTAAACTTTTGTTCATTTGATGAAAGTAATCATATTATTTTTAAAAATTAATTTTTCCTTCTTCTATTTATTAAAGACATACTAGCAATAACAACACTCCAACATTGTCCGAAATATAAAATAACCCCTAATAACCATACCCACAAAGTTAGTACTAAAAAACCTCCGATAAAACCATAAGCTTGAAATCTTACTCCAAGAGAAAGAATACTTTTACTTACGGCTAGATTCAGAGTTGTTAGTCCTACTCCAATCAGAATGGAACCTGGAATTAGTGGTTTTAAAGGAACTTTTCTACTTGGTAGGAGTGCTTGTAATAATAAGGCCATTAATGAAAATCCCACTAGTGGGAAGGCAAACTTACCAACTTGTAATAGCGGTAATTTTGTAAAGAAATCAGAAAAAAAATTACTAGAATTTGATAGAGTTTCTAAAACCGTTTTTGGAATCATTCTGAGATTTGCACTAATTTGATCTAGCACCATCAAAAAACCTATAAAAAATACTATTAAGAAAGCTTCAATTCTGTTTCTAAGAAATCTTGAGGCTTGTTCTTGCCATGCAGAATTGACTCTCCTTGAAGGTAGTTCGTCTTCCCAGAGCCTATCTGAACCCCTTTGAAGTGATAAGTAAGCGTTGCCAGCAGTAAATAGTAAAAACATTGCACCTAAAATCCCTGCTCCAAACCCTTGATCTATTAAGTTGAATAATGTTGTTTTAACTAATTCAACAACCGATGGAGGTAAAACTTGTGCGGCAATAGATATTATTTGTTGATCTAAACCTTCTTGCTTGCCCAGAAACCAAGAAGCTATTGAGAGCGAAATAAGTAATATAGGAAAGAATGACTGAAGTGTGTAATATGCAAAAGCAGCGCTTAAATCAATACAATCTGATTTGCTCCATCTTTCACAAGCTCCCCATAAACTTTTAATAATCCATGTTGAACTGCGTTGCATATTAATTCTCTTCAAATACTTCTCCTAAATCTTATTTATTGTATCTAATAGGAGTATTTTTCAAGTCTTTTATATATTTATGATTCAACTATTTTTCCAATAATAAATTACCCCAAGGTTTTAAGACTTTAATTTTTTCTTTTGTCCTAGCAGCAATTAAGGGAAAATTAGTATCTTGCAAATCTTGTTCTGGATTCAAATTCTTAGGGTTTATTTCTAACCATTCAATTGAACAATTTAGCTCCTCAAGTAATAGCCATGCTGCTGCAATATCCCATATTTTTGGAGTTGATTCTATGGCTCCGAAGGTTTGTCCCATAGCAACGCTTGTTAAATTCAAACTAGATACGCCAAGAAGTCTTATTTTTCCAGGAAATATAGAACTAGGGTTTTTTTGTAAAATCTTAATAGATCTACTACATAGGGATACGCATTCACTTCTTTGATTTTTGTTGTTAGCTTCTATTTTTTTGTTATTAAGCCAAACTCCCTCTCCTTTTATTGCTACAAATTTTTTCTTTAATGTAGGAATGATTAGAAAGGAAGATTGAGGGGTGCCATCTACGAATCTTGCTACTGATATAGACCAATATGGAATTCCTGCAGCAAAATTTGTGGTTCCATCAAGAGGATCTACTATCCAATAAGCATTTGTTTTAGGTACTAACTTTCCTCCCTCTTCACTAAGTACTCCCTCATTTGGCGCAATTATAGATAGAGCCTCTACAATCGTTTGATCGCTCCATAAATCACAACTTGTAATTAATGAACCGTCTGATTTGTTACTCGCACTGATGTTTCCAAAGTCTTTTAATTGGCGATCGCTCACCAATTCGAATAAAGTATCTAAATCTTTTAACTGTTGATTAGTTAAATTATGTTTATTCATAGTCAGAGATTGCAAATAGATTGATTGTCATTATTTATTAAACTATCGTTTTTATTACAAATATTACTTATTTCAAGAAAAGTCAATCTCTCTAATTCATTTAAATTTAAATTGTAATTATAAATTGCATCAATATTTTTTTTATTAGCATTACTTAAATCTTTCTGTCTTATCAGAACATCTTTAAGTGTAGAAATTCCTACATCATATCTTAATCTTGCAAGTCTTAGAGACTCCTTGGTAGAAGATATTTCTTGAATAGATGATAGGATTTTTTCTTCATTTAATTTTAAATTCAAATAAGCTTTGCTGATATTAGTTTTTAAAATATTTTCAAGATTTTTGTAATAGTAATCTTCTGAATTTGCATCGGCTTTGTTTGATTTATATAAATTCTTATTTTGCCCACCATCAAAAATATTCCAACCAAAGTTTAAGCTGACAGTATTTGTATATGAAGATCCAGATCTCTCAGGATCTATTTCAGCTGCCAAAGAATCACCCTTAGAAAAAGAACTTGTTAATGCGTTACTAATATAAATTTTTGGCTTATAAGCATTCAGATAATTATTAGCTTGATTTTTTTTGATTGATTTTTTTAGATTAATATTTTTGAGGGAAAGACTTTTATCTAAACCTTCATTTATATTCTTGTTTAATTTATGGTTCCAGAAACCTAATAATTTTTCGTTTTGATTAATTGCGAAATCTCCTTCAATATTTAAGATTTCTTTTAATGCAATTTTATTAATTTGATGCTGAATTTTTTTTTCATTCAGTGATTGTTTATCTCTAGATAATTGTGCATCAGCTTCAAGAACTTCAAATTTTGTGCCTATTCCTGCATCAAATTTTGACTGAGCATCCTTCAAACTAGTAATCGATAATTCAAGAGATAAATTTTTATTTTTAATATCCTGATATGATTTTTGGAGTTTGAGGTATCTAGATTTTGCTTCTTGAATTAAATCTTTCTTTTTAATATCATAGTTATTTTTTGCTATTGCATAATTATCTTTAGCTATTTTAATTTCAGAGCCCCTTAGAGGGTCTATTAAGTCTAATTTAAAATTAAGCGAGGGATTCGCTGAAAATTTGGAAGTTTTTAGAGTATTTGAAGTACTATTATAACTTTTGCCAATATCATATTTTGGTAATCCACTAGCTTGTAAATCTAATGAAGGATATCTTTTGGCAATTTTGCTCGAAAGATTAAAAGTTGATGAATTGACTAAATTTTCTAATGCTTTAAGTTCTTGATTATTTTTTATAATCATATTATTTACGTCTAAATAATTAAGGAATATTTGAGTTTCTTTTTCTTTTAGGATTTTATCAATATTATCTATGGTCTCACTTAAAATTGCTTTTTGAGAATTAATGAATAAACACAGAGGAAAAACTAAAATTGGATTTATAAGTCTTCTAAGCATAATTAAGTATTTTTTTAGTATTAGATATACCAATTAGACTATTAATAATATCATTTGTATCATATAGAACGTGAATATTTGTTTTCAATTTATTTGAAACTTCAGTTATATCTTTATCATCCAAAAACAAATCACTATTAAGTTTTAGCATTATTGATGGTATGTAAATACTCTCTCCCAGATCTTTATTTTGTAGTCCAGCAATTAAATCTTCACCAGTTAAAAGTCCTGTAACAACTTGCTCTTGGCCCCAATAAACACTTGGCAGGCCAAATAGATTAACTGTAAGTGCTTCAATATTATTTAGTTTTTCTACTGTAGGAATAAGTGCTTCATAAACTAATTTTCCAACAATCCAACTAACTTTTCTTGGTTTGTTTATTTTCTCAGGAAGAGATTTTGTTTTAGTTTCTAATGTTTCAAGAAAACTTCTAATTGACCCTACTCCATTAGATTCTTGGGGCATATTTTCATATGTTTTATAACTTGGTAATTTGATACCAGCGATTAAGTACCATTCGTCTGCGAGCCAACAAAAGCGAGTTCCAAGACTTTTTTGCAGAGAAGTTTGGATTCTCTCTACTTGTTTAATAGTTTTTCTTGCATATTCTTTGCTAATTGATATTAAGCCATCATTTTCAGGTCTAAACTTTGTAAGACCTACTGGAACTATTGCTGTAGAAAGAACAGTTTTTATATTTTTTTTATGAAATTTTGCAAGTTCATAAATAGATTTTTCTAAGACCTTACCATCATTTATGTTGGGGCATACAACTATTTGAGCATGTATTTGGATCGAATTATGCTCAAACCATTCAATTTGATCGAGAATTTGCCTTGCTTTTTTATTTTTTAATAATTGTTCTCGGGTCTTTGGATCAGTAGCATGTACTGAAATAAAAAGAGGTGATAGTTTTTGCGTAGATATTCGATGCCAATCCTCTTTGTTTAAATTCGTTAGTGTTAGATAGGAACCATAAAGAAAACTTAATCTATAGTCGTCATCTTTTATGTACAGACTTTTTCTTTTGCCATTTGGTTGTTGATCTATGAAGCAAAAAGGACACTTGTTATTACATTGCTTTAAATTGTCAAATAAAGCATCTTTAAATTTAATACCTAAATTGTCATCCTGATCTTTTTCAAGACTAATATTGTGAATCTTTTTGTTCTTATCTAAAACTGATATGTCTAACATTTCTTCACTAATAAGAATCTGATAATCAATCAAGTCTCTTGGTTTCTTACCATTGATACTAATAATTGAGTCTCCTGATTCAAAGCCAATTTCTGCTGCAATAGAATTGTTTTCAACACTTTCAATTTCTGCTGGATTAATTGGGTAATTGATATTTGGAATCAAAAGATCGTTATAATCCTCTTTGAAATTAATTTCCTGCCACACAATTAAATGCCAAACTTTTTAACTTTATATTTATTGTAAGCTTATATAAGACTCAAAGTATATTAAATACTCTTAAAATATCAAATATGGTTAATTTATTTCAACTAGTCAATTAATAAAATATGTTATTTGCAGTTAAATCTAAATTAATTTAAATATTTAAAGCCTTAATGCATTGGAAGAATTAATTACTAAAAAATTTGAAGTCAAAGATAATTTGAAACCTGGATTTCATAGTGAATCTGATATTTCTAAAAGTATTTTTTTATCTAGGCCAATTGCTTTGAGACTATGGTCTTCTTTTTTTGTAATTTTGCCAATTTTTGTTCAGGCACCATGGGTCAGATTTGAACCTATAAGTGCTCTTTGTTTTACTTTTATTATTCTTTTTATTGCATTTTTATTATCTAGAAAAGAGGAAGATAAATGGTTTATTGTAGGCTCCTTATTATTAGGAGTCACAGGAAGTTGGCTAGGTGGTTGCTTATTTTGGGGCTGGTTAAGTGCTTATCCTATTCTCCATATTCCTGTTGAAGCGGTAGCATTGCCTCTTGCAATCGTAGGTATTGGAACAAAATGGAAAATTGGCTCAAGTTTTTATATCTCGTCTTTATTCGGTACAGCGATTACTGACATAACAATATTTTTGACAGGAATAATGGATCAATGGAAGGAGGTTATTACCGCAGACTCCGATAATGCTCCATTAATACTTCAGAAAACATCAGAAAATCTTATTCAGTTTAAATCATTGTCTATTATTATTTTATCGGCATTGATACTTTGGTTTATATCAAAAGAAATTTTTAATTCTGCTATTTCTAATTCTACAAATGGGAAGGCTCTTTTAGTATCAAGTTATGTAATTCAAACAACGTTAATTGTTGATGGTATTTTTATTTTCTTAGCAATTATCCAACCAACTCTTAGTGGATTGGTTTAATGTTAAGACCCCCATTTTCGCAAGACCCAATATCTCTTGATAAGTGGGATGTGATTGTTATTGGTGCAGGAGCAGCTGGCTTAATGACTTGTTTGGAATTGCCGCAAAATTTAAATGTACTTCTTTTAAATAGGAATACAAGTAAAAGATCTTCTAGTAGATGGGCCCAAGGAGGTTTAGCGTCAGTAGTTAGACCTGAAGATTCTTTTGCTCTTCATATAAAAGATACCTTAAATGCAGGAGATGATCTGTGTGATAAAGCTGCTGTTGAAATGCTTGTGACAGAAGCTCCTAGTTGTATTGATAGGTTGCAAAATTTAGGTATGGTTTTTGATCAGAGTTATGATCAATTAGCAACAACTTTAGAAGCTGCTCATTCTTGTAGAAGAGTTTTACATGTTAAAGATAGAACTGGTAGAGCACTTGTAGAGGTTTTAGAAGACCATATCGAATATAAGAAGAATATTTTGCATTGTAGAGGTGTACGAGTAACTGAATTGCTTATTGAAAACCAAGAATGTAGAGGAGTCCAGGTACTTGATGGATCTAATTTATATTGGATTACATCTAAAGCTGTTGTTTTAGCAACAGGAGGAGGAGGGCATTTATTTACTAATACGACAAATCCTGCTCAATCTTCTGGAGAAGGAATTGCTCTTTCCTGGAAAGCTGGAGCTGCAATTGAGGATCTTGAATTTATACAATTTCATCCTACAGCTTTAAAATTTTATGGATCTCCTTGTTTTTTAATCTCTGAAGCCCTTCGAGGAGAAGGAGCAGTTCTTGTAGATAAGAATGGCGAAAGCCCTGTAAAGCATTTACAGAATGGGGATTTAGCTACAAGAGATCAAGTTAGTAGAGCAATTATGAAAAATATGTATATCAACGATGTTGATCATGTTGGTCTGGATTTAAGATTTATTGATCCAGAAAAAATTGTAGAAAGATTCCCAACCATTTTAAGTAGATGTCAAGATTATGGAGTCAATCCTCTTAACGAGGTGATTCCTGTTGCTCCAGCAGCTCACTATTGGATGGGAGGTGTACATACCGACTTGAATGCATCTTCTACAATTAAGGGATTATATGCCGTAGGAGAAGTAGCTTCTACAGGAGTTCATGGCGCGAATAGACTAGCGAGTAATTCACTAATGGAATGCCTCGTATTTGCAAGAAAATTGTCTTCTATTGAGTTGAATAAACCTTTTAATTTTCAGAGAATAGATAGACATAATAAAGAATTTTATATGAATAATCCTGAAGAAGTTTATATCTCAAGTATTTCAGAAAAGATTGAGAGTTTAAGAAAATTATGCTGGTCTAGTTTAGGAGTCTCACGTAACAAAAAAAGTATGATTAAACTCTTAGAAAAACTTCAAGATGAGCTAGATCAAACACAAAAAGACCTTTTGCTTAAGAGCCTTAAGAAAATAGAAATTGATCAAAAATTGAAACTCAGTGAACCAAATAGAAGAGGTCTTAATCTATTGCTTGATTTGCATAATAGACAAGTCACAACATTACTATTATTAAAATCTTGTCTATTTCGTGAGGAGAGTAGAGGAGGTCATTATAGAGATGATTACCCTACTAAAGATATAAATTGGCAATGTCATACTAGGCAGCAATTAAATCACAAAATATGCAAAAGATTTATTAAAAATTAGAATCCCCCGCATATCCTGTGATGATTGCTAGGTCATTTAAGTCTTTAACACCACTATATATTTTTCCTTTTATTTCCCATGATGGAAATCCTTCAATCTGTTTTTCTCTACAAAGTTCATATTGGCTATTTTTACCATCTTGAGCACACTCTATAACTACCAATTCTTTTACTGCTTTTTTGCCAAATAATTGTTTTTGATCATGGCAATGAGGACACCAATACGCACTATACATTTTAATATCATTATCACTTAAAAATTTGGCAAATTTAACTTTTTGAGGCGAGCTTGAGGTTGTAATTGCAGGTGATACTTTTTCTAAAGTATTTACAATTTCATTTGTTTTAGAAGGGTCAACATAATTAGACCATATCAAACCTCCTATGAGAACTGTTAAAGCAACTATTAATCCTCTATAAAGCATAGGTTCTCGACTTTCGAAATTTGCACCAATCATAGAGATAATAAAGATGGAAATAGATAATATTGCCGAAAGGATACAAAAAAAACAATAAGCTTCAATTTTAAAAAACATTATATTTATCAAAAGCAAGCTAAATATAGAAGAAGCAAAAGAGATTAAAAATATTAGCCACCATATAAATTTGTTTAATTTTTCTTTAGGTGAAATTATATTTAATGATAGAAATATGGAAAGAACTAGTATTGAAGAATAAGTAATAACTCCGGCTAATGAGAGGGGAATATTGAATTGACTATTCTCGAATAAAGTACCCCAAGGGCTATTTAAAACGGTCTCGCAGCTATTTTTGATTCCTGGACATGAGAGTGAGTTAAATAATCCCCAATTTTTTAAAGTAATTGAACCTGTATCAACTAATCCTATAGTGCTCAGAACAGCAATTATAATTTTTGGCCATTTTAAATCATTTTTATTTCTTCTTTTTAAAGTCTCAAGCGCCATAGAGCTTTAATATTTGTAATTTGCAGAATCTATCTTAAGATTATATTTTAACGAGACTTTTAAATAAGATTCTTTGTTACTTATTATATTACACGATATCTAAACTCAGTGATGCAAAATAATCAAAATATTAAAGATAAAAAACCTTCAAAGGTTGCCTTTAGCCATGTTGGGTGTGAGAAAAATCTTGTTGATACTGAACATATGCAAGGGTTGTTAGATAAGGAGGGATATGAAGTCGGTAATAATATAGATGATGCGAATGTAATTGTTGTCAATACTTGTAGTTTTATAGAAACAGCTAGACAAGAATCTATTAGGAGAATTCTTGAATTTACCGATCAAGGCAAAGAGGTAATTGTTGCTGGTTGTATGGCGCAACATTTTAAAGAAGAACTGTTAAAAGAAATGCCTGAAATAAAAGGTTTAGTAGGAACTGGAGATTATCAGAAAATAGCCAAGGTTATAAATCGAATAGAGCAAGGTGAAATTGTTAATGAAGTTTCAAAAATTCCTGAATTTATTGCAGATGAAACAATTCCGCGTTTGGTAGATAAAAATAAATTTGTTGCTTATCTTCGTATCGCTGAAGGTTGTAATTATAATTGCGCATTTTGTATTATTCCGAAGTTAAGAGGTCCTCAACGAAGCAGGACTATAGAATCTATAGTTTCAGAAGCAAAAAGTCTCGCGGCTCAAGGGATTCAAGAAATAATATTAATTAGTCAAATTACAACAAATTATGGTCAAGATATTTATGGTAAACCTTCTTTATCAAAACTCTTGAAAGAACTGTCTAAAGTTTCTGTTCCTTGGATACGAATCCATTATGCCTATCCAACTGGTTTAACTGATGAAGTTATCAAAGCTTTTAAAGATTCAAATAATATAGTCCCCTATTTTGATCTGCCTTTGCAACATAGCCATCCAGATGTTCTTAAAAGTATGAATAGACCTTGGCAGGCTTCTTTAAATGAATCAATTTTGAGTAAAATTAGAGAGCAAATACCATCTTCTGTATTAAGAACAAGCTTAATTGTTGGTTTCCCAGGAGAAAATCAAAAACATTTTCAACATCTTTTAGATTTTTTGTATAGGCATGAATTTGATCATGTTGGGGTTTTTATTTTTTCTCCTGAGGAAGGAACAAGTGCTTTTGATTTACCCAATAGGGTACCTTCAGAAGTCGCTGATGCAAGAAAAGATAATATAATGTCTATTCAACAAACTATTTCTAAAAATAAGAATCAATCATATATAGGTAATACAGTTAGGGTATTAGTTGAAAAAATATCTGCAAATAATGAACTTATAGGACGCTCTTATCACTTTGCTCCTGAAATAGATGGAAATGTAATTTTATCTATAAAAGATAATAAAAATGAGAATAAATATGTTGGTAAATTTGTTGATGCAAATATTTGTTTTGCAGATGAATATGATTTATATGGAGAAGTTATAAACATCTTATAAATTTTTCTCTAAATTAATTTAACTGCTCTCAAGAGTTTATCCAATAAGAAAGCCGCTCCAAAACCGAAACCTAGAAATGCAAAATAGAAAATGATGTTCATTTATCTTTTATATTTTATTTAATTTAGCATCTCAATACTATTAGAATTTTTTTCGTTTAATTTCTTAATCTTGTGTGTAGGGTAAATTTTTGTATAAACATTCTTCTGCTTTTTGTAATTCTCGACCTAAATATAATGCATGATCAATTCTAGTTATCAGATCGGTCCTTTTTTCTGTGATTGCTATTCCAACCTCTTTAGCACTTATTCCGGTGAAAATCTCATTACAAGCTTTGATTTCTTTTGAATCACATTTTATAGGCTTATTCGTTTTAGGATCTAGAGCATATCCCTCTTCGTTAATTTTGTTTAAATAATGCTCTAAGATTAATTGTTTTGCCTTTAAATCGATTTTTATAATAAAATATCCATTTGGATCTAGCTCAATATATCTATTAGATAAATCACTATCCAATTCTACTTTTTTCTCAAAGATTTTACTAAAATCCATGTTTAATATATTTCAATAAAATTATATTATTAATATTATCAATGATCTAGCCAATTAATTTTTAGTTTATTTAAAAGGGATAGAATTATTTTCTAACTCAATTTCTTGCATGGTTTGAAAATTAACTTTATTTAACCAAGGAGTAATTATATCTTCCATATTGTTGTTAAACCATTTGTGAAAACTTTTAGTACCTTTCGCATAAAATCCTCTTCTTCTTTTGTGTTTGCCTCCTGCCCCTGGATCAAAACTTTTAATTTTATTTTTTATTGCCCACTCAATAGGCTGGTAGTAGCATAATTCAAAATGTAAGTTAAGTATTTCTTCTTGACTACCCCAATATCTTCCCCATATATTTTTTTCATTTTTTATACACATTGACATTGCAATAATACTTGCAGAATCATTTCTTGAGGCACTAAAAAGTAATAGATTTTTTTTATTCTCAAGAATTTTTTCGAAAAACTCAGAGGTAAGATATTTGCTACCCCATACTCCCCATCTCAAACAATGCTGTTCATAAAAATTATGCATTTTTTGAACTATTTCTAGATTTATATTCTCTTCTGTATGAATTTTTATCTCTAAATTTTGTTTTAGAATTGATTTTCTTTCTTTTTTAATATTTTTTCTTTGATTAGAGTTGAACCTGGATAAAAAATCATCAAATGTATTTTCTCCATTATTCTTCCATTCACTACTTGTATTTATCCATTCCTGATATCCCAAAGATTGGAGATGTTTCCCCCAATCTTCGTTTACATACAAGAAATTACAACTCAAGATATTATTTTTTAAAGCAAATTCATCAATGTGCTTTATTAATGAATTTGTAATCGGTGTTTTATTTTTATTCTCTTTGTATAAGAATTCATATCCATTAATAGGGCTGTAAGGGCTCATCCCAATCAGCTTGGGATAATAATTCAATTTTAAATCTTGAGCTAATCTTGCAAAGGATTGATCAAAAATAAATTCTCCATAACTATGATTTTTAAGAAAAAGTGGAGCTATTCCGCATATCTCTTCATTTTCATAAGCAATAAAATATAAAGGTTGCCAGCCAGTTTCTCTCGATACACTTTTCGATAACTCAAGGTTATTGAGCCATTCCCATTCATAAAATGGATTGTTGATTCCTTTTCTTAATTCATTCCAAGTTTTTTTGTTTATTTCCTGAATAGATAATTTAATTTCAATTTTGTGCTCAATATGATTCATAAATTTTTTACTTTAATCATTTTTAATTTTTCTTGTGTAATGAATATATATTTCATTTTTATCTAATTCTTGAATAGATTTTATATTCCAAAATTGCTTTAAATTAAAAATCTTATTTGTTTGTTCAGCAGGTATCCATGTATATTTTCCTCCAATAATTCTTGGGGCTATTGTAATTTTGATTTCATCAATCAAATCTTCTTTCACAAAAGAATTTATAAGCTTTGCTCCACCAAGAAGAGCTAGACGATTAATTCCAGCTTTTTTAATACTTAGCAAGGTTTTCCTCCAAGAATTTTTGTATGAAATTTCTTTCTCAAAATCTATATTTTCTATTGTGTCAATTTTATTAGAGCTGATTAACCATCTTTTAATTGGTTGTTTGAAATAATTCCAATCTTTTTCAAACTTTTTGCTATTGGATGCGACTATAGAAATAGGCTGATTTTTTGAAAATTTTATTTCGCCATTTTTACAATAATTTTTCACTAAATATGTACTTTGATGAGCTTTTAGAGTTCCTAATCCAAAAATTGTAGCGTCAACTATTGATAAGTTTTCATTTAATATTTTCCTATCTTCCTTACTACCAAGATGGGATTCTCTTCCACTTGGGAAAGCAATCCTTCCATCTAGACTAGAAGCGATAATGATCGCTATGCGGGGAGTATTCAAGCTTGAGCAACTAAAGAGTTCTCAAGATTTCTTTGCAAAGAATTTGGTATGGTTTGCTCGACATAAATTTCAGCAGCATTATTTGGACTCTCTTGAAGTTTTATCTTGTGTAGATTTGCTCCGATTTTTTTAATCGGAGATGAGAGGATATCAGAAATGTGTAGTGCAATATTTTCACATGTTGGGACGCAAGTTTTAAAATATTCGATATCTTTGTTTAAGAATGTATGATCAAACTGTTCAACTATAAGATCATTAATAATTGTTTGTAATGAAGGTAAATCACATATCATCCCAGTTCTTGGATCAATTTTTCCTCGGACAGTTACATCGAGAAAATAATTATGTCCATGTCCATTAACTCTGGCACATTTACCATAAATTTTCTTGTTTTCATCAAGAGAAATATCATCTTTAGCTAATCTGTGAGCAGCATTAAAATGACTTTGAATTGTTAATAGAGCTTCCATGTTTTTTCCATAATAATCTGCCCATAAAGTAGGGCTTTCATAAAGTCTTAAACTTGTAAGAGGTAGATCATCTTTTAAGCGATTCCAGATAACTTTAACCAATGCCTCAGTCGTTGGAAGAATGCCATCCTGACTATGAATATTAAATTCAGGCCAAACATCATTTAAAAAACGAAAATCTAATTGTCCAGTAACCTTATTCTTAATAGAATGTTTTACATCAGAGAGATTAAGAACCATTCCATCCGAGTCAAGTTTTCCACCCATTGATACAATGAGCTCATAATTATGACCATGTCCTGGAGCTATACTACATTTCCCAAAAAGAGAGAAATTATCTTCTAAGCTTTTTTCAGGAAGCCAATAACGATGACTCGAACTAAAACAGGCACGTCGAGTTATGACGCATTCACGTCCCTGGCCATGTAATGGTTTGGTATGTGTAAAAGTCATAAATGTCTGTAATAATACTATCTTAAGGTTTTATATACGTTTTTGTCTGTATGGAAAAATCTATTATTGAAAAAACAAACAAAATAATTAAAGGAAGAAGTATATTTTTGATAGGTATGATGGCTAGTGGTAAATCTCAAACTGGTCCAGTATTAGCTGAATTATTGAGATATAAGTATATTGATATAGATAAATTAATAGAGAAAATATCAAAAAAAACAATTAATGAAATATTTCAGCAAGATGGAGAAGGATTATTTCGAGAACTAGAAACAAATTGCTTAAAAGAAACAATCAAAATTCCCTCCTTAGTAATATCTACTGGTGGAGGTATTATTACTAAACCAGAAAACTGGGGTGTATTACGGCAAGGAATAATTATTTGGATTGATACAAACCAAGAGATTGCACTTGAGAGGTTAAGAAATGATATTGAAAATAGACCTTTACTTCAGGGACAAGATTTAAGTGATTTATATAGCCATATTTTTCAATCTAGAAAAAATTTATATTCTCAAGCTGACTTGAGAGTTAAGGTTGATAAAGAAAATGTTGAAGAAGTTGCTAAAAAAATAATTTATGAAATTCATAAAAAAATTATCAATTAATCTGGCTCCACTCGTACAGCAAACCATTTAATAACGAATCCAAATTTTATTTCTAATTCATAAGTACTTTCTAATAATTCTTCGAGAAATTTCTCATTGGAATAATCTTTCTTTTGATATATTGTTGATGAATCAATCTTAGGAAGCCAATTTTTTAACCATAATATTGCTTCTTTTTTAGTTACTATTTTTTCTTTTGAATCTGGCTCTAATAAAACAAAATGGTCTTCAGATCTTATTAATGGATTTGACATGATTAAAAATTTTTTAGGATTAATTATTGTTCTAATTATTCAAGTATCTTATTTAAATAATTCATTTGCTTTAAATGATTATAATGTAGAAGAATTTTTGGATGAAAGAGAAAATTTATGGCCAGAACTATACCTGCCAAATTTAAAATTTTCAAATACTTCAAGAGATTTGATTTATCCTAATTGGTTTGAGGGTAATTGGCTTGTTACTTCTCAAGATTTAAAAGATGAATCTCAATCTCCGGTTATATATAAAGTAAATTTTTTTAAAAATTCTGCTAATGAAGTTATTGGCAATCGTTCAAATAATTCTGCGTCTATTGGAAAGGCAATATTTGGTGATAATTTGATCAAAGTTGTCAATGATCCTACATCAATCAATAAACAAATAACATATTTGAAAGATGATTTATACATTGATTCAAGGATTACAGGAAGAAATCAAATTAAAAATGATGAGATGTTTTTCGCTGACGAATTAGTTATTCAAACTGTTCATAAACCTGGTGCCTCTAGGGTCAATCAGGTAGAAACAATTAGCAAATTTCAAAAATGTAAACAAGATAATTACAATTTGGAAGATATTCTAAAACCTTATATCTGTGGTTTTCAATACATAGCAACATATGGTTCTAAAGTTGGGGATCCCTCAGTTCATGCAATTAAAACTAGTAAATATAAATTATCGTTTAAATTTATTGAGAATTAGCACTAAAAAGATATTCTTCTAAATTGTTTCTCCAGATAAATATATTTTCTAAATAAGGATTATTTATATATTCTTGACAACCTTCCCCAGAAAGAATTGGTCCTGATGATTTTGGAAATTTAAGAAGAGATAGTTGTGCAGCAATTGCAATATCAGCTATTGATAAATTATCACCTATTAAATATTTTTTATTAATTAGGGATTTTGATAAAGCCTCTAATATTTTTTGCAGTTCTAAATTATCTTTAGAAGATAAAACCACATTAGAAATTTTACTAAGATTTTTAAAAGGTAATTTATCAACTAAACCTTTCACTGAAGATGGTATTTCGTCTGGAAGTAAAGCAGTGCGCAGTTGTGGATTCTCTATTGCTGATTTAATAAGAGCTTTTCTACAAGTTGAGGCCATTGTAGTGTCAGCCCAATCTTCTATTAGTTTGCATTGTGCAAACAACAAAGGATCTTCCGGAAAAAGTGGATTATTATCATTTTTTTTATTTATATATTCGCAAATAATTGAAGAGTCACTAATAATTTGATCATTATCATCAACAATTATTGGGACTTTTTTTTGACCTGATATCTTAAAAATTTCAAATTGGCCTATGCCTGGTGTAACTTCTTCAGCTCTATATTGTAATTTCTTAGCGTGAAGAGCCATTCTTGTCTTTAAGCAAAAAGCGCTATGTCTAAATTGATATAATGTAATCATGCTGTTTAATGTTTGTTAAAACTTAGCTAAAAAAGTAATCAAATTGTGGAGCTAATGGGCCAATTCTTCTCTAATGTTGCAAGATATCCTAAGTATTTAATCTCTATTATTGCTGGAGGATTAGTTGCATTACTGGAACCTTTATTTAAAAATAGATCAAATCCATTAACTTTGGTCGGTTTAATATCATCATTAATAAGTGCTTTCATAACCGTTTATTTCGTACTACAAGCAATGACTAATCCAAATAACTTATAAAACTATAATGCCTAATAATTATCGGATTGCAAAAGTTTCTTCTCTATTGAAAAAGGAGATAACTCTTATTTTGCAGAATGATTTGGAAAATGATCTATTAAGAAGAAATTTCATTAATATTTCAAAAATAGAATTAACAGGAGATTTGCAATTTTGCAAGATTTATATAACTTCAACTGCTGAAGAGGCAATAAGAAAAGAAATTGTTGAAAAATTAAATCTTGCTAAGAACTATATCAGGCATACTTTAGTGCAAAGAATAGAGATGAGAAGAGTACCTGAAATCACTTTTAAAGACGATACAGTATTGGAAAAAGGATTGTCAGTACTAAAGCTCCTCGAGGAATTAAAAAATAAAACTCAAAATCAAGATTCAAAATTTGAGGGAAATAATAATAATGGCTGAGCTCTCTTTGAATCAAAAAAATATAATTATTACACGATCAAAAGATAAGATATCTGATATAAAAAAATTATTCACTAATAAAGGTGCTCAAATATTTGATTTTCCAGCAATTGATGTTGGATATCCCGATGATTTAAATCCTCTTGATGATGCCTTAAGCGAAATTAATGATTTTCACTGGATTATTTTTTCTAGTAGTAATGGAATAAAATTTGTAGATGAGAGATTAAGAAGTTTAAATACTTCATTAAAAGAATGTTCGAAGAAAATAAAAATTGCCGTAGTAGGGGAGAAAACTTCTTTAACTCTAAGTGATTTAGGTATTGAGGCTGATTTCGTACCCCCAGAATTTGTGGCAGAAAGTTTAATTGAAAATTTTCCGATATCAGGATATGGACTCAGAGTTTTTTTACCAAGAGTTCAAACAGGAGGAAGGAATTTAATTGCTGATGAATTCAGGAATTCTGGTTCACGTGTTGTAGAGGTTCCTGCCTATGAAACAAGATGTCCAGATTCAATTCCGATAGAAACAATAAATGCTATTGCTAAAAGAAAAATTGATGCAATTGTTTTTTCAAGTGGTAAAACAGTATCAAATTCTTCTTTCTTGCTTGAAAAAGAATTTGGTGAAGAATGGTTAACATTTATAGATAATGCAAAATTATTAACCATTGGACCTCAAACTTCAAAAGTATGTGAAAAAATTTTTGGCAGAGTAGATAGAGAGGCGGTTAAGTATACCTTTGAAGGATTATTAGATGCTGCAATTGATATTTTTAATTAGTTAATTGATTTTTATAATTTTTTTCTACCAAATCTCGAAATCTATCAATATTTGCTTGTAATTCATTAGTTACCATTTTGCCCAAAATTTTTTCTTCCATAAATCGAGCAATCATTTTAGGTAATTCATAGGTAACAGCTAAGTTTACTGATGTTAATTGCTCTCCTTTTGATTCAAAAATAACAGAACCTTGAGTTGGTAATCCTCCTATAGATTTCCATTTTAGTTTATTTCTCTCAATCCTTTCTGTTATTTGTGCCTTCCACTTAAATTTGAATCCATTAGCAGCTAACGTCCATTCAGTCAGATCAGGTAAAGTGGATGTTTCTTGATCAACTGTTTTTACGGATTCAATCCAGCTCATCCATAGAGACATGGAATCCAAATCACTCCAGGTATTCCAAACGTTATCTAATGGCGCATTTACAATTGTAATTACGTCATGTTTAAGCCAAGTACCCATAGTTAGCTAACCGCAAGATTCTTGGCTAATAAGGCTTTCTTATCTAGAATTGCTGCTGCTGCTAGGTGACCGCTCATAGTAGCCCCCTCCATTGAATCGATATAATCTTGTTTTGTATAACTACCTGCCATAAAGAAATTTGATATTGAAGTTTTTTGATCAGGTCTATATGGGTCCATACCAGGAGACTCTCTATAAAGTGATTGTGGAACTTGTACTACATTACTCCAAAGTAATTTTAGATTTTTTGAAGAAGGAAACAGACGACGAACCTCTGCATCAATCTCCTTAGTGACTCTTTCTGTTGATCTACCCATCCAACGATCTCCAGGAGTCAAAACACATTGGAGTAAAGATCCCATTCCTTCTTTTCTATAATCTACGGGACTTGCTAAAGCTAAATCTGCAAAACAACTGAAAGATGCATCTGCTGAATATAAAAGATTATCTAAACCTGTAGGGTTCTGACTTTTGTTGTCAGTATTTAGTTCAGTAACCCATCCATCATATCTTAATTGTATTGTCGCTACTGAAACGGCTCTGAGTTTTTTTAAACCCTCAAACTCCTTAAATTGATACCATTCTTTAGGGACTATTTTTTTAATTCCAGGAACATCACAAGCAGCTAGAAATGTATCAGCAAATATAGCCTTAGCGCCTTCAGGAGTTGATATTTTAAGTTTAGTGACCGAGTAGGAGGAAGATTCTTTTTCAAAAATAATTTCTTCGACCTTATGATTTAGATGGATTTTGCATCCTTTTTTTGTGATGTAATCAACAATAGGTTTTGTTAGCCATTTATGAGGGGATCCTTTTAAAAGATTAAGTTTAGAGGCTTCAGTCTTAGATGCAAACATCATAAAAATAGTTAACATACATCTTGCCGATATATCTTGACAATTTATAAAACCTAAAGCATATGCAATTGGATCCCACATCCTTTCAAGACTCCTTAAGCTTCCGCCATGATTTAAAAACCATTCTTTAAAGCTTATTTTATCTAAGTCTCTAATGATAGTCATTGCACCCTCGTAATCTACTAATCCTCTAACTATTGGACTGGTTCCCAAAGCTAATGCATTCCTTAACTTGTCTACCCAAGTCAATTGTTCTGTCGTGAAAAAAGCCTTCAGTCCGTTAAAAGGAGCTCCTAAGGCAAATCTAAAATCTAAAGATTTTAAATTGCCACCATTATTTACAAATAAATGAGTATGTTCTTTGGGAAGCAAATTATCTAATGCCCCAACTTTTTTCATGAGCTTGAATAGATTTGCATAGTTATAAAAAAATACATGTAATCCCATTTCTATGTGGTTACCATCTTTATCTTCCCAACTTCCAACTTTCCCCCCCCAGAATGATCTGCTTTCGTAAATCTCTACTTCATGACCTTCATCAACTAAATTAACTGCAGCTGTTAAACCCGCTAACCCAGAACCTACTATTGCAATTTTCACTTTTTCTATAAATTATAACAAATCAACTTGGTATATCGTTTGAAATATGCATGATGTGTCTCAATTTTTTATAGTATAAGTAGACTAATATATCAACCTATGGAAAATGTAAAAATAGAAGAAAAAATAAAGACCTCAGATGATGGTAAGGGCATTTTAATTACGAATGATGCAATAGAACAAGTATCTTTTTTATTAAATAATCAGACTGATAAAAAAGCTCTTAGAGTAGGTGTAAGATCTGGAGGATGTAGTGGTATGAGTTATACAATGGATTTCATTAATGAAGATGAAATAAATTCAGATGATAAAGTATATGACTACTCATTAAGTTCCGAGCAAAACTTTAAAGTCGTATGTGATCCAAAAAGTCTTTTATATATTTACGGAATGCAATTAGATTTTAGTAAGGATTTAATTGGAGGGGGATTTAATTTTGTTAATCCTAATGCCTCACAAACTTGTGGCTGCGGAAGCTCATTTGCAGTTTAGAAGAAAAAATAAATGACAAATGATATTAATTCAATTGAAACCGATTTCAATGCAGCATTATCAAGATATCAAGATGGTCAAGAGTTAATTCCAATTGCTCATGATTTCCAAAAAATCATTCAACAGATACCAAATCACTTTGCCGCTTGGACATGTCTATCTTGGTTGCAGCTTTTATTAAAGAATAATGAAGAAGCATTAGCTGCAGCTAGACAGGCTGTTCGTTTAAATCAACAAGATCCGCAAGCAAGAATGAATTTGTCGTTAGCTCTTTTGGCTACAAATAATAAAGGTGTTAGAGAGCATGTTGAATTAATTAAAAAAATGACAATGATGATGCCTGATGTAAAGACAGAGTTAAAAGAGTCTGTTGAAGATGGCTTTAATAGATATCCAAACTGGCCAGAATTAACCAAAATCTATAAATGGTTGGAATTTTAAATTGCTCAGAATTTTATTATTAAGTAATGGACATGGAGAAGACCTATCTGGTAGTTTGCTAGCTAAATATTTTGTAAAGAGAGGTGATCTTGTAGATGCCCTTCCGATAGTGGGAAATGGCGAAAATTATAAAAAAGCAAATATAAGAATTGTTGGGAAAACTAAGGAGTTTAGGACTGGTGGTATTGGTTATAATTCTTTGAAAGGAAGGATGATTGAAATATTTGGAGGACAAATAATCTATTTTTTAAAAAAATTATATTTGTCTTTTAAAATAAGAAAAAAATATGATTTTTATTTAGTTGTTGGAGATATAGTTCCTATTTTTTTTGCATGGTTTTCAAAAAAAGATTTTTTTACATATCTAGTAGCCTATTCGAGTCATTATGAAGGCAAATTAAATTTACCTTGGCCCTGTAAATTTTTTTTACTTTCAAAAAATGCGAAAAAAATATATGCTCGAGATTTTTTAACTGCGAATGATTTAACTCAACAGTTAAGTAAAAAAGTATCTTTTTTGGGCAACCCATTTATGGATAAATTCTCTTTTATCAAAAAAAAATCAGGGAGTGTTCCTTTTTATATTGCAATTTTTCCTGGAAGCAGATCTCCTGAAATATTATATAATTTGAAATTGATTTTAGAAGTTTTAGAGACAATGTCTAATTTGAAATATTTTGAGAATATTGAATTCAAGTTTGCCATTGTAAATGCCATCTCTTTAGAAAAAATAAAGCAGATATTAAATCAAAGAAAATGGATTTTTATAGAAAAAACATTAAACAACCACTTTTTAGAATTCAAATATGGATTTATTACAATTAATTTTAAATGGAATTTGTTTGAAGAAATATTATTTAAAAGTAAGTTTGTAATAAGTATGGCTGGAACAGCAGCAGAGCAAGCAATAGGTTTGGCAAAGCCAGTTATTCAACTCGAGGGTAAAGGTCCGCAATTTACTCCATCTTTTGCAGAAGCGCAAAGACGATTACTTGGTAGATATGTTTTTTGTGCAACTAATTATAAAAATCAAAAAGATCGAATAAATCAGACAATTAATCTAATCATTAAAGTTATTTATCTCATAAAGCTAGACAAAAGATTTTTGAGTTCTTGTCTTAATAACTCAAATCTAAGAATCGGTAGGAGTAATGCATGCATTAAGATAATAAATGATATAAAAATGTCATGAAAGATGACTAAAGAAAAATCCCAAATAAGGATCAAAGAGATTATTGATAATTTCTTATTAGTAAATTTATTTGTTGTTATTTTTTTTGCAGTATTTTTTATTTTTGCAGTAATTATGCAGATAAATGGTGTACTTATTTTCCTGAATTTAATTCAGAATCTGTGGAATCCTCTTATCTTGCCACTAATCACAATCTTAATTATTAGTTCTCTAGTTAATGGAATTAATTCTTGGTGGATGCGTAAATCGCTTTCTCAAGAAGAGGATATTTGAATTTATATATTTTTTCAAGTAATTTAATACTAATTACTTTTTGCCCCTCTAGTACCAATTTGGCCCCATCTCCTAATAGTAATTTAAGTATCCTTCCTGGTACTGGAAGTAAATTTGGTCTATTAAGGCAACGCCCTAAAGTTTTAGAGAAATCTTTCATTAATACTGGCTCTGGGGCAACAGCATTGAATATCCCAGAAAATTGTTTATCTACTAATGCATTAATAATTAGTCCGCATAAATCACTTCTATGAATCCAGCTCATCCATTGCTTACCATCACCTATTGGACCTCCCAATCCAATTTTAAATACAGGAAGCATTTTGCCCAGTGCTCCTCCTTCTGCCTCTAAGACTATTCCAATTCTGAAAATGACTAATCTTGAGAAAAATGGTTTTTCCTGAGCAACCTCTTCCCATTTCTTACATAAGTTAGCTAAGAAATCACTTCCACTGTTACTGTTTTCATTAAATTCTTTTGTTAAGCTTGTTCCATAAAAGCCTATCGCTGAGCCATTTATTATTACTTTTGGGTTAATTCTAGATTTTTTAAGTGTCGCCATTAAAAATTTAGTTGTATTTATCCTGCTATTTTCAATTTCTTTTTTTTGAGTTTCGGTCCATTTTTTATCTGCTATCGGTTCACCTATTAAATTAATTATTCCATCTGAATCTTTTAGTTTATTTAATAGATTTTCATTGCTCCAATTGTGTTTTTTTGATAGGTCTATTTTGAGGAATTTAAATTTATCTAGAGGAACATTTATCTTCAAATTATTAATATTCTTCCTACTGATAATACAAAGTTCATGACCTTCTTTAAGTAAATCTGGTACTAACTCATTCCCCACAAATCCTGTACATCCAAGAAGTAAAAGACGCATATTTTTAATAAACTAATTATTCCAGAATATTAAATTTTTAAGGGGATTGTTATTATTATTATGTAATCAATTCAAAAGAAATTTGAAGAAAAAGTTTTTGTATAATAGATTTGGAAATTTAATTAAATAAATCTCATTATGACTGAGTCAATACCAAATAAGCCTCTAAAGAAAGGTAGCTTAGTCTTTGTAGATAAAGATATCTATAGAAAAAGTGTCGAAGCATTAGCTAGTGATGCAGATTTACCAAATTATTTATTCGAAGGGCCAGGAGAGATTTTGAGTATTAAAGAAGAATACGCTCAAGTAAGATGGCGTCGACCTGTCCCAGATGTTTGGTTTAAATTAGATCAACTGAAAGAATATTTAGTTTCAGAATAGTTCAGGAAATTATAGCTTTTTTGTCATAAGCCATTTTTGATTGTATTCTTTTTGCCTCTTTCATCATTTCTTTACCATCAAATAAATAATCATCAACATATCCTTGTGTGTACTTATCCAGTTCTGTTAGAGCATCTTTAACTTGTGAAAAACAATGATAAAGATCTAAACCTAAAGAAGATATTGAATTTGGGATAGATATTGACTTATAGATTTTATCAACCTTTTCAATTTTTTTTTGGGAAAGATTAATGTAACTGCAAAAATTATCCATTAATTCTTCATCATATGGATCAGCAGATAGTTTTTTTATTTCTTGACTCAAAGGTTTTATTATCTGACTAATAAATCTATTTGAGGGATTATAAATATTTTTTATCCAATTTTTAACTTCATTATCCTTTATTGTTGAACTATATTTTTTTGTATTAACTTTTTTTTCCCAGTTATCATTTCTGGAATTAGATGATTGTTTAAAACAAAAGAGTATTTTATCGTATTGTTCTTTTTTAAGAGGATCATTCAGAGTCTCCCATGCACCTTGTATTGCAAGAAACCTATCTTTTTCACCTCCTGCGTCAGGATGATGTTGTTTTACTAAACGACGATAAGAAGATTTAATTTCACTTTGATTGGCATTGTCTTTTAAGCCTAATTCTTCATAAAGATTTTTGTTCATTTCTAAATACCTCTTTCTACAAATAACCGTCTTGCCTTGCCTTAATTACACTATTTGATTCAAACATTGCTGTGGATAAATATCTCTCACCAAAACTTGGTAGTATCACAATTAATCTTTGATTAATAAGCTCTTCTCTTTGCCCAATTTTGATTGTTGCGGCCAAAGCAGCCCCGCTACTAATGCCCGATAAAAGACCCTCTAATCGAGCTAGTAATCTTCCATAATAAAATGCTTCATCATCATCTATCTTGATAATTTCATCTATTAATTGGGTATTAAGTACTTTGGGCACGAAGCCTGCACCAATCCCCTGTATAGAGTGAGATCCTGCCTTGTCTCCAGAAATAACGGCACTTTTTTTTGGCTCAACGGCAAATATTTTACAATTTGGATTAACTTTTTTTAGAAATCGAGCACATCCAGTTACTGTTCCTCCAGTACCAACTCCAGTGACTAATCCATCAATATTTTTATTTGATTGCTCCCAAATTTCTTTGGCTGTTGTCCTTTCATGAATATCTGGATTCGCAAGATTCTCAAACTGGTTAAACTGAAAACTATTTGGAATACTTGAAGATAATTCATTCGCTAAATCTAAGGCTCCTTTCATTCCTTCTTTCCCTGGGGTAAGCTGTAATTCTGCACCATAAGCTCGAAGCATTGCCCTTCTCTCAATACTCATGGTATCGGGCATAGTTAATATCAATTTATAACCTTTAGCTGCTGCAACCATTGCTAAAGCTATTCCAGTATTCCCACTTGTTGCTTCAATTAAGGTTGTTTCCCCTGGATATATTAAACCATCTTTTTCGGCTGTATTTAACATGGAATAAGCTATACGATCTTTTACAGATGCTGATGGATTAAAACTTTCAAGTTTAGCTATTATTTCTGGATAACACTTACAGTATTTTTTTATACGATCTAATTTAACTAAAGGTGTATTGCCAACTAAAGAAGTAATATCACTTGCTATTTCCATGAAAAATTTCTACAAAATTAAATTTGTTCATGCTTATCATAAATGCATTTGTATATCTTTTATGAAATATATTTTAATTGAACTTAATTTCAAAACAACTTCTTAGAAAAGATTGTTCTATAGTTTGTTTATAATTAAATATTTACAATTATTTTATGTATTCTCTTGAAATAAGTCTCAGATATTCCCCCTTTCCACTTTCAATTCAGAGGAAAGATTATGAGGATGCTAAAAGGATTTATGATGAAATCAAAAATTTCATGAATGGCAATAACGAAAATTCTGCTCTAATTGAATTAAGTTGTGAAAAAGTTCAAGATAAATTGATAACTGTTCTTGCTAAAGAAGTTATTTCTGTTCAGATATACGAAAAGTCTGCATTAGCTGGTGGCTCAAAAAGACCTGGATTTTCTTTAGATATTTAATATGATTGAGTTCCAGGATGCTTTTCAAAATAAAGTACCCAATATTACTTTTAATGATGTAAGTTTCTCATGGCCAGGGAAAAACAAACTTATATTAAATAATTGTAGTTTTTCTATAAATAAGTCAGGATTATGGATGATTGTTGGGAAAAATGGAAGCGGAAAGAGTACTATGCTGAAGTTAATTAATGGACTTCTCAATCCAAGTAATGGAGTTATTAATAATAGAGCTAATGTTGGAATGGTTTTTCAAAATCCTGATCATCAAATATTAATGCCAAACTGCAGGAGTGAACTTCTTTTAAATATAAATCAAAAAATAAGTAGAAAAGAAATTTCTAAAAGAATTGACATTGCTCTCAATAAAGTTGGATTAGCGGGATTTGATAAAAGGCCCATCCATACATTAAGTGGCGGCCAAAAACAACGATTAACAATTGCATGTTCCTTGATTAGTAATAAGAATTTTGTTCTTATGGATGAGCCAACAGCTTTATTAGATCGTTCATGTCAATTAAAAGTTTTAGAAATAATTAAAGATCTTACAAATAATAAAAAAAAACCATTTACTGCTATGTGGATAACTCATCGTTTAGAGGAATTAAGTTATGCAGATGGAGTTGCAGAGATGAAGAATGGATATTTATCAGATTGGAAGAATCCATTAAACTTTCAATATAATTAAGATTAACCACTTGTCATATGGTACATGTAAGAGTTAAATTTTAATATATTCCTCGGTAGCTCAGCGGTAGAGCGATCGACTGTTAATCGATTGGTCGCAGGTTCGAATCCCGCCCGGGGAGTTCAATTTCAAATTCATCAGACTTCAGGTTATTCCACTTGAGGTCTTTTTTATTGCCCTGAATACTGTTTTGGAGAAATCAGAAGATCAGATACTTTCAGGATAACTCACATCCACCATTTATATGGTCGTGATATGGTCGTGAAATAACTTCTTCATGGTCGTGAAGCGAACGACTTGAAATCTTTTAACAGGAGTCTGTTCCTGTGTTTGAATCACGCCCTCTCCGTATTTCTATTCTTTATTCCCCACATCCCAAAGTAATTCTGACCCCTCTCCTTCGGAGAATCCTTTACTTCTGCATGGACTCCTTCCTCCCACCTCTGGAAGAGGTCTGAACCTCCATGATTCTTAATTAGGTTATGTAGAGTCATAGAGTCACTAGAACCTTTCTGAGTGGGGAATTGACACCCTCCATGACATTTAAAAATATATGTATCTCGTTTAGGTGACTGGAATATTGAAGATCTTTTGTTACAAACTGGACATTTTAGTAAGTAATACTTATTATCTCCAAATCCATATTGTTTGATTAACCTATCTCTGCAATTAAGAAACTGATTTAGATAATTAGTTTGATTATATATTGGTTTAAGTAACATTTATTCCTTATACTTTGTGGTTAATTATAACAATTTGTTAACGTATTGTCAAGATTAAGGTGTAACTCTTATAGATAGTCCTGAGAGTGATATAACTCTTAGAGAATAAGTCTCTAAGTAGTCTAAATACCATGTATTAGTGAGTTTTGAGTTTACAAACTGTTAACTTATATATAAAAGAACGTATTACTGAATGTTATTTAAGACTGATAACTATCGAGCATAAATAGTTCCAACTAAAGTATTTGTCCACATTAAGTATTTACAAGACATGTCAACTCAAAGAATATCTAAACACATAAGTTATGCAGGTCATGAGATGAGAATTCTCAAGATGGAAGATCATCTGATGGACACATTTATGTGTAACAGATCAGATTTGCATAAAAAACTCATAAAAGAGAAATACCAAGAAGTCACATTAGTATGAACATCACACTCAGACTGTCCACAGTACAGAGAGAACAACTCAGAGAGGTCATGAAAAAGGATAAGAAGACATTCTCCCATAAAGGAGGAGAGGACTGGTTCTTAGACCAACTGAGTCGCAGATATATTAACGGATAACCCAAAATACAGGTTTTAATATGGTACCTAAATCTTGACCTCCATTGTATGTCTTTTTCGATCTTTATATTAAGTCCATTTCAAAAAATTTCGGATAGGTAAAACTGTCCCAGAGGTTTTCATCTTTATTCTAATTAACAATTAATCTTAATTAGTTTGTATTATTAATTAATAGTAATAATAATGTAATTGTTATTACTAATTAAAGAGATATAACTCCAACTACTACTGATACAACTAATAAAACTCTTGTTTATATATTAGCATTTGCTCACAAATATAGACAGGGAGTATTTGTATGAATTATAATAGTTATATGACAAAGGAAGTTTAATAACTTCGTCGGAAGACCTTCCTAGTTGAACTAATATCGAACTCAGACCGACTTAAAACCCAACGTGAAAACGTACTGAGAACTAAGTAGTCACCAATACATTCTTTACAAATAACAAACCTTAATTAAAACAAGTCAAATTAAAACTATGACTCAAAACACAGATAATCCTTTTTGGATTCTTTGGAACAGGTGTGACCAATTACAGGACTCTTTACACCTCCTCCAGATGCAACTTAACAACTTAAACGTTGATCATGATTTATACATTGATGAAACAGTTCAAGAACTGAGTCGAATTAATGGGGAGATTGAACCACTGTTTTTATCAACTCAAGTACAGGAGGTTAACTAATGAATTCTTTTTATGATGTTGCATCTGATGGAAGACAAATTGTACCTTTCTCGAAATTTCGGGGTTATAAAAGTAAATTTGGAATTAAAAGAGATAATACAATTCCCCCTCATCTTGAAACTCTTTTAAAGAGAATTACCGATACGGAAAAGAGGAATGAGTTTAGAAAGGAACTTAAAAAGAACTATGGTTTACTCACTCAACATCGAGGTCTAAAAGTAGAGTTCGAGAAGAAAGATAGTAGTTATACAACTCATACTTGGGTAGAACACCTTTCTGAGTGCAATTACGTTATCGAAGATTCCAAGGAAAACATAGACAGAATCCATAAAGAAATTCTTGATTATTTAAGAATTGATATAGAGGAATTACAAAAGATTCTTCTTGAATGCGGTTCCATAAAGAAATTCTTGGGTACTGAAACCAAATGATTACCTCAGACTTTATTGGTATATGTCTTCTTGAGAACTGAAAGATAATTGATTAGAAATTGAGTTCTATCGAGTGGAACTCTCTGTGATTTAATGAATTGTTAACAAGGGTTTTTCATACTCTCCTTTGTTGAATTCTTTAATAAATCAATATTGAATCTATTTAAATAAAGAACATCATTCTTCCTTTTCAAGAACATATTTGGTCATTAAGTTCAATGTGTTCATGCATTTATCTGCATACGTGATGAGATTAGACATTACTAATCCTTCTCCCTTGGTAAGTGCAATATTCTCTGACCAGTAACTGCAATAGTCCATGTTCTTATCCCATCCTTCATCTCTCCCATACTTAATCTCTCTAGTTTCTTTTACTTGTTTCCAAAAGGATTCAACATCTACTTTTGTAGTGATATTTTTATCAAATTTTTCTGAATAAACAGGGGTTACAAAAGAACTCAAAATTAGAGCATAAAAGAATATATTGGATAATCTTTTTATCTTCACTTAATTCCCACCTCTACTTTTTCATTATCAGCAATAATTCTTCTAATGGTTGCCAATCCTAAACCAGTTTGCTCTCTAATACTTCTATAACTTTCGCCTTCATCTCTTAATCTAAGAACTAATTTTTCTTTTTTCTCACTTGTTTTTGGTCTACCACCAAGAGAAAGATTGTTTTCACGTCTGTAATCAACACTCATCTGCACACGTTCGCTGATCTGCTCACGCTCCACCTGATTTAGTCCCGTTAATAAACCAATAAGAACAGGTGCGAACTTACCAAGTGCCTCAAGGTTTACCAATCCATCAAGAGTAATAACATTGATGCCTTCTGCTTGTAAGTCATTTAATCTAGTAATTACTTCAGTTTGGGTTCTTCCTAGTCTTGAGAGAGAGCAAAGTTTAAGGGTATCGCCTTTCCTTAGTGATGCTAAACACTTCATTAGTTCAGGTCTTTCTTTTTCTGTCTTTCTTGTGCTTATTGTTTCAGAAAATATTTGATCACAACCACTTTCTTGTAACTTAGAAATCTGAGGATCTAAAACCTGAGTTCCATTGCTACTGCTGATCCTAGCGTATCCAATCACTTTGTTCATTTGTTTCAGTTACTTATACTGTTACTGAAATTATACCATAGGAACAACCGAACGCCCTTATTGAAACACTAAATTAAGCAAAAAGTTCAATATTAGCAATTTTTATTAATAGTAAATTGTGTTTTCATTACCTTAAGGTTGTTGAAACATAAATTTTAGTCTTTTTCTAAAAATTTCTAATTTGTTTAATAAAATAGTAGGAATATTATTCTACGAATGAGGTACAGAATTTTAGAGAAGATAAGTATAAAATAAAAACAATTATTTTTTGAGTAATGGCAAAAGAAACTACTCAAATAACTCGCTATTACGACGCTGTACTTCCTTATGGCAGCGCATTTAAATTTTCAGAGAGGAAATATGAAAGTGATACTGACAAGGATCATGATGTTTCATATTCAAAAGAACATTTTGAATTAGAAAGTTCTAACCCTGCCGATACTGTTAAAGTGGCAACTTTTTTGAGAAATAAGCAATACAAACCAAATGAAATTTTAAAAAAAGATCATTATTATGTTTGTGAATTTACATGGCAACCATATAGAAAGATTAAAGAATACAAGAATAGTGAAGATATTACATATGAAGGTACCGAAATTACAGAAACCAGTCATTTACTTTTTTGGATTTATTGGGATGATGATTTTAGTTGTTGGCAAAGAGCACCTGCATTTGCTTGTAGGAATGCATATTCACATACTGAGGCAGGAGATTGGATGATGAAAGAAATTACTTCCAAAGGAAGTGAAGCGCATGATTCCGATTACTTCAAAAATGGAACACTAGAGGTTATTAAGTGAAATGCTTTATGGTCTTATTTTTTAACTAATGGGGAAAGAGACTTATCTTATAGAAGAATATTGGCATGATGAGGTGACTGCTTATTGTACGGCGTTCGGTATTTTGGGTGAGAGAGAAGAACCAAAAGAAGGTTTTGATCAATCAACTGACTTTAATCATCTAGAGAGTTCTTTGCCACCAGATACTATTCAAGTCGCAACTTTTTTGAACAAAGAATACTCCACAAAAAAAATATATTTTTATGTTTGCTTATTTACTGAAAAAAATTCGAAAACGCATCAAGAAAAATATTCATATTCACTCTTCTCTATAAGGTGGGAAGATAGTATTAGTCTCTGGGAATTAATTCCTTGGTATTCTTGTTCTGTAAAATCTGAACAACCTCAACCATCTTTACATAAAGAAGCAGCAAATTGGATGATAAAAACAATGACTACTGATGGTTGTCTAATTGCTACAGTAGAAGACTTCAAAAAAGGAAAACTAGAGATATTAATTTGAATATTTCTCACCTAATCAACTTTACTTTTTCGTCAGTTTTTATTTGACATCAGAACTAAACTTAGAGACATGAAACATTCTTTTATAGTTTTATTTGTTGAGTAATGGTAAATGAACCTTATCAAATAACAGAATATGTTCACGATCAGGTTATTGCTCATTGCACTGCTTTCGGACTTATAGGTAATGAACCTAAAGAAGATATAGATAATTTAATTGATTTTTATGAATTAGAGAGTTCCAATCCACCGGATACTATTCAAGTCGCAACATTTTTTTTGGAAAAAACCTCCACAAAAAAAATATATTATTATGTCTGCTCTTTTCCGGAAGAACCTTTTAAAGCAAATCATCAAGAAGGATATTTACTTTTCTCTATTATGTGGTTGGATTCCGACAACTACTGGTCAAGAGTCCCATGGCATAGTTGTTCTGTATCATCTGAACTACCTCTCCCACCTTTACATAAAGAAGCAGCAAATTGGATGCTAAAAAGAATAACTACAAAAGGTTGTTGGAATGCTGAAGCGGATTTCTTCAAAATGGGCAAACTAGAGATATTAATTTGAAGGTAATAAAATGAAACTGATTTTAAATTTCGATTTATAAAATAAAGAATCCTCAAATGTCTTATCTAAAATCTTGGATTACTTTTGGAGAAAAAATGGAAATTGGCGAGTGCGAAGAAGTTTACTATTGGGAACATGCTATTTACCCAGGTTACACCGAAGATATTTGTTTTTTGCTCCGTAAACTTGATAAGGAAAATTTTTCTCTTTCTTTAGCAACACCTCGCCGCCTATCTCTCATAGAGGATATTGAAGTAGAAGATGAAGACGATCCTTTCGTTGATACGATAGATGGAGAAGATGTTAGAAAGCAATTAGGAGAATACTATATTGGTTACGACTATGACTCGTACCCAGATCCAGATGTTGAAAATCAAGTTACTTTTAATAAATTTGATGAAGCAAAAATAAATTTATGGTTTAAAAAAAATAAGACGCCTTTTTTATTAGAACATATAGAACCAGGGGTAAATACTATATAAATTAGGTATAAAATAAAAACAATTATTTATTGCAGTTGGGAAAAGTAAATTCTCAAATACATCGGTTTCACGCTCCTATAGATGCTTTAGTATCTGCTTTCCACAGTGGTTTATTGGAGAAACTCAATAAAGAATTCTTTATGCATGAGTCAAATTCAAATGACCATTTTGAGTTAGAAAGTTACAACACTGCTGACACGATTCCAGTTGCAACTTTTTTGAGAAATGAGCAATTACCAGATGAAATTATCAAAAAACAATATTTATATGTGTGTTCTTTTGAAAGGAAAGCAACATTAGGAGGTAGAGAAAAATTTAAGGATTACTTAGACAATGGGATGGACATTTTGGAAGCATTAGAGAAGAGTAATGAAGGTCCCGAGATTATAAAAACATGTCATTTGCTTTTTGAGATTCGGGGTGATCGGTGGAAGAATAATGATGACATTAAGTGGATGAGACTTGCTCTGTACGCTTGTGAAGATGCATCTTCACATCAAGAAGCAGCAGAGTGGATGATGAAAGAACTCACGACCAAAGGGAATGAAATGTACGACGCTGATTACTTCAAAAAAGGAACACTAGAAATATTGATTTGAAGAAATCAAAGATATTAAAACCACCAATAGAATATTAGAAAAATAAATTTCTCTAAACTTGTGTGTCTTTAATCATTCAATTTTGTTTCTGTGAATTTCTAAGAATTTCTTGTTGCTATAGTGGATATACCAGAATCACATAAATAATCTAAATTCCAGGATTTTGATATGAGTTATCAGTACAGACCTAAAAGCAATCAGGAAGAACACAACGAAATGATGGAGGACGAGGAAAGGTATGAGAGAATGATGCTTTCCAATAAGAACACAGAGGAGACTCAAGTATTGAAGAAATTACAGGACTCTTCTGAAGACGAATAGAATTTAAAAAAATTAAGTATAAAATAAGAACAATAATTTCAGTTAGATATTTAATATGGACTCGCAAGAATTTAATTTTGAAGAAGAATTAACGAAACTTGTATTTGGGGATGATTTAGAATTTATACATGGAGAGGAATTGGAATTCGATTTTGAACAACAGGATGCCTTTGAGTACAACAACCCAGTCGATACTGTGTGTGTTGGAAGTTATTCCGAAATAATACAAGGAACTGCTCATGGTGACTGGAAGTGTGAAAGTGATTATTATGTTTGTAAAGTTTCCAAAGAAAATGTAAAAGAATTGCAAAAAATGAAATTTCTGCAAGATCTAAAAGGTGGAGATATATATGTGCTTTTTTCTATAAGGTGGGATGATAATTGGTCGAAATATTTTAGGCAAATTTATTTAGTGAAAGAATGTGATTCTATGGAGATAGCAGAAAAATTATTACCCAGAGAATTTGCACAGGACCGTATTAAGGGTGAAGATCCTGGAGTTTATTATGATTTTCTAAAAAAATTTTTAGTTTAAGAATATTAATTTGAAGGTAAAATTTTGAAACTAATTGAATGTAACTCACAGTTTGAAGAAGAATTAACGAAGATCGTATTTGGCGATGATTTGGAATTTATTCATTCTCAACATGTTTTTGAGCAAAGTTGTTTATTTGAGGATTACAACCCAGTCGATACAAAATTTGTAGGGAAATATTCCGAAATAATACAAGGAACTGCTCATGGTGACTGGAAGTGTGAAAGTGAGTATTTCGTTTGTAGTGTTTCAAAAGAAGATATTCAAAAATTGCAAAAAATGAAATTTCTGCAAGATCTAAAAGGCGGAGATATATATGTGCTTTTTGAAATAGGTTGGGATGATAATTGGTCAAAATATTTCCGATATATTCATCTATTAGCACAATGTGATTCTATGGACTTAGCACAAAAATTTTTACTTAGAAAATATGCACAAGATGAAATCAAAAATCAACCTTCTAAAGGTTTCTATGATTTCCTCAAAAAATTTTTAGTTTAAATAATATTAATCTTGGAGAGGTATAGTTATAAGTTTTTTAGCAATAAATTTTTAAATGTCTTTTTTTTATGAATGTTAGATCATATCTCTACAAAAATGTATTAAACTGCCAATATCCTCCAGATTGCCCGCTATGACTGGGTTACACGTGAGTTACACGTGAAGAAATCTGTCTAACTCTTCCCTCAAATCAACTGATATGAATATGTTTCTGGCAGTACAAATCCCATTGACTATCGAATAGGAATAGTCAATAGGGTAAAAGTCCAGTTATAGAAACAAAAAGTAGGTTTCCCTCAGGTTTCCCTCAGAAATAGTGTATTCTGATTGCAATGGTTTTCAGCATGGAGGTTTCCCTTAGACTAAAAATCTTGTTTCTATAGAGAAATCATATTGCAAGCATTTTAAGAAGGTTTGTTATGAAAAATGAAATTAATGAATTAGGTGAAAACATTGATCCTAAATTGCGTCAATTACAAAAACAATATGATGAACGAATGCAAGAATGTGGAGGCGATCCTAGAGAGTATATGCGGAGATATAATCGTCATACATTAAATATATCTGTAACTGACGAACAAATTGGAAGAGAACTATGGGAGGGTAAATCAATTACTTTTCTAAATGAAGATAATGCTTTAGCGCATATGAGTTTATTAGCAGATTTATTGGAGTTGCTTGTAAAAGAAGAAAATAACTCTTGGGGTACTGGGATTATTGATGATGCATCAGTACAAAGAATATTAGGTTTCGTTAAGGAAAGAATTGCCCCTGAAGCAAGAAAAGGTGATCAACAGACGCCAGATTCATTAATGCCTATTGTTGAATTAAATAATGCTATTGATAGAGAACCTTTATCTAAAGAGGAGAAATTAAAAAATTTTATTGATAGGGTTAATAATCAACCAGACGATTAACGGTTTCAATAATTTATTTATTAAATGTTTGATCTTTTTAAAAAAAAGAAAATTATTGATTATAAGAGAGAAGGAATTGAAGGATGGAAATTCGTAGCACATTTAGACTTTTTTGAAGAGGAGAAAGGACCTTTATATAGAGATACATATCAACATATTGATGGGAGAATAACATATGTCTATGATGATCAATTTTCAGATGATGAAACATTAGAGAAATTCATATCTAAACAAAATCTTTTAAAACAATATGAAGATAAAAGGAAAAAACAAGTTAGGAATTTTTCAAAATTTATTTTTTATCCACATTGGTTTGTAATTTTATTTTTTTTCTTGTTTAGTTCTTTTGATTATGGAATTTACAGTTTAATAACTCTGATGGGTTATTTAATTACTTTTATTTCAAGTTTTGCATTAGGGGTAAGGTTAAATTTGTCTTACATAAATGACTTCGATTTTGAGGAAGTAAAAACTATATTTATATTAATGATTTCTTTTTTCATAGGTTTTATTCTTGTTCAAAAAAGTGAATTAAATAATTTGGAAATTTTAAGTTTTAGGATTCCCTTTATCTTAATACCTTTTGTTTTTGGCGTATTGCGTGGAAAATTGAGTTTTTATGAAGAATAATTTTTTAGTGATTTTTTGAATCCTTAATTTATATTTTTTAAATTATCAACACATTTATCACTAACAACTCAGACCA
>QCUB01000007.1 GCA_003210895.1 Prochlorococcus sp. AG-676-M04
AATGGCCAGAAGAAGTTAAAGAAGAAATAAAAGAAGATATTCAAGAAGAAAATAAAGTTAACTCTTAGTTGTAATGTCAGATAGATTTGAATGTGACGACTCAGATATCGTTGAGTTACTAAGAAGTATTGCTAAAAATATTGAAGATAATGGCTTATAAATATTTATAAATTTATTTTTAATAAATTTGCTTAAAACTTTATAATCTTTCAACTGAATCTAATAATTTTAATGTAATGCCTTTTTCGCTCATAGAATGACCCGCATCATCAACGATTATTAATTCCGAATTTATTAATTTTTTACTAAGATCCCAAGCACTTCTAACAGGACAAACCACATCATATCTACCTTGAATTATTTGAGTTGGTATAGATTCTATAATCTTTATATTTTTCAAAATAAAATCGTCTTCTAAAAAGATATTATTTATAAAATAATGGCATTCTATTCTAGCAAAAGCATCTGAGAAGGAATTAGTTTTGCTTTTACCAAAATCAATATCTTTTTTTTTAAGATGACTTGTGGAAAGTTCCCAATTTGTCCAGGCAGCAGCAGCTTTTGATCTAAGTTCAATATCTGAGGAAGTTAGATATTTATAAAAAGAAGCTATCAAATCAAGCCTTTCATCTTTCGGAATAACTGAGATATATTTTTCAAACTCTTCAGGGAATATTTCACTTGCGCCATATTGGTAAAACCATAAGAGTTCAAATTTTCTACATAAAAATATTCCTCTTAAGGTCAGACTTAAGACTCTTGATGGATTTTTTATTGCATAAATTAAAGCCAGAGTAGATCCCCATGAACCCCCAAACAAATGCCAAGAATCTATTTTCAAATTTACTCTTAATTTTTCAATATCATTTACTAGGTCGCCAGTTGTATTTTCTCTTAATTCTGAAAAAGGTCTTGAAGAACCGCAACCTCTTTGATCAAATTGAATAATATCAAATTTTTCGGGATTAAAGTATCTCCTATATCTTGGCTGACTTCCTCCACCAGGGCCACCATGAATTACTAATATCTTTTTACCTTTTGGATTTCCAGATCTTTCCCAATAAATAGAATGAATTTTACTTACTTGTAAAAAACCCTTTTGTCTTGGTTCTATGGAGGGGAATAAATTTTTCTTTTTCATTTTATAAATATAATTTATTTCAAATTTAAAATTAATATTAACTAATAATAACCATTTATAATTATATGAATCAGTAAAAAAGAGGCCTGTGAAAACAGTCCTCTTTTAGATTTCTTATTTCCTTCTTTAGGATTTATGATACATAATAAAAGTTCATTTATTCATGAGCTTTAAATACGTGAAATTAGGGGACATTTCTCGATAAATTTTGTCCTTTTTTGTCGCTAGTAATTATAAGGCGAAGTCTTATCAGACTAATTGATTGAACTTTATTTTTCGAGTAATCCCATTGTCAGGAATACGCTTCCTATATTTGTAAATTTGCTAAATTTCAGGCGGACTATCAATCATTTAGATTGCCTCCTAACTCAACATTCATAAATTACTCCTATCTCTACTTTAAGTAAATCCGTAAATATGCTGATTTACTTTTTTATCGATTTGTAAGAGGATTTTATTGCTTTGTTTGTTCTATGCTATTTGAGTAGATTGTAAAGCCATACTTTTAATATTAAAAAAGTATCTATAAACTCTAATTGTTAGAGACAGGAAATGATTTTAAACGCAAATAGCATTCTCTTATATTTGGGCTTTTTATCTTTTTTTCTTATATCATTTACTTTTTTTTATGAAATATATATTCTTAATAAATCACCTTTTTTAAAAGATTCTGTTTATTCACAGCCACTTAATGAGAGTCTATCAATTTTAATACCGGCTTACAATGAGGAGATAAATATAGTCAATTGCCTTAAAGCATTAAGTGAAATAAAAAAACCTTGCCAAACTTTTAAAATTTTAGTTGTTGACGATTCAAGTACTGATGATACTTATAATGAGGCTCTAAAATGCAAAAATAAATATTTTCAAAAAAATGATGATGTAGAAATTATTTCGTCAGGGGATAGACCAACTGACAAAAATTGGGTTGGCAAAAATTGGGCTTGCTATAAAGGATCAAAACAAGTCAGCACTGATTGGATTTTGTTTATAGATGCGGACGTCATAATAGGTAAAAATTGTATTTTTAATGCATTATTAAAATCTTTTAAAGAAGATATAGATTTATTATCTTTGGCTCCAAAAATAAATTGTAATTGTTTAGCAGAATGGATAGTCCAACCAATAATGACTAGTCTTCTTATGCTAGGTTTCCCAATTTTTAAAACTAATGATATATCAAATAAAGATTCTTTTGCCGCAGGGCCATTTATGCTATTTAAAAAAAAATCTTATGATCTAATTGGTGGACATTTAGAAACATATAATGAAGTCGTTGAAGATTTAGCATTAGCCAAAAAAATAAAATCAAATAATTTAAAATTGAATTTCTCTATAGCTATTAATGATATTTCTCTTAATATGTATAGAAATTTAAATTCATTGATAGAAGGATGGAGTAAGAACTGGTTCCTAGGGCTTGAGAAAAACATTTTAAAATCACTAGCGGCATCTATATTTGTATTTTTCTTATATTCATTTCCTTTGATTTTATTTCTGATATCACTAATAAAAATTAATTTTACTGATAATACAAAAATATATTTTCTAACTTTTCTAATTTCTTGTATATGTATTATTAGTTATGGATTAAAAAGGCTAATATTTAAAAATAAATTTAATATCCCAAACAATTACTGGTTCCTCAATAGCATAGGCGGTTTTATTGTAATTTATATTAGTTTTTTGTCTATTTATCGAACAGTTACGGGAAATGGATGGACTTGGAAGGGGAGGAAATTATATGAAAAATTAGATTGATAAAAGTTTTAACTTTCTTCAGTTTCATAAAGTAAAATACTCTCAATTATTCTCAGATCACTATCTGTTAATTCATAATTTTCTATTTTCCATTCTGCAAACTTTATACAATCATCAATTGATGGATTTTCTTTTCTACATTTTCGCCACTCTCTTATCCAATCTGCTAGGGCATAAGTAATTTTTGTTGTAAGCATTTTTTACCAATCTGGATAAATTAAATCTTCTCCAATAGGCTCCTCATAAAATTCGCCTTTTTTTAAACCTCTTTCGTATTGATCAATAATTTTCTGATAGGAGGTTACTGAGGGTATTAAATCTCCAACGTAGCTAGGTTCCATCAATATGTTATGAATTTTATCTTATTAATAACTATAGATAGAAATCACAGAAATTATGAATTACAAATTATTTTCCCATCGCTCTTCTTAATTTTGCAGCTTCATCTAAACCCTCCATTATTGTAAATGTAGAATTCTTAGTTGCTTTTTTTCTAAGCTTCGAAAGTTCTCTATATTCTTCAGATTCATAAGCTTCTACTGCTTCCCTCATGGAAGGAAATTCACAAATAACAGCTAAATTCGAATTCTCAGTTCGTTCCTTACCTAATGGTTCTGTATCTTTTGCAAATACTTCCCCACCAACATCTTTTAGCCATGGACTAACTTTATTTACATATTCATCAAATAATTCCTTGTTAATTATTCTGGTTGTTGATATCCAGTAGCCCTTTGCTCCTTTTTTATCCATAAAATTAAATAATCTTTAAACTCAATTTAAATATAATATCCAGTTTAGTATTGATCTTTATGAAAATATTTATTAATGTGATATGTTTTTTTTGAAGACAATAATTGAATTCAAAACAAAATAAGCTTAGCTTTTAAAAAGAAAACTAGTTATTAATTATCTATATCAAATATGGATTTCATCAAGAAAAACAAGATTATTGTATTTATGGCTATTATAGCGATTTTATCATTTGTTTTAGAAAAAACAGGGTTAATTCACCCTTAAAAAAATTTTAAACTAAAAATTTCTAGATAACAAAATTCAAATTAATGAAATAAATAAACTACAAGAATTGCTGCAACAATAAGTATTGGAGATAATGCTGTAAACATTAAAGTCTTGAAATTAAGTTCCATTACATTTAAATAAATATACAAACTAAGTAAAGAATACTTTTAAATATTGGCAATAAGTAAAATTTACATTGTTTAAATATAAAAAAATAAAGATTAAAATACACAACTAATAATATGATGCAAATTATATTTGCTTTGGGCTTTTGAGAAGATAAAATTCCGGAAAATTTTATAGAAATTTATCTCATCTATTAAAAATTATAGAAAGAAATAAGTAAAAAAATTAAATTTTATACAATAATTTGTTCTTAATAGTCTTGCGGAAAAGTAGATTTTAAAACATCTCTAATGAAAATTTCTTTTATTATAAATTTTTTTTTGCCTTATCTCTTTTGCTGCCAATATTTGTTCTTTTCTTTTAATTTTATGATCACTTATAGGGTTATTATCATTGTAAACATACAATATTTCACTAATAAACTCTTGTCGCTTTCCTGCCATTTCTAGCATTGGAAACATCATTGCTAAATCCCAAGCTACAGGATAATATTCCTTTTTCATATTCAATAAATCTTGAGGATTAATTGCTAACCACAAATCATGTCTAAATGTTCTCAAATGGGAACCGTACCAAAAGTATTTTCTAAACAAATTAAATTCTCTAATTAATCGAGGATATTTTTTTCCTTGTATTCCTTTTGATGATATATGAGATCCATAAGTTATTAAGCAATTTGTTTCCAAATACTTTTCTTTAACAATATTAAGAACATCGCCACTATATAAATAGTCATCTCCGTCAATTATCAGATCTACTGTTCTAGAAGGTTCTTTAATCTTTGTATCAAGTAAATTAGATATATTATTCAATGCTCCTATTCTTCTAGAATTCTTTAAGATCTTAAAATTTTTATTCATATCACATATCGAAGATGCAATTTCATAAGAAGAATCACTAGAGCAATCATCTACAACTTGAACTTGAAATCTTTTATATGATTGTTTTAATATGGATTTAAGGCATTTTTCTATATATTGTTCTGCATTAAATACAGGTACAATAATATTAAATAAAAAGTTTTTATTTACATTATGATCAAGCTTTTTCACCATTAATCTTAGATTAAATAAATTAACTTTATATTAATATACAGATGAAGAAGTCTAAAATATTTTCAACAATTCTCTTCATCCCTCTTCTTTACTTATTGGGTTGGCTTCTAGCAAAACCCTTTTTATTAATTGGTGTAGAAAAAGCACAGATATCTTTAATAGGGACAGCATTTACATTCATATTATTTACTATTTCAATGCCCAAATGGTTCGAAATACGTTGGGGATTAAAAAACACATGGATAATTCTGGGGATAAACAAAGTTGAAAAAAAGGGGGATAGATTTTCTTATTTTCTAAGAGGGATATTATATTCAATTATTTTGTTATCACTAATATTAATTCCAATTGTTAGTAATGTATGGGGTAATTGGTTAGGAATATTATCCTCTGAAATATTATTGAATTGCCTACTTTTAATAATTGGGATTGGATTTGCTGAAGAGCTTGTATTTAGGGGTTGGCTTTTAGAAGAATTAAAAATTCAATATGGATTTAAAAAAGCAATCATTTTGCAAGCATTAGTATTTAGTATTGCTCATATTGGATTTGATATGCCTTTTTGGCAAATGCTCAGTATCCTTTTTGGACTATTTTTGTTTGGTATTCTATTATCACTTTTAAGAATAAAAAATAATAATTCCTTGTGGGGTTGTGTAGGTCTTCATGGAGGTCTTGTAGGAATATGGTTTCTCACAAATAATGGTTTAGTAAATATATCTAAAGATGCACCAGGCTGGTTAGTTGGTTATGGTACGAATAACACAAATCCATTAGGTGGTTTATATGGAATTTCGCTATTGTTAGTCTCTTGCATTTTTTACTTTTTAAAATTTAAGAATCAGATATTCAAATTTATAAAGTAAATAGAATTGGTTTTGTAATTTATATTAATTTCGCTAAAATCAACAACGAATTTAGACTTTCTAATCTTTTTTGAGATTGAATAATCATTCTTTTAGAATCTGGTACGCAATCAGCCTGCAGTGATAATGCATAAGAATATTCTTCATTAGTGCAAGCAATGCATTTTTCGATCTTAGATTTTGCATCAGAATTAATCATATTAATACTATCTAATAATTTTTTACCCGCAATTTGAAAAAGGAGTTGATTAAAAGCTTCTTCTGATAATTTATTAGTCAAAATTTTTGTTTTTTTAATAATAGGCACTGTACAAAAAAATTACTATAAATAAAAAATAAATTAACTTTTTTATTTGTATAAATGAATCGCTTAATTTTTTAAGATGTAAAGTTTTCTCTTAAATAGAGATAAATACTGATGTCTTTTTATTAAAAAATTGTCAGATTTAAACAAAAGTTTAAATATTAAACTATGAACTTAGAGGCAGGATTTCTATTCATTATTTTTTTGGCATTATTTGGATTCACTAATTATTTGATAATGCTAAAAAGATATGAAAATGACCTCAAACAAAGTCAGATTATAAAAAAGAATAGAATTGCAGTTTTATATCCTAAAGGAACTTTTATAAGTGTATAAATTTATAAATCAAAAATTTTAATAATTTAGTTTTTAAATTTTAAAACTGATATTTGAATACCTTTTAAAAACGAATAAACTCGTTTTCTTGAAGTAAAATTAATTTTCATTAAAAATTTATTTACCATTTAGGATTGGTTTTTTGCCATCCTTCATTTATTAAATTTTTCCAAAATAATCTTGCATCTTCGATCTTAATTTCTTTTCTCGTTTTCATTAAAGGTGGATTTTCCCCATGACTACCCATGACAATACCCTCTTCAATAAACATATATTCAATTAAATCCTCTTTATTTTCGTTATTTTTATAAAAACGAATTACTCCAACAGAGTTAGAATCAATTAGCCAAAAATCATTTTCTTTTTTCATTTTTGAAAGTTTAATGAAAAGAAATCACATAAAAGATACATTTAAAATAATCCAATTTGGATATTGAAAGTTAAAATATATTTTCATCAAAATTAATTTAAATAATTTAATATTTTTTCTGTCGATTCTTCTTTAATTCTCCTCGTTTTTTTTTGGAATCAAGTCTTCTATTTTGAGAAGCATTAGATGGTTTAGTTACTTTTCTAACTTTAGATGGATTTTTTAATGAATTTCTAATAAGCGAAGAAATTCTGACGATAGCTAGTTTTCTATTTAGTAATTGATTTCTTTGATCCTGGACAGCAATACAAATAGAGTTATTGACTAATTTGTTTTTCAATTTTTTAATTATGACTATCTTTTGATAATCATTTAATACTTTTGATTCTCCGATATTAAAAATTATTTCTACTCTAGAATCAGTTTTATTAACTTTTTGACCTCCAGGACCAGATGATCTAGAAAAACGCCATTTTAATTCCCTTGAAGGGATTACTAATCTAGGTGAAATAATCAAATCCATTTTTATTGTTCAAAACATTCTCAATTCTTATCAGAATATCTTTATACATTACCAATTAAAAATAGATCGGTAAATACTGGGCGGTTTAGTTAGGTAAACCGAAATTCGGTGTATTTGCCGTATTAATTCCTTCGGTTTAAATCCTTACAAGATTCAAATATTTATAGGATATTTAATTTGTACTTAATTTAAAGGTCACTATGTATTCAATGTTTGATCTTCTTTTTGAAACCCCTTCATATCGTCCAGTATATGTTATTTCTGATAGCGAGATGAAAGAACTAAAGAAAAACCATCATCAAGAAGAACTTGATGAAATTACAACTCAAAGAAAAAGACTTGAAGATGCTTTTAAGTCACAATTAAAACATCTTCAAGAAAGAGAAAAAGAAGTTAAGAATGAACTTAAATTACTTTCTGGAGCTAATGGAAAAGCATAGTTATTTTTTCAAAAAAGTTATTAGTACAAAGACGGTTATTTTTTAACCGTCTTTTTTCTTAATTTATTTAATAAATTTATTTAACCACGAATTCATAAAATCTTATCCATAATAGAATAATGAAAAATAATAAGGAACAAATAAGAATGTTTTTGCCCTTTAGTTGGGTAATTTGTGCTGTTATATCTTTCGCTTACATAAATGCTCATTTAATAAATACTTAATTTGAATGAATAAATTATCAAAAGAACAAATACTAGCTTCTTCAAGTGGATGGGTGGCATCTTTATTAAATTTCTTACCAGGAGTTGGAGCAGGTTATTTATATCAGAGAAGATGGTTACCATATTTTATTACTGCCGGAACAGTAACTGCATGGTTTTTTATCGGAATAATTTTGCAAGGTGATAAAGAACCAAGTCAAACAGAACAATTAGTAGGTATCGCAGGTTTATTTCTGATATCAACAATAACAGTAGTAGAAGCTAAATTAGCTTTTAAAAAAGCTGAAAAAATAGCTTCTATTAAAAAAGAAGAAACAAAAACTCCGATTAAAAAAGGTTGGTTTAAATAAATACTTTTGCCTCAATTTTCAAAAAATAATTTAACTTATCTAATGCATAATTGTTTTTTCATTTTTGGAGTATATGAATCTTGAACAATACTAAAATAAGGATATTTTATTATTAGCAATCATTTCATTTTTTTTTGAAATATTTTTAATTCCTTTGCGAAAAATTTGTTTTTTGATCTTTTTTCCAATTATCAACGCATAAAGTAGTTGGGGATAAAAGTTAATTTGTTTTGGTTAAATTTCTTAAATAAAAAAATATCAATTATAAAAAAATAAAATTTCTTTTTCTTTTAGGCCTTCCCAACCAGAATCAATTAATAATTGATCTAAAGTTTCTTTATCAAAATGCTTTGAACCTGTTTTAACACATCTATTTCTCATTGACTTTTTGACTCCGCTTCTTTCTCTTTTGTTTTCTTCATTCATAATCTTGTTGTAAAGCTCAAGCATTTTTGGAGGAATTGGAGTCCCATCAAGGTCAACACCATTTTTAATTGCTTCATCAACAGCTTGCATTCCTATTTTGTTCATAAATTTAAATTTATTTCTAGAAAATATTCTATAAAGAAGAGGATTAATCTATAAGATTTTGAATAATTAATTTACTGATTTTGAATTTCCTTTAAAACTCTTATAGCTTCTTTTATATGTTCTGGGCCATTCAATAAATCTCTAAAAATATGTTTAATAAATCCATTTCTATCAATAATATAGGTAACTCTTCCATCCAATAAACCTAGTACTTTTGGTACTTTGAAAGCTTTTCTTAGTGCATCGTTTTTATCACACAGCAATGGATATTGTAATCTATTTTTATTAGCGAATGCTAAGTGGCTTGATGAACTACCATTACTTACACCCCAAACTTGCGCACCAAGTACTTTAAAAAGGTCATACTTATCTCTAAATCCGCAAACTTCTATAGTGCATCCAGGCGTATCATCCTTTGGATAGAAAAATAAAACCAGAGGCGTTTTTAATCCATTATTTGTTCTTTTTGTTCCATTCTGATCTAATAAAGAAAATTCTGGAACCCTATCACCAATCTGCAAAATAGTTTTTATAAAACTATATCTTAGGAGTAATTAATATTTTTCTGTGAGTATTAACGACAAAGTTTTGGATAATTTTTTCATACTTTGTTCTAAAAGATACAAAAAAATTCTTGAGATTTACTAGTGTAATTTAATATATCTATTCTCATGGAATTTGCCATATATAGTTTTTTGTTTCTTATTCTCTTTCTAGGAATACTTTTTAATTTAAAAATAACAAATACTAAGAGAGTTAATGAAATAAGAAATAAATTAAAAAAAAATTAAAATTGAACTAAAAGAATTTAAATTCTCTAAAAATGATGTTTAGAATTCTATTTTTTCATTTGGGGTAAATACAGAACAGTAATTACTAACTATATTTTTTAAGCCAATTTCGGAAGAATTCTTAGACTCTAATTTTAATTTTTCTATAGCTTCTTTTGCATCAATCTCTTTAAGCCTGTATCTAGCACACGTATCCAATACTTTAAACATTTTTGTAGTAACTGCCTTTGATGGAGGCAAAAAGGCAAATAAGAAAAGAGCCGGTAATAAGATTTTCATTATATTTATAAAAAGTTAATTAAAGTTTTGTAATTTGGTTTGATTTACGGGAAGATAATTTTGTAATAAGTAGGAAAGCAAATAAAAACTCAAAGCAAAATATGATTACTTATAGAAAAATTATTACTTGCTGATAAACAAAATATAAGGATTTATCAATTTAATCCTACAAAGTTTTGATATAAAATAGGTCTTAATTTATAAATAGATTTTGAAACTAATCAAAACAATTATAAAAAGACACAAGAAACTTATTAAATGGTACCAAGACATTTTAAAATTAAGTGATTATCAATTACTTTGGTTAGTTTTTTTTAAGGGTGTAATAATCACAATTATTTTTCATAAATTGCTTTGAAGAGTAACAAAGCTATTTTATAAAAGATATTTTCAAATCATTAGATTATATTAAATAGTAGATTTTAATATTGAATTAAATAAACTTCTATCATGAATATCTTTGGAGTAGGTTTACCAGAAGTAACAGTTATCTTAGTTTTAGCTCTATTAATTTTTGGTCCTAAAAAATTACCAGAATTAGGGAAACAACTTGGCAAAACATTAAAAAGCCTAAAGAAAGCATCGAATGAATTTCAGAATGAAATAGAGCAAGTAATCAATGAGTCAGAAAAAGAAGATTTACCAAAATCTCCTGAGAATAATTATACAAACGGGCTCGATCAAGTAACTAAAGAACCAGAGAAAAAGGATTTATCAAAATCAGATAGTAATGATAAATGAGATAATTAAGAGGCCAATTACGCCTCTAGAAGAATTTGAAATCGCATTAAATAAAGCAGAACTATCTGATAAAGATTATGAATTAATCGACTACATCAGATATACCAGTGTTTTTACCCAACCAAGTCTTGCTAAAGATTTAAAAAGGCCATCAAAACCACCTCTTCTTACAAATCTTTGCCAAATATGCAGAAAAATTGGATCAGAGATGCCTGATCACTTTAAAAAAGTAATTGATTGGTCAATTCAAATAAGTGAACATAATACAAGATGGGATGGCCATCTAATATGTGCAGAGGCATTAAATGTAGATAATATCCCTTTAAGTCCTTCCCATGGAACATCTTTATTTGATGTTCTTGCAGTACACAAAGAATTATTTCTCGGTTTTGATTAGCTAAAAATACTAATTAATCATCTAGGGGAATTGAATCTGTATCAATTACGTCTTTAGACTCTTCATATGTGCTTCTTTTAGTATCAATCCATTTATTAATAGATGCAACAAATGGAAGGGAACCTCTATAAATAAAAATTGAAGTTGGTAAAGCACTCAATAATCCAATCAAAGGATTTTTGAAAAGTAACCTTCCTGCTTTGATATTGAATAAAATTATCAGAATTGAAGGAACTAAAACTTTAATTACTGTTTTTAAAGCCTCAATCCAACCGACACGATATATCCACCATATCAAGATTATCCCAACTACATATAAAAATAAGTAAGTCATTTATTTAATATAGTATTTATTTAGTTTTAGTGATCTTTCCAAGAAAGAATTTAATTTTTCTAAGGCTTTAATATAAAATTATGCTTAAACCTTAATATGAGTTTCTCCGATATTAGAAAATTTTTAAAACAAATGCAGTCCGAAAATAATTTAAGAAATGAGGTAACTTCTTCTGCAACTGCCGATGATGTAGCACTTATTGCCCAAAGACTTGGCTATAGTTTCTCTGGTGATGATCTTTTAAGATTTAATGGCCAAAAAGTAGATAAAGTTACAGTCAGAAAAGTTGATCATCCTGGTGAATATCATTAAAAGATTAAGACTTAATCCATATTGCAAGTCCTCCACCTCTTCCTCTTGCACACATCCAATTATTTTCTTTGCTTATAGCTATTAATGAGAAAAAAGGCATTTGCTTTTCTTCTGGTTTTTTTAAAGGTTTATTAACTAAGGTAAAATTTGCAATATTTATTATTAAGTTCTCGAAAAAAAAAGGCAAAAGAGGTCTCGTACCTTTTAATGAAGCTTGCCCATGAAAAATAATCGATAAAATCCCAAAACTTATTGAATTTTTTATCCTAAAATCAAAGCTATTATTAGGAGAATTATTTCTCTTTAATTCTAATTTTGCTGATAATACTTGAAGTATGGAACTAGATATATTGTCTATTTCTTCTGAACCTTTCTTCCATACAGAATTAAATTTCCAAGTTCCTATTAAATCTTCATATCTAATACCACTGCCATCTTTTTTAGAAATAGCTTCTAAATTTTTTATATCTTTATATTGTGGTAATTTTTTTGACATGAGAATTATTTTAAATATTATTTTTTTTATCATAAAAAGGTTTAAAAAAAATTAAAATAAAATTTCTTATTTATTTCAAAATATTTCTAAAAAAGCAGAACACAGGCACACATTCGTAACAAATTTCAACTATTATGTTTACATACGTTAATTAAAAAAAATGGATTTCATTTCTAAAAGACAAGGTCATATTCCACTAAAGGCTGTTCCTTACATTTTTTTCCTTGCAGTTGTTCTTAGTATCACAACAACAACAAATACTTTTGTTTAAGCTTTAAGATTTATTCTTAGGGTTTAATTTTTGATGATTAAATACGACGTAATAATTATAGGTAGTGGTATTGGAGGTTTATGTTGCGGTTCTATATTAGCTCTAGCAGGTAAAAAAGTTCTAATAGCTGAAGCTCACTCTCAACCCGGAGGTGTTGCACATAGCTTCAATATGAGAGGTTACAAGTTTGAATCTGGCCCTTCATTATGGAGTGGTATTGGCAAATGGCCTACGACCAATCCTTTAGGACAAATACTTAGATTACTTGACGAAAAGGTTGAACTTATCAAATATCAAGGATGGTATGTCAATGTTCCTGAAGGCGAATTCAATTTGGATGTAGGACAAGAACCATTTAAAGAAAGAATAAGATTATTAAGAGGTGAAAAGTCAGTTAAAGAGTGGGATTCATTTGTTTCAGGGATAAGGCCTCTTAGTCAAATAGTTAGCGAAATCCCACTTCTCTCTAGTTCACCTGAAACAATTAATTTTTTAGAAATTATAAAATTAGCATCTAAATTCTTACCTAACATAAAATCATTATCAAAGCTTAATGGGGGTTTTGGAGATATTGTCGACAGTCATCTAAATGATCCTTTCCTTAGAAACTGGGTTGATTTGCTTAGTTTTTTAATAAGTGGGATGCCTATGCATGATACAAATTCTGCTGCGATGGCTACTTTATTTGATGAATGGTTTAAACCTGAATCGTATTTAGAATATCCAAAGGGAGGAAGTGAAAGTATAGTAAATGCGCTAGTTAATGCTTTCAAAAAAAATGGCGGTGAACTAATTCTTTCTTCTAAAGTAGAGGCTGTAAATTTTAGTAAAAATATTGCCTCAGGTGTAACTTTAGAAAATGGTTCCAATTTCATTTCGAACTTTGTCGTAATGAATACTGATGCTTGGACTTCCAGAAAATTAATTCCACAAGAATTCCAAAAAAAATGGAGCCCAAAGGCTAAAGATATTAATAAATGCGGTTCTTTTCTTCATATTCATTTAGGTTTTGATGCCTCTGGTCTACAAAATTTACCAATTCATGCAATACACGTTGATAACTGGGAGAGAGGAATTACTGCAGAAAGAAATGTAGCAGTTTTCTCAATTCCTTCTGTATTAGATAAGAGTATGGCACCAAAAGGTAAACATGTCCTGCATGGGTATACTCCTGCCAATGAACCATGGGAAATTTGGAAGAATTTAAACTCTAATGAGTTAGCTTACAAAGAACTTAAAGAGAAAAGATGTTCAATATTTCTCAAATCTTTGAGAAAAATAATACCTGATATAGATAATAGAATTGAGATCAAATTGCTTGGCACTCCTTTAACGCATAAAAAGTATACAAATACTTATTGTGGTAGCTATGGCCCAGCATTATCGGCTGCTCAAGGACTATTCCCTGGATGTAAAACATCTGTTAAAAATTTGCTTACTTGTGGAGCAAGTACTTTTCCCGGAATTGGTATACCTGCCGTTTCAGCAAGTGGAGCATATGCGGCTGAAAAAATCATGGGGAAGAAGGAATATAAAAACCTTCTTAAAACAATAGATCTTTAAAGAATTCGACAAAGTCGAAAAATTATCTTTAGTTAAGAAATAAGAAGAAAAAAAGTAATTTTTTTTACGGATGATATTCTTTATTTGAATATAACTTTTACTTATAGTTTTTATATGTTTTTCTTATCTATTCCTCAGGCTTGGCACTTAGCTGGTACTTGGTCAGAGCAGCTACCAAACGATTCAAATCTAATAGGAATGAGTCAAACAGAGTTGATGATGACTTTGCATTCTATCTTTGTACCACTTTTACTAGTAATTTCATATTTTCTATTTCTAAAAATCTCTAAAAACGAATCAAAAAAAGTTAAAGGCTAATTTCTTTTAGAAGAAGCTTTTATTTTGCCGAACTTCTTCTAAAAACTTTTCTTCCAGTAGAAGTATCAACGGAAGTGGAACTACTCTCTTCTTTAGTATTGGAATTACCGTCAGGATTTTTAATATCGCTTTTATCCATTTCGGCACAAACCCCTACTACCATTGCTGCTTGCATTTGATCTGGTAAATCCCCAATAGTTAATAAAGCTTTTAAAACTAGCTGAAGGCGAGTTTCCCTATCTATTTCTGGCCTTAGCTTTTTAACCGTATTCCAAAGTTCTTGAGTAACTTCTTTCAAAAGTTCGCGATCTACAGACAAATTTAAAACCTTTTTTTATTTATATTAATCTAACAAAGAATAGGGATTCTTAAAATATTTTTCGTAAAACTGAATATTAGTTGAAATTTTTTATTACTAAAAGGCAAGTTGTATTTGTTTTGGAAGCTTATTATTTTCTTGTATATTTTTAGTAGATTTTACATTTTTAAAGTTACTAAAAAACTTTTTTTTAATTTTTATTGGAGTAGTAGAGAATCTACAATTAGCTCTTGAAAGTGAGTTCCACTCTTTTGGATTAAATGTAGCGTAGGGGGAAGAAGATAAAATTTTCATTTCTAATAATACATATGTACTAATAGTAATACAAAAATGCCATTGTGCAACTAATTAATTTTGTAAGTCTTTATTTTGATAAAATAAAATTAAAATTATTTATCTTTCTTAATTCTCTCATAAGATTTTTATATATTTCTTGGTATCATCAAAGACAAATTAATCCTTAATTTAAGCAATTCCTAACCAATATCCTTAAAAACCCTTTTATATTGAGAAATTTCTTGAAATTAATATTTACAAGTTATTTTGCCATAAAGCTCCTATAAAAAATTAAGTTATTTATTATCTAATGCTTTTAAGTACTCAAAAAAGATTAAAAATCAAGGAAATAGTTAGAAGAATATCTTTAGATAAAGAAGTATCGTTAAAAGAAAGAATATACGTTGAAAAATACGCAAAACACAGCTCGTCAATATCTCTTTGGTTAAAAAAAGCAAATAGCATCAGAAGACATGGAAGACAAAGCGAAGATAGTATTAATGGGCTAATTCAATCGCTAGGTATTGATGGATTAGAAGGAGAGAATCATTTCAATCCAAATAAAGATGATATTTCTGACTGGTTTGGAGGTTCACCTGACTGGATTAAAAGGAGCTAGAAAATCATTTAATCTCTAACTTATCCATGCATTAGAGAATAAATAAACACTAACAACTGATATGATCCCCCAGAAAATCCAAGGGAGTAACTTTATAGGGAACAAGTATTTGTTAGTAAATGTATTCATAAAATAATCTAATATCTAACTAGATTATTTGTAATTTTGAATTTTGAAAATAGGTTTAATTGCTCTAATCACTCAAAATGAATGATATGAATATTAAACAAGTAAATAATGTACAAAATATATAGGGAAACTAGCTTAGTTTATTTCAAGCTCATAAATTAAGCAGCTATCTTTTCATTATTAACTTCAAAATCAATTTTCTTGATATTTTGTTCATTTGAATTATCCCAATATTTAATTAGTCTTTCTAACTCATTAATTCTTTTTTTAGCATTGGCAATCCTTTCAGTTGAAGTCATTTAAAAAATTTAGCTATTTAAAATATGCATTAAAAAAATTTTTTTTCAATACTTAATTTTGATTTGCTTAAACTTTAAAAATATTAATTATTAGTTAAGAGTTTAAACGCCTAGTATTTAAGTAATTATACTTATTAATAGAGATTGAAGTTTTTATGAAAAATTTGAATTCATTTATTCTAAACAATACTGTTAAGATCCTTGATTTTGTTTATTCAGATAGGCATTTGCAGCGATTTTGGGTATTAGAAGTTATTGCAAGATCTCCTTATTTTGCTTTTCTTTCTGTTCTTCATTTCAAAGAATCACTTGGATTAAAAAATGACATCACAATGTTTTTGATGAAAGAACATTTTTACCAAGCCATTAATGAGACAGAGCATCTAAAAGAAATGGAGAAAAGAGGCGGAGACAAGTTTTGGATTGACAGGTTTTTAGCAAGGCACCTTGTACTTGTCTATTACTGGATCATGGTTTTTTATTATTTCTGTTCTCCAAAAAATGCTTATGACGTAAATATCAAAATTGAAGAACATGCATTTAATACCTATACAAAGTACCTAAAAGATCACCCTGAAGATCAAAAGATAAAAGAAATTGCGCAAGACGAACTTAATCACGTTGAAGAACTTAATGAAGCCTTAGCGATGATAACTAAATCCTAAATTAAGACTGAAAAATCAAGAAACAATACTGCAAACATTATCGAGGAAGAAATCAAGCTAATTCCGATAATCAATGAGACATACCCTTTCTGCCTAGGCAATTTATAAAAGAGCACTCCAATTACAATTGCTATTATTACGGCAAAAAATATTACGATTTTTTCAGTTAAAGAATTTAGGTGGAGTATTAAATTTGTACTTCCAAAGAGTTTTAGATAATCAGATAAAAATACTTCGCCTTCAATTTTTTTAAAATATAAGAATGCACTTATCAGAGCAGAACTTAATAAAGAAAAGACTGCAAGAGCGCTAACTGGCTTAGTAAGTCTATTTATTGTTCTATTGAAACTTACTAGTAGAATTAATATGAGTAATGCCATACCCATTGGTATCAAGGGGATCAAGATAGAAATGTTTATGGAATTTTCCACGAAAGAATTTTAAATTTATTTTAATTTTATAATATATAAAGACCTAATTTAACCACTTAAGATTTATATAAAAATTTTATGTATATAGTACCTATTGATTTCTGTGTCAGTTGATACGAAAATTAAAATACTAACGATAAAGCCATGCTTACAATTTCTGAAATTCTTCTTGCAAGTGCAATTTTTCTTGGAATAGTATATTGGGAGGTTCAATTTCTATACTCCAAAACTACTGCTGTCAAATGATTTCTCTGAAAATAAAAGGCAAAACATCAGATTAAAATAAATTTAAATAAAATTTAAGAATTCAAACAAACAAAAAAAGCTTTAAATATGAGAGAATAAACACATCTATTTTTCAATGGGCAAATGAGCGAAGTAAAAACTCAAGACATCGATTCTACTCAGCAACAGCAGCAGCAGCAGCAGCAATCATATCAAGACAGTAATATTTATTCTGCGGAAACAGAACAACTTTATTTAAAAATGAAAGAAGGGTGGCTTTAATCTCCCCCACTATTTAAATAAATTTTTAACGAAAACTAAAATACCTTGGTTGGTCAAATAAAATAATTTTAGAAACAACCGCTACTTTTTTTTTAATATAATTAGCTAAATTCAGAAAAGAATTAAAAAAAAATTTGTTCAATAAATTAAAAAAATTAGAAAAATTAAATGGAAGAATTGCTATGGGTGGGTTAGTTTATTTATTATTTACAAAATTAGTATCTAGTCGTACTGATATCCTTGATCAACTTAAATCTATTTTAATTTAAAAGATCAAATACTTTAATTCTTTTTAGTTATATCTTTTAATCTCAAAATCATTTAAAAATATAAAAATTTACACTAGCTTTATAATTATTTCTAATTTAAATAGTTTGACTTTTTTATTTATAAATAATTTCTTACATGATTAAGAGAATAAATATTGCCCATCAACTAAGACCAAAATGCAGGATTCATAGTATACTTGTACTATCAAGAGGATCGTACTATGGCCTTTTCGGAAACTTATGAATTTCTTTTCGTTAAGCCTGGTGATCATGTAGTAATTAGAAATGAAAAGCCTCCAGAGAATGATCAAAAAGGTCAGTATGAATATTGGATTGGGCAAGTGATTAACTGTATAGGAGGAGCGAGGAATCCAAATTCATGGACCTTGTTTCAAGTGGCAGACATTGATAATGGAGAGATTATAATAATCAATGCAGATACTGTAGAAAGGATATTAAAAACAGCTGAGAATTAACCTTCTCAAAATCTAATAAAGTAATAACTCTATAAAGTTTCTATTTATGAGAGATAAATAGAAGTAAGAAAAAATATGATGTATTAGAAACATGACTAGCCCAACTCTAAACAAGCAAGCCCATATACCTGATTCATTGGGCATGAAGGTTGAATTCCTTTATACATTCTATAAGTTTGTGAAATTTCTTTAAAACCCATATTAGATAAAAGATAATTTGCATAAGGATTGAGATTCGAACAGTCCAATAAGATTTGAGCTTCTAGATTCCTAACTAATTTTCTAATAAGTAATTCTGCTAAAGGAGGAGTATCAGCCAGAAGAGGTCCAATTCGCCAACCTTTATTATTATCTTGAAGCATGCAAGGTCTTATCCTCCCAAAGCCATGGCACATGCCATTATTATCAACAAGCGCACTAACATTTCCAAAAGAATTCTTAAGCCAATCGTTCAAGAAGTGAGGCCTAGGACTAGGTTCTCGTTGAGAATCATATATTAAAACAGCTTCAGGGGAAATCTGATTACCTGGAACAACACTAAAAGTATTATTTTCGTCTTTATAAAAATTACCATTTAGCAAATCTTGAGTGCCTTCTAATTTCCATCTATTTGTTATGGAGGATTTTTCAAAACCCCACGTTTGATAATCATCTAATCTATTTGGAGCTGCTTCTAAACCAATACAGGCAACATTTTTCAAATAATCTAATGCATGTTTCCATAATCTCACTCCATAACCCATATGTCGGAATTCTTTTTTTACGATGAATAGTCCTATAAATCCATAAGAAGAATTATATTTAATACAAGCTATAGAGCCTATAGGTTCATTATCAAGACATCCAACCCATATCCCTTTCTTATCGGTATTTTTATAAATTGAAATGTCATCAAAGCCAGGAGCAAATCCTTCTAACTTCGCCCAATCAGTAACTTTCTGGATCTCATCATTAGATATTAGTCTGATTGAAAAATTTTTCGTCATTAACAATATCTTAACTTAATAAAATAAGACTTTTAGTATTTTGAGGCAGTTAATTTAATCACTACTAAGAAACATATATTCTCGTTTCATAGAATAAAAATAATAAATCCACTCAATATTCCTGCAATATGTCCAGATAAGCTTATGCTTGGCAACAAAGAATAAACAATCCCTAAAGACAAAAAAACAGTCATTAATCTATAAATTTCATTATTCTTTTTCAAACCAATAAAAATATTTAAAATATATTCTTTCCCATAAATAGAGGAAAGCAATATAAAGGAAAAGGTCCCAAATATAATTCCACTAAAACCTACCAACAAATGATTAGGGTTATAAAATAAATAATTATCTACTATAAATAAATAAAAAGTCTGAATTGGTATTAATAAAATAATTAGATAAAGGAAAAGATATGTATTCTTCAAATTCAAGTTTATAAAACAATATCTAACTACAACTATTCCAAATAAATTAGATAATAAATGATTAAAATCTTTATGAATAAAACTATAGCTTAATATCCGATAAGGTTGATTAATAAGGTAATTTGACCAATAGGAAAGGTCTGAAACCAAAAGAGAGTTCTTAATATTGATTATTATAAATAATAAAAAACATAAAAAAGAAGGAATAATAAATTGTGCTTCTTTATTTATTATTTTCAAAATATGATTTAAAATTAATATTATTTATAAAAAATAATAAAGCCTTTTTTGTTTAAATAATTTATCGATATTTAATATTATTAATCTGATATATTAACTATCATATGAAAATTTTCAAGATGAATATTTCAGATAAATCGTATAAATCAAATATTGATATATTAAAAAATAAAGTAATTACAGGTCAAACACAGAGTATAAGTTGGAGGATCCAGCAGATTAGTAAGGTTTCTCAACTTTTAGATGAGAATAAAAAAGAAATCATAAAAGCTCTTTTCCATGATCTAGGTAAATCAGAAATTGAAGCTCTTTCAGAAATACTCTTAATTAAAGAAGAAATTTCCTTAATAAAGAAGAATCTTAGATTATGGATGCGACCAAAAAAGGTAAAAACGCCAATTTATCTTTTCCCATCATTCTCAAAAGTAATCTACGAACCTCTAGGTTGTGTCCTGATTTTAGGGCCATATAATTATCCTTTATTGTATCTCCTAAAGCCCCTCGTAAATATTTTTTCTTCGGGAAATACTGCTGTAATAAAACCATCAGAAAAATGTTCTTCTACATCTAAAATAATCAAAAACTTAACTGATAAATATTTCCAAAAAGATATTTTGTTAACGATTGAGGGAGATTATAAAGAGTCAATAAAATTGGTAGAACAAAATTTCGATCATATTTTTTTTACAGGAAGTACTGAAACGGGAAAATCTATTATGAAATCAGCTTCAAAAAACTTAACTCCATTAACTTTGGAACTTAGTGGAACAAATCCAGTAATTATTTTCAAAAATGCAAATTTAAAAATTGCAGCAAAAAGAATTGTATGGGGCAAATTTTTCAATTCAGGCCAATCATGTATGGCGCCTAATCATATATTTGTAGAGAAAGAAATTGAAAATCAATTAGTTGAACAGTTAAAGAAATTTATAAATATTTTTTATGGAGAAGATCCAATAATCTCAAAAAACTTATCTAAATTGCAAAAAAACCAATTTTCCATAACTTCAGAACTTCTCAAAAGATATAAAAAGGAGAAACGTATTTTGTTTGGAGGAAATTGTAGTAAAAAAAGAATGAAAATATCACCCACAATTTTAAAAGTAAAATTACAAGATAAAAATATTATTCAAAAAGAATTATTTAGCTCCCTTCTTCCAGTTATTGGGATTGACAATAAAGATTCGGCATTAAAAAAAATTAATCAAGCTTCAAAGCCCTTAGCAATATATATTTTTGGAGGAAACAAAAAAATCCATGATCATATTTCTAAAGTTACAAGCTCTGGCACCGTTTGTATTAACGATGTTATGTTGCCTGTACTTATTCCAAATTTGCCATTTGGAGGGGTTGGAGAAAGTGGAATGGGTAAATTTCATGGAGAAGAAGGATTTAAGAACTTTTCAAATCAAAAATCCATAACTTATAAAGGATTTTTATTTGATTTAGATTTTAGATACCCTCCTTATAAGAAAGTAATGAAAATTATAAAATTTATTTTTAAGATTTAAATTAATTAATTTGGTTTCAAAAGTCTAGCGATTTTAAATACAGAGATTATCTTTAAGAAAATAGATAAATTAATGAAATTAACGTTTATTTTATTTGCTTTCATTATTAATTTTTTCAATCCTAATTTTATAAAGGCTGAAGAAATTATTGATTCTTCAAATAATCAAATTGAAAATGCTACGAAGGTAAAATCAACTAATAATGAAATATCAGAAATTAAAAAAATTCATATCGTACAAGTGGGCGATACGATTACAAGTATCTCAAATCTTTATTCAATAAAAAAAGATTTCATTATTAAATTAAATAATTTAAAAGATGAAAATTATATATATGTAGGTCAGAATCTAAAAATTTATGATTCTAGTCAAGAAAGTAAACCTAATAAGGATATAAAAAATAACTATCATCTCGTCAAAAAAGGAGAGAACCTAACAGAAATCTCTACTAAATATGGTTTAAACTTTAAAGAACTTATTGAAATTAACAATCTCAAGAATCCAGATTCATTAGAAGTTGGTTCGAAATTATTTTTAAGTGAAAAGAATATCAATAATCAAGAAGTTAATACTTCACTTAAAGAAGAAAAGATTAATCAATTTATAAGTAAAGAGAGTAAAAAATATGGTCCTTTAACAACTCAACAAACCGAATTAGAACAAGGAAGTGGCAGAAAATTTCTGAACGTTTTAAATCAAAATAATAAAAAACTTATTATCTCTATAAGGTGTGCAACAAAAGATTTAGATGTAAGAATTCCTGGAAGAAAATGGAGAGGGTGGATTCCAGCTAAAGAAAAATTTGAAAAAGATCTAATAAATGATTTCTGTTAATTGCTTTGATTAATATCTGTGAATAATTTTTCTTTAAATATCCCTTTTGAGGTATTGTTTTATTAGTTAAATTTAAATTAATGACAATTTCAAGAGGAGATCTTGTAAGAGTTAAAAGACAAGAGTCATACTGGTACAACGAAATTGGCAAAGTTGCTTCAGTCGATACAACCGGAATAAAGTATAACTGTGTAGTCAGATTTGAAAAGGTGAATTATGCGGGAATAAGTGGAACTGATGGAGGAGCAAATACTAATAATTTTGCAGAAAGTGAATTAGAGAAAGCCTAAAAATTTGCCTGAGTTACCTGAAGTTGAGACTGTTAGAAGAGGTTTAGAACAAAAACTCAAGAACTTTATTGTCAAAAGAGTTGAAATCTGTAGAGAGTCAACTGTTGCGTATCCCCTTGATAAAAAAGACTTTATTGAGGGTCTTCAAAATTCACTGCTGTATAAATGGAATAGAAGAGGAAAATATTTAATCGCGGAATTAAAGAAAACTGTTAGTAATAAAATTGAAGCAAATGAATTGTCATTTGTAGAAAATGGTGTTCTCGTCGTGCATTTAAGGATGACTGGTTATTTCACTTTTAATAATACTCTTACTAATCCTTGTAAACATACCAGAATAAGGCTGTTTGATAACCATAATAATGAACTTAGATATATTGATGTAAGGAGTTTTGGTCAAATGTGGTGGGTTAGAGACGGATTATCTCCTAATAATATTATTAAGGGATTAGGAACATTGGGGCCTGAGCCTTTTTCTGAAAATTTTAATGTCAATTATCTAACAAAAGTAATTCTAAACAAAACAAGATCAATAAAATCTATCTTATTAGATCAAACAATTATTGCTGGGATAGGGAATATATATGCAGATGAAAGTCTTTACTGTGCAGGCATATCACCATTTAGAGAGGCTAGAACAATTAAAAAAAATGAAATAAAAAGACTTAGAAAAGCTGTCGTCGAAATTTTAAGAAAAAGTATTGGGGCAGGGGGAACAACCTTTAGTGACTTTAGAGATTTAGAAGGAGAAAATGGCAATTTTGGATTACAAACTAATGTTTACAGAAGAACTGGTAAAAAATGTCGTCAATGCAAAAATTTAATTGAGAGAAAGAAAATTTCAGGAAGAAGTACGCATTGGTGTCGTAAATGTCAGAAATAAAAAAGGGCTTACTTTGAAAAAAGTAAACCCTTTAAAAATATTTTACCTGGCATTGAGCTATTTTCTCAAGGGGCTACCCCCTAAATATTTTCGCCGCTGATGCGTTTCACAACCGAGTTCGAGATGGATCGGAGTGGTTCCACATCGCCATGAACACCAGGATAGTGTGAACCTTGAGAACTGCATAGAAAATTATATAAATTAAAGACAATAAATTAAGTTTATTTGGTCAAGCCCTCGGTCTATTAGTACTCCTCCGCTGCACTTGTTACCAAGCTTCCACGTAGAGCCTATCAACGGGTGTTCTTCCCGTGACCTTACTGGCTTAAGCCATGGCAATACTCATCTTGAGGTGGGCTTCCCACTTAGATGCTTTCAGCGGTTATCCACTCCGCACATGGCTACCCAGCGTTTACCGTTGGCACGATAACTGGTACACCAGAGGTGCGTTCCTCCCGGTCCTCTCGTACTAGGGAGAAATCCTCTCAATATTCCTGCGCATACACCGGATATGGACCGAACTGTCTCACGACGTTCTGAACCCAGCTCGCGTACCGCTTTAATGGGCGAACAGCCCAACCCTTGGGACCGACTTCAGCCCCAGGTTGCGATGAGCCGACATCGAGGTGCCAAACCTCCCCGTCGATGTGAACTCTTGGGGGAGATCAGCCTGTTATCCCTAGAGTAACTTTTATCCGTTGAGCGACGGCCCTTCCACGCAGAACCGTCGGATCACTAAAACCGACTTTCGTCCCTGTTCGACTTGTAGGTCTCACAGTCAAGCTCCCTTCTGCTTTTGCACTCAACGACTGATTTCCAACCAGCCTGAGGGAACCTTTGTGCGCCTCCGTTACCTTTTAGGAGGCGACCGCCCCAGTCAAACTGCCCATCAGATACTGTCCGCTTCCCGGATAACGGGTAAGCGTTAGAACCCTAGCTCTAATAGAGTGGTATCTCACCGATGACTCAATAATACCCACAAGTACTATTTCAACGTCTCCCACCTATTCTGCGCAATTAGAGCCCGAGCACAATATCAAACTACAGTAAAGCTTCATAGGGTCTTTCTGTCCGGGTGTATGTAGTCCGCATCTTCACAGACAATTCTATTTCGCCGAGCCTCTCTCCGAGACAGCGCGCAAATCGTTACACCTTTCGTGCGGGTCGGAACTTACCCGACAAGGAATTTCGCTACCTTAGGACCGTTATAGTTACGGCCGCCGTTCACCGGGGCTTCAGTCGCTAGCTTTGCTAAAAGCTAACCAGCTTCCTTAACCTTCCGGCACTGGGCAGGTGTCAGCCCCCATACATCGTCTTGCGACTTAGCGGAGACCTGTGTTTTTGGTAAACAGTCGCTTGCGCCTCTTCACTGCGACCAGCTCTCGCTGGCACCCCTTCTCCCGAAGTTACGGGGCCATTTTGCCGAGTTCCTTAGAGAGAGTTATCTCGCGCCCCTCGGTATTCTCTACCACCCCACCTGTGTCGGTTTCGGGTACTGGCATTTATGTCTTAACGGGTATAGGGCTTTTCTTGGAAGCATGACATCACCAACTTCGCTACCGTAGCAGCTCGTACTCACGCCTCAGCTCAAGATGTTTTCTCCATCTCTCAAAGCCTTGAACGCTTGAACCAGTAACCAACATCTGGCCTGGCTAGCCTTCTCCGTCCCCCTTCCCAAAACATAACTGGTACAGGAATATTGACCTGTTATCCATCGACTACGCCTTTCGGCCTCGCCTTAGGTCCAGACTAACCCTCCGCGGACGAGCCTGCCGGAGGAACCCTTAGGGTTTCGGGGCATGGGATTCTCACCCATGTTTTCGCTACTCAAGCCGACATTCTCACTTCTATGCCGTCCACGTCCGCTTACGCTAACGCTTCACCCAACATAGAACGCTCCCCTACCATAAATAAATTTATCCGCAGCTTCGGTATAACGCTTAGCCCCATTCATTTTCGGCGCAGGATCGCTCGACCAGTGAGCTATTACGCACTCCTTTGAGGATGGCTGCTTCTAGGCAAACCTCCTGGTTGTCTGGGCAATCCCACCTCCTTTATCACTTAGCGTTAATTTTGGGACCTTAGCTGGCGGTCTGGGCTGTTTCCCTCTTGACTATGGAGCTTATCCCCCACAGTCTGACTGCCTAGTTACACACAGGGTATTCAGAGTTCATATCGATTTGGTACCGCTTTCGCAGCCCGCACCGAAATGGTTGCTTTACCCCCCTGCTGGAGCACTAGACGCTACGCCTCAACGTATTTCGGGGAGAACCAGCTAGCTCCTGGTTCGATTGGCATTTCACCCCTAACCACAGCTCATCCGCTGAATTTTCAACTTCAGTCGGTTCGGACCTCCACTTGGTATCACCCAAGCTTCATCCTGGCCATGGTTAGATCACCAGGGTTCGGGTCTATAAACACTGACAAACGCCCTATTAAGACTCGCTTTCGCTGTGGCTCCACCATTTCCGGTTTAACCCGCCAGTGCCTATAAGTCGCCGGCTCATTCTTCAACAGGCACACGGTCACCCGATTAGTCGGGCTCCCATTGCTTGTAAGCTCACGGTTTCATGTTCTATTTCACTCCCCTCCCGGGGTTCTTTTCACCTTTCCCTCGCGGTACTGTTTCACTATCGGTCACACAGTAGTACTTAGCCTTACGAGGTGGTCCTCGCAGATTCACACGGAATTCCACGTGCTCCGTGCTACTCGGGATACAGCTAGGTCAACTTATCTTTCAATTACGGGGCTTTCACCCTCTATGGCACGCCATTCAAACGTTTCTTCTAGACTTGCTGATCCATATTGCTGTCCCACAACCCCGATAGTCAAGACTATCGGTTTGGGCTATTCCCCGTTCGCTCGCCGCTACTGAGGGAGTCGTTATTTACTTTCTCTTCCTCCAGCTACTAAGATGTTTCAGTTCGCTGGGTTAGCTCGCACCAACCTATATATTCAGTTGGTCGTTCAAGGGGTTGCCCCATTCGGAAATTCCCGGATCAAAGTGTGCTTCCAACTCCCCGAGACTTATCGCAGGTAACCACGTCCTTCATCGCCTCTGTGTGCCTAGGTATCCTCCGTGAGCCCTTTGTAGCTTGACCAATAACTTCAATAATTGAAGCATCAGCTTAATAGAATTGTTATTTAATGCTTTAGCAAAAATAATAAATCTGCATCATTAAAGATGCTTATTGTCTTCAAAAATAATCTATGCAGTTGTCAAGGTTCTCTGAAATCAAAGAATAAATATTCAATGAGTCCAGCATCTTATTTATTGAATAAAAAATAGGAAGCTAGATTCTCTCAGAGCAATTAGGGCACGACACAAAACAAATTCCCTCATTAACAATATGTAAGAGGTGGTATTCAGTGGAGGTAAGCGGACTCGAACCGCTGACATCCTGCTTGCAAAGCAGGCGCTCTACCAACTGAGCTATACCCCCAACATAGAGATATGGGCCATCCTGGACTTGAACCAGGGACCTCACCCTTATCAGGGGTGCGCTCTAACCACCTGAGCTAATGGCCCAGGAAAAGTGATGGGTGTGACCTAGAAAAAACTTAGAAACTGAAATTCTTAAAATTAAGAATCTGAGATACCGATCGACCTAAGGTGACAAAATTAATATTTACATTTTGTTGTCTCCCTGTTAGGAGGTGATCCAGCCGCACCTTCCGGTACGGCTACCTTGTTACGACTTCACCCCAGTCATTAGCCCCACCTTCGGCGTCCTCCTCCACAAGGGTTGGAGTAACGACTTCGGGCATGGCCAACTTCCATGGTGTGACGGGCGGTGTGTACAAGGCCCGGGAACGTATTCACCGCAGTATGCTGACCTGCGATTACTAGCGATTCCTACTTCACGTAGGCGAGTTGCAGCCTACGATCTGAACTGAGCCACGGTTTATGGGATTTGCTAGCTCTCGCGAGTTTGCTGCCCTTTGTCCGTAGCATTGTAGTACGTGTGTAGCCCAGGGTGTAAGGGGCATGATGACTTGACGTCATCCACACCTTCCTCCGGTTTATCACCGGCGGTCTTTCTAGAGTGCCCAACTAAATGCTGGCAACTAAAAACGTGGGTTGCGCTCGTTGCGGGACTTAACCCAACATCTCACGACACGAGCTGACGACAGCCATGCACCACCTGTCACTGAATTCCCGAAGGCACCCTCAAATTTCTAAGAGGTTCTCAGGATGTCAAACCCTGGTAAGGTTCTTCGCGTTGCATCGAATTAAACCACATACTCCACCGCTTGTGCGGGCCCCCGTCAATTCCTTTGAGTTTCACACTTGCGTGCGTACTCCCCAGGCGGAACACTTAACGCGTTAGCTACGACACCGAAGGGGTCGATTCCCCCGACACCTAGTGTTCATCGTTTACGGCCAGGACTACAGGGGTATCTAATCCCTTTCGCTCCCCTGGCTTTCGTCCATGAGCGTCAGTAATGGCCCAGCAGAGCGCCTTCGCCACTGGTGTTCTTCCCGATATCTACGCATTTCACCGCTACACCGGGAATTCCCTCTGCCCCTACCATACTCAAGCCGATCAGTTTCCACTGCCATAATGGAGTTAAGCTCCACGCTTTAACAGCAGACTTGAAAGGCCGCCTGCGGACGCTTTACGCCCAATAATTCCGGATAACGCTTGCCACTCCCGTATTACCGCGGCTGCTGGCACGGAATTAGCCGTGGCTTATTCCTCAAGTACCGTCATATCTTCTTCCTTGAGAAAAGAGGTTTACAGCCCAGAGGCCTTCGTCCCTCACGCGGCGTTGCTCCGTCAGGCTTTCGCCCATTGCGGAAAATTCCCCACTGCTGCCTCCCGTAGGAGTCTGGGCCGTGTCTCAGTCCCAGTGTGGCTGATCATCCTCTCAGACCAGCTACTGATCGAAGCCTTGGTGAGCCATTACCTCACCAACAAGCTAATCAGACGCGAGCTCATCCTCAGGCGAAATTCATTTCACCTATCGGCATATGGGGTATTAGCGGTCGTTTCCAACCGTTATCCCCCTCCTGAGGGCAGATTCTCACGCGTTACTCACCCGTCCGCCACTAACCCGAAGGTTCGTTCGACTTGCATGTGTTAAGCACGCCGCCAGCGTTCATCCTGAGCCAGGATCAAACTCTCCGTTGTGTTCAAATCCTTTTGTAGACAAAAATCTACTCAATATGAATTGCTTTCTCCAAATAAAAATAATATTGTATTAAGTTATTCAGGTTCAGCCTCCTTAGATAATTAAGGATTACTTTGAGTGCACATTAAAAATATTTCAAAGTGACTTTCCAAGATCTCAGATCCGTTGGTTTTCAAAAAACTAAAAAGTTAGCAATTGAAAACAATTTATATATTCTTGACGGGACCTCACACCTTTATTGCAAATACATCTCAAAATTATCAAACCTAAATTTGATAAATTCTTGACGCAATAAAAGCATCAGTTCCTAAGTTTTAAATTTTCTAGGTGCAGAGTTATACCTTAATTGGTTCACTCATTTTGAAGGGAAACCCTTCTACTGGCTGGAAAAAGTGATTAGAATCAAATCTCCATAAAACTCAATAGATTAACAAAAAATAAAATTTCAGATAATTGTTTGAGTAATGCAAAAAAAAATATTTTTGCCCAGAAGAAAATACTAAACCATCTGACTGTAATTATGCAACCATTAATACATAATTATTTTATTAATTTTTTATTTTCGTTTAAAGTCTGCTTAAAGAACTAGGCTTTAATAAAGGGATTTAAATAAAATGGCAGAAAGATTTAGTCAAAAAAATTTAAGAGTTCGTCCGAGTTCGGATGAAGAAAAAATTGTAACAAATGCAAAAAAACACTTTGAAAAGACTTTAGTTAAAATCTCGGGAGAGTTAGTGGGTAGTGTTGCTGCGCTAGAACATCCTACAAAAAAACTCAAATTAAATTACGGGGAAATATTTTTAAGAGATAATGTTCCAGTAATGATTTATCTCATTACACAAAAAAGATACGATATTGTTAAAAAGTTTTTGACTGTTTGTCTTGAATTGCAAAGTACTAATTATCAAACAAGGGGAGTATTTCCTACAAGTTTTGTTGAAGAGAAAGGAAAACTAATTGGTGATTATGGTCAAAGATCGATAGGAAGAATTACTTCTGCTGATGCAAGTCTATGGTGGCCAATATTATGCTGGTTTTATGTCAACAAGAGTGGTGATTATTCATTTGGGAAAAACCAAAGTGTTCAAAGAGGAATTCAACTCTTACTAGATTTAGTTTTACATCCAACCTTTGAGGGGACACCTGTTCTTTTCGTTCCAGACTGTGCATTTATGATTGATAGGCCAATGGATGTATGGGGCGCACCTTTAGAAGTAGAGGTTTTACTTCATGGGTGTTTGAAAAGCTGTATTAATCTGATGGAATTAAGTCGTGAAGACCATGTCAGTAGATTATTAGATCAAAGACTTATTCTTACTAGTCAATGGGTTGAAGATTTAAGAAGTTTTCTTTTAAAACATTATTGGGTTACAAGCCAAACAATGCAAATTTTAAGAAGAAGGCCAACAGAACAATACGGAGATGACCAACATTTTAATGAATTTAATGTTCAACCTCAAGTAGTACCTTCATGGCTACAAGACTGGTTGGAGAATAGAGGTGGATACTTAATAGGAAATATTAGGACGGGAAGACCTGACTTTAGATTTTACAGCTTAGGTAACTCTTTAGCATGCATGTTCGGAATTCTACCTTCTGCAGAACAAAGAGCACTATTTAGATTAGTACTTCACAATAGACAACATCTTATGGCACAAATGCCAATGAGAATTTGTCACCCTCATATGGACGTAGAAGAATGGCAGAATAAAACAGGCTCTGATCCTAAAAATTGGCCTTGGAGTTACCACAATGGAGGGCATTGGCCAAGTTTACTTTGGTTTTTTGGGACTTCAGTTCTTTTACATCAGAAAAGATTTCCTTCTGAAGATGTAATTTTAATGGAAGAGATGAGATCTTTAATTGAAGAGTCTTATTGGTGTCAATTAAATCAGTTACCAAAACAAGAGTGGGCAGAATATTTCGATGGACCTACTGGAACATGGGTTGGTCAACAATCAAGAACCTATCAAACTTGGACGATAGTTGGTTTTCTATTAATGCATCACTTCTTGAGAGAGGAAAATAATGATTTGGATATGTTCAACCTTTAAATAGTATTAAAATAATCCCAAGGTAAGAGATTTATCTATAGGTAGGCATGCACCTATTCCTAAATAGATAGTTAAAAAAGTTCCAAAAAGGAAAACTGACATTGCCACAGGTCTTCTAAAAGGATTAGAGAATTTATTTACATTTTCTATAAAGGGCAAAATCATTAATCCGAGAGGAATTAATGTTTGAAGAGCAATTCCAAGTAACTTATTTGGCACAACTCTCAGTATTTGAAAAACAGGATATAAATACCATTCAGGAAGAATTTCCAAGGGGGTTGCAAATGGATTAGCTTTATCTCCCAACATGGCCGGATCTAAAACAGCTAGTCCAACTACACAAGCAATTGTTCCAAGAATTACAACTGGGAATATATATAAAAGATCATTAGGCCAAGCAGGCTCTCCATAATAATTATGGCCCATACCTTTAGCTAACTTAGCTCTTAGTTTTGGATCAGATAAATCAGGTTTTTTTAAAGTCGACATATAAAATTATTAAGAAAGATAAGTTTTTCAAATTATAGAGGTTTATAAGGGACCTGAAATACCTTGTTTACGAATCATAAGAAAATGCATAAGCATAAACACAGCCAAAGACCAAGGAAGAACAAATGTATGAAGGCTATAAAATCTTGTAAGGGTCGACTGACCAACACTTTCTCCTCCCCGCAGAAGTTCAACCATAAAATCACCAATAACTGGAATTGCAGCAGGAACTCCTGATACTATTTTGACTGCCCAATATCCAACCTGGTCCCATGGGAGAGAATAACCTGTGACGCCAAATGCAACTGTTATAACTGCCATAACAACTCCCGTTACCCATGTTAATTCTCTTGGTCTCTTAAATCCGCCAGTAAGGTATACCCTAAAAACATGAAGAATTAACATCAGAACCATCATAGAAGCACTCCATCTATGTACAGATCTGATTAACCAACCAAAACTCACATCGGTCATTAAGTAACTTACAGAATTATAAGCTTGCGTAACAGTAGGCTTATAATAAAAAGTCATTGCAAAACCTGTTGCAAATTGAATTAAGAAGCATACTAAAGTTATGCCTCCTAAACAGTAAAAGATATTTACATGAGGAGGTACGTACTTGGAAGTTACGTCGTCGGTTATGTCTTGAATTTCAAGTCTCTCTTGAAACCAATCATAAACAGATGATGAATTCGACATCCAAAAAAATAAAGCTTTGATATAAAGAGCTTACTTAAAATTCACTTACTTGGTGTTAACACTTAACCCAATGAATTCATCTTTTAACAAATTTTTAATATTCAAAAAATGGATCATAATCACAATGGTCTGTATTTTTTCTTCAAATTTTTTGTATATTCCAAGCGCCAATGCGCTTAGTGATAGCAAGCAATTTGTCCTTGATGCATGGACGTTAGTAAACGAGGGATATTACGATCCAGATAGGCTTGATGAGATCCAATGGAAGAGAATAAGACAAAAAACATTACAGAAACAAATTGAAACAAGTGCTGAAGCTTATTCTTCAATTGAAGATATGTTGAAGCCTCTTGAAGATCCTTTTACCAGAGTATTAAGACCAAAAGATTATGAACTCCTAAAAACAAGTAATTTTGGGAGCGAAATTAATGGAGTAGGGCTTCAATTAGGAGAAGATGAAATTAATAAGCACATTAAAGTTATTTCAACATTAGCAGGCTCGCCTGCAGAAGAAGCGGGGATAATTAGTGGAGATCTAGTTGATAAGGTTGATGGAATATCCACTTCCGAGTTAGGACTAGCAAATACTGCATCAAAACTCAGAGGAGAGTCTGGAACAAAGGTTCTTGTACAAATCACCTCTTTATCTGATGGAATAAAAGAGATTGATTTAGAAAGAAGATCAGTTGATCTTAGACCAGTAAGGACAAAGAGATTGAGAGATGACTCCCATACCATTGGTTATCTAAGAATTACTCAATTTAGTGAAAGTGTTCCAAAAAAAATTGAAGAAGCTCTACAGGAACTCAAAGATAAAGAAGTTGAGGGAGTAATACTTGATTTAAGAAATAACTCTGGTGGTTTAGTAAGTTCTGGAATCGCAGTAGCAGATTCATTTTTAAGCGGAAAAGCAATAGTAGAAACAAAAGATAGAAATGGAATTAAGGATGCAATAACTTCTCAGGAAAATACTTTTTTTGATGGGCCAATGGTAACTTTAGTAAATAAAGGGACTGCTAGCGCGAGTGAAATACTTGCGGGATCTCTACAAGACAATGAAAGATCAACTTTAATGGGTGAACAAACTTATGGGAAAGGACTTATCCAGTCTCTGAAAAGTTTAGGTGAAGATAGTGGCATAGCTATTACTGTAGCTAGTTATTTAACACCTGAAGGTAATAATATTCAGGGGAAGGGGATAACTCCAGATATAATTTTAAATCTTCCAGAGGCAAGAGAATACGGAAATTCTGAAGATAAATGGGTCAAAAATGCAGAAATATACTTAAACTCAATATTTGATAAAAATGAAATACAAGAGACAGAGGCTGAAGTAGAAAAAACAAATATTGAAAACTAAAAATATAACATGAATAAATAATTTTTTTTTAGTTATGAATAGTAAAAGAATTTTTCATGATCCAATACATAAAGAAATAATCATTGATTCAGATAGACCTGAAGAGTTAATGATAATGGAGCTCATTGATACTTTGGCATTTCAGAGATTGAGGAGAATAAAGCAATTGGGGGCAGCCTCTCTTCTTTTTCATGGTGCAGAATCTAGTAGATTTACTCACTCAATTGGTGTATTTTGCGTTGCGAGAAAGATTTATAGAAGACTAATTGAGACAAAACCCGAATTTAGTCAAAATAAATTTATACTTTTTGGAGCTGCTCTTTTACATGATTTAGGTCATGGTCCCTTAAGTCACACAAGTGAGGTTATCTTTTCTCATAATCATGAGCACTGGTCTAAAAAACTAGTTAAAAATTATTCCCCAATCAATTCAATTCTTAAAAAATTTGGAAGCGAATTACCTGATCAGATTGCTAACTTATTTGAAACGCAAAATCTATTTTCAAAACCTTTAAAAACATTAATTAGTAGCGAAATTGACTGTGATCGACTTGATTATTTGTTACGTGATAGTTACAACACTGGGACAAAATATGGATTAGTCGATTTAGAAAGAATTATTTCAGCGCTAACTTTTTCTCCTGATGGAAATATCGCAATAAAACCAAAAGGTGTAATAGCAATTGAACATTTTTTAGTTCTAAGGAACATGATGTATAGAACTATTTATAACCATAGAATAAACGAAATTTCTACTTGGATTTTAGAAAAAATTATTTATTCTATAAAAAATAATTCCGCCCCAAAAAAAATATGGATAGAAGAAAGTATGCGTAGATGGATATTTTCTCCAAAAGATCTTGAGATTAAGGACTTCCTTGAAAATGACGATATAGTTTTTTATTTTCATTTAATGAAATGGAAAGATGAATCTTTTGAGCCTCTAGAATCTCTTTGTAGAATGTTTATTGATAGGAAATTATTAAAAGCATCAGATATAAGTTTCCTAACTAAATTAGAAAGACTCGAAATCTTAGCTTTTGCAAGGAGAAAATGTAAATTAAATAATTATGATTCAGAAATATTTTGTGGCATCAAAGAAAGATCTTTTAAAGGTTTTAAATCTAATAATTCATTAAAAATATGGGATGGTACATATCAAAACTCATTGGAAAATCATTCGGGATTAATAAAAACATTGATGACATCGAACAATAGTTCACTTATTATTTATCCAGGGGAGTTTAGAAAAGATATTGAAGACCAGATCAAATTATTAAGGGATAATTAATAAATGAAATTAATTTTAAGAAGCGAAGCTAATGAGTTTATTAAATCAATATCTTTCAAAAAGTTTGACCTTTGCAAAAGTTTCATTACCGAATTAGGTGCCATCAAAAAACCAGCTGCAGCTAATCTAATTACATTAGATGAAAAAATTAATTCTCATGAAATAGCAAAATTACAACTTACCCTTAAAAATAATAATATTAGCCTTACAAACATATATTCAAATGATAGGGTAACAGTAATAAGTGGAAAGTCTTTAAAAATTAACTCAACATTATTAAATATCAATGACCTTAAAAATGAATTATCTATAGTTCCTTCAGATCAAAAAAAGGATATTCTTCACAAAGGAACGGTTAGATCAGGGGATAGAATATCTTCAAATGGTGATCTTTTTATAATGGGAGATGTTAATCCAGGAGCTATAGTTTCTGCAAAGAATAATGTTTATGTTTGGGGAAAATTATTAGGTATTGCATTCGCCGGTGAAAATGGGAATAGAAATGCTTCAATTGCCTCACTTTGTCTAAGCCCTCTACAATTAAGGATTTGTGAAGTTGTAGCTATAGGTCCAAAAGAGAAGCCAAAGTATCAATATCCCGAAGTGGCAATATTGGAAAACAAGAAGATAATCATTAAGCCTTACCCTTTAAATAAAAACTAAAAATAAAACAATATTTTGAAATAAATTAATTAACAAGCAATAAATTTAAGAATTACTTAACTTTTCTAAAATTTAACCATTTAAATCTAGCTTATTATTTATAAAATTATTGATTTTTTGTGTCGGAAAATACTCGCACCATATTAATTTGCTCAGGTAAAGGTGGGGTTGGCAAAACCACCCTAACCGCAAATCTTGGTATTGCCCTTGCGAATAGTGGTGCTACAACAGCTGTTCTAGATGCTGATTTTGGATTAAGAAATCTTGACCTTCTCTTGGGTCTAGAAAATCGTATCATTTACACAGCTCAAGATGTACTAGACAAGAACTGTCGTCTTGACCAAGCATTAGTTAGACATAAAAAGGAACCTAATTTAGCTCTCTTACCTGCTGGTGATCCTAGGATGCTTGATTGGATGAAGCCTGAAGACATGAAACAAATTAGTAAATTACTTAGTGAAAAGTTTGATTATGTTCTAGTAGATTGTCCAGCAGGAGTTGAGGATGGTTTTAAAAATGCTCTTTCAGCATGTAAGGAAGCGATAGTAGTAACAAATCCTGAATTATCTGCTGTTCGTGATGCAGACAGAGTTATAGGAATTTTAAATACTTCTGATATAAAACCAATACAGTTAGTAATTAATAGAGTTCGCCCTAACATGATGGCTAATCAAGAGATGCTTTCAATAGAAGATGTTCAGAGTATCCTTTCATTGCCTTTGTTAGGTATTGTTTTAGAGGATGAACAAGTAATAATAAGTACCAATAGAGGAGAACCCCTTACTCTTTCAGATAGTAAATCTCCAGCTAAAAAATGTTATTTAAATGTATCTCAAAGGCTTACAGGAAAAGATATCCCAATTATCGATCCAAAGAAAGAAGGGAAAGGCCTAAAAGATAAATTTATCAGATTAATGCAAACAAAGATTTTTTAAAAAATGATGACACTTAGAGACCTTATAAACAAATTACTTGGCAGAGAAACTGCAAGTGCTAATACAGCTAGGGAAAGATTACAATTAGTTTTGGCTCATGACAGAGTTGACATGAGCTCTTTGACAACTGATCTTTTGGATAAGATGAGAAAAGAAATTCTTGATGTGGTTGCTAAGTATGTTGAGATTGATTTTGAGGAAGTCGCGGTAAGTCTAGAAACCGAAGATAGAATGACTGCATTGGTTGCAAATCTACCTATCAAGAGAACCATTACTGGAGAAATAGAATTAAAAAAAAACAATAATATTTCTAAAAAGTAAAAAAGGTTTAAAAATCTAAATTAATAAATTTTCAAATTATACCTGGTTGAATGTAAAATAAAATTTATGCCGGCTTAGCTCAGCGGTAGAGCAGCGCTTTTGTAAAGCGAAGGTCATCAGTTCAAATCTGTTAGCCGGCATTTTGAAGTTCAAGAATAGGTTACTCTTTTTTTGTCGAAAACAGAAAAATAAATATGAGAAAAATAAAAAGAGGTAAAAACCTTATCTCAACAAGATGAGTTAAAAATAATGTTAAAGGTTCAAATATCCAGTGAGAAAAAATTTGTATTAAAAAAATAAAAAAAATAAGAGTAATCATTATCCTATTTCAGGAATTAAGACTTGTCCCTCTCTAATTATTTTCCATTCTCCGTAATTAACCCAGGATATAATAGTACTAGCTTTACCGCTACATTTCTCCCAAGGAACGGGCCCTAAAATATCTACATTAGGTAAGTCAATCGAGATTCCTTTTGCACTAGTCTTTGATGGTAAACCTGAGATATTCGCACTTGAAGTTAATAGTGGGCCACTTTTCTTTATAAGAAATTTAGCCATCATTGAATTTGGGATTCTTAAACCCAGTGTAAAGTTACTACAGGACAGTAATGATTTGCTTTCCTTAGAGATTGGAATAATCATTGTTAATGGTCCCGGCCAATATCTAGAAGCCATATATTTGTAATCATCTAATGCAGATTCATGAACAAACTCATTAAATTGATAATTTTCTGCTCCCATGAGTATTAAAGGTTTATTTTTACTTCTTTTTTTTACCTTATAAATTATCTCCGAGAACTTTGGTAGGCATCCAATGGCAGGTAAAGTATCAGTCTGAAAAATTATGGGTAAACCACTATTTAGTTTTTCTAAAGCTAATTTTTGATCAATGACATTCATTTAAATTATTAACCATTAATTCATTTATATCTTCCAATTGTAAATCTTCCAATTCCAGAAAAATCTTTTAATACTTTTACCTCAGTAAATTTATTTTCAAGAAACAATTTTTTTACTCTCTCTCCTTGGTCAAAATGATTCTCGATCAATAAACAACCCTTATCTTTTAAATAAATGGGCGCATTTTGAACTATTTCCTTTATGTGATCTAAACCATCTTTCCCGCCCAAAAGAGCATTTTTAGGTTCGAAATTCTTCACCTCTATTGGTAATTTACTATAAGTATCTAGTGGAATATATGGAGGATTAGCTATAGCTAAATCTATTTCTCCTTTGAAATTTTCAAGAGGATCCCACCAGTTCCCATTATAAAATTTCAAATTAAATTGATTAGAATTTTTAGTAAAATTTCTCGAGGCAATCTCAATAGCATTTTTATCTATGTCTGTTGCTATTCCATGCCAATTTGGATTTGCCATTGCTAATGCGATGCTAATTGCACCTGAACCAGTTCCTAGATCAACAAAGGTAATTTCTTCTGCCTTATTTTTAAATCTTCCCAAAATTATTTCAACTATAATTTCTGTTTCTGGTCTTGGAATGAGAACTTTATTTGAAACCTCTAATTTGAGATCTCTCCAATATGAAATTCCGCTAACATATTGAACGGGAATAGAGGTATTAAGATGATCATCCCAAAAATATTCCAGTAATTCTAGATTTATTTTTAGTTCAAAGTTTTTTTCTGATTTTATTTTCAGTAAATTTAATTTTTCATATGATAAACCCCCCAAAGAATCAATTAAAAGGTTAAGTGATTGTTTGTCTCCTCCTTTTAATAATTGTTTTTCTTTCCACATCGAAAATTCTTCTGCGGAAATAATACACATTAAATATTAAACTTAACGTTTTGGACCAAGTTTACCTTTACTAGAGTCTGAGTAAAAGCTTGATTTTTCTCCATCCTGTGTCGAAATAAATAAACCAATCAAAAATATTGTTGGTACTCCTACAAAAAGAAGACTTGCTACGAACCCAAAATTTGTTGTTTCCATTAAAAATACAAATTTACTTATTTATTAAAGACTATAAACGTTTAAATAGAAATTGAGTAGAAAAATCAAAAAGTCTACTAACTCATTAACAGTCTTAAACAATTTATCTAGGCAACTTTTTGTTTTCAGCAGATTTTTTCAAATCTTTTAAATTTGACGGCGGGGATTGAGGCTTAGTAAGTATTACTGCAGATGACTTTATTAAAGTTTGACAAGCAAGTCTCCAGTTATCAGGTCTATTTTTGAGTTTTTCTTCTTCAACTACAGTAAGAGGACTAAGAGAATTTTTCGTTCCTCCTTCAACTGAGACAAAACAAGTACTGCATTGCCCAACTCCACCACAATTTCCTAATATCCCTTTTAATCCATAAAGTTGTAATTGCTCTCTAATTACTAACTCTCTTAAATTCTCTCCAGGTTTACATTGAATATCTATACCTTCCCTGATGAATCTGATAGTTGTCATTTTTTTAGTTATTTTTATCTATTTTGGCGCTTTACTTTGAGAATTGTGACCAAAATATTAACATATTTTAGTTAAAATTTCCCTGTAATCCAAGTGATAGAAAGATATCTGCCCCATTTTACTAAGAAAATTAATTTATTTACAAAACTCTCTCAAAGCCCAAAAAACCCTTACTATCATGATGTTTAGCTGTTAATTCAGCATCGTTACAAGAATTTAACCGATGGGATTGCCTTGGTATCGAGTTCACACAGTAGTTATCAACGACCCAGGTCGACTACTAGCTGTGCATCTCATGCATACTGCATTATTAGCCGGCTGGGCCGGTTCTATGGCTTTATATGAATTAGCCATTTTTGATCCTTCAGACGCTGTTCTAAATCCAATGTGGAGACAGGGAATGTATGTCATGCCATTTATGGCAAGATTAGGAATCACAAGTAGTTGGAACGGATGGGATATTACTGGTGCTACTGGAGTTGATCCAGGATTCTGGAGCTTTGAAGGTGTTGCCGCAGCCCACATTGTTTTTAGTGGACTTTTAATGCTTGCTTCAATCTGGCATTGGACATATTGGGATTTAGAGTTATGGGAGGATGAAAGGACAGGGGAACCTGCTCTTGATCTCCCAAGAATATTTGGGATACATCTTCTTTTGGCAGGGATTACTTGCTTTGGATTCGGTGCTTTTCATTGTGCGAATGTCGGCATTTGGGTTTCAGACCCTTATGGTTTAACTGGGCATGTCGAACCAGTATCTCCATCCTGGGGAGCAGATGGATTTAATCCATTCAATCCTGGAGGAATAGTTGCCAATCATATCGCAGCAGGACTTCTTGGTATTATTGGTGGAATATTTCACATTACCAACAGACCAGGAGAAAGGCTCTATAGAGCTTTGAAACTGGGGAGTCTGGAAGGAGTATTAGCAAGTGCTTTAGCGGCTGTTCTTTTTGTATCTTTTGTCGTCGCTGGTACTATGTGGTATGGATCTGCCACAACCCCTGTAGAATTATTTGGACCTACAAGATATCAATGGGACTCTGGTTACTTCAAAACTGAAATAAATAGGAGAGTTCAAACAGCTATCGATAATGGCGCAACCAGAGAAGAAGCATATGCTTCAATTCCAGAAAAGTTAGCTTTCTACGACTATGTAGGGAATAGCCCTGCTAAAGGAGGTTTGTTTAGGGTTGGAGCTCTTGTAAATGGAGATGGTTTACCAACTGGTTGGCAAGGTCATATTGCTTTCCAGGATAAAGAAGGTAATGATTTGGAAGTTAGAAGAATTCCTAACTTCTTTGAAAATTTCCCAGTTATTTTGGAAGATAAGGAAGGAAATGTAAGAGCGGATATCCCCTTTAGAAGAGCTGAAGCAAAGTATTCATTTGAACAAACTGGTATTACAGCTACTATTTACGGGGGTGATCTTAATGGGCAGACATTTACAGATCCTGCGGTGGTTAAGAGATTAGCTAGAAAAGCGCAGCTTGGAGAGGCATTCAAATTTGATAGAGAAACTTATAAATCTGATGGAGTATTCCGAAGTTCTCCAAGAGCTTGGTTTACTTATGCACATTTATGTTTCGGATTATTATTCTTATTTGGTCATTGGTGGCATGCTTCAAGAACTCTTTACAGAGACTCGTTTGCTGGTATTGACGCCGAAATAGGTGATCAAGTTGAGTTTGGTCTCTTTAAGAAACTTGGCGACGAAACCACTAGAAGAATCCCTGGAAGGGTCTAAATTAAACTTTATTATTTTTTTCTCATGGAAGCTTTTGCTTACGTACTTATTTTAACTCTCGCAGTTGTCACTCTATTTTTTGCAGTCGCTTTTAGAGATCCACCTAAATTCGACAGGAAATAAAGTAAAAAATCTCTCCAATGTGTTGGAGGGATTTTTTTTTACCACTTTTCATATTCGTAATATTAATCTACTATTAGAGGTATAGATTGTATTAATTCACTATATGCAGTGTCCTACCTGTCAAAACACAGATAGCAGAGTTTTAGAATCTAGATCTGCTGATACTGGTAAAAGTGTAAGAAGAAGAAGAGAATGTTTAAATTGCAGCTTTAGATTTACCACTTATGAAAGAGTTGAGACAATGCCGATTTCAGTTCTAAAAAAGGATGGAAGTAGAGAATTATTTAATAAAGATAAATTAGTAACTGGGATATCTAGAGCATGTGAAAAAACTACATTTTCGAGAGAAGCTATTATTAACTTTGTTGATGGTATTGAATCGCAAATAATACAAGACTCAAATAAAGATCTTAAATCTTCTCAAATTGGAGAATTAATTCTTAAAGGGTTAAGGAAAGAGAATGAAGTTGCTTACATAAGATATGCATCAGTTTATAGAAAGTTTAATGGAGTAAAAGACTTTGTTGCTACTCTTGAATCTTTAAAAGGTAGTTCAAAAAATGAATTAGCTTCAATTTCATAAATTCACCCTATCGAAGTGTAGAATATTAAATACAAATAATTTGCTCTTTAGTTTGCAGGCTAAAAGCATTCCTTTCTAACTACCTTAGGTGGTCTGCGTTTTAACAAATGATTGAAAACTCTTCCCAAACCGTAAAAGAAATTTCAGAAGACAAAGAAATTGAGAATATAACTGCAGAAGAAAATACTTCAGAGATTGCAAAAGAGGAAGATCTTTCATTTGACCCTAAAGACATACCTTCTGCAGATTCTTCTTCAAGTAGGCGAAATAGTGATTTGGATAGTGCAGGATTTACTCAAGAAGAGTTTGCATCTTTATTAGGAAAATATGATTACAACTTTAAGCCTGGCGATCTTGTAAAAGGTACAGTTTTCGCTTTAGAGCCCAAAGGCGCAATGATAGATATAGGAGCTAAGACTGCAGCTTTTATGCCTATGCAAGAAGTGTCAATAAATAGAGTTGAAGGACTAAGTGATGTTTTGCAACCTTCAGAAAGTAGAGAATTTTTTATAATGAGTGAGGAAAATGAAGATGGCCAGTTAGCATTATCAATTAGAAGAATAGAATATCAAAGAGCCTGGGAAAGGGTAAGGCAACTACAAAAAGAAGATGCAACTATATATTCTGAGGTATTTGCAACTAATAGAGGAGGGGCTTTAGTAAGAGTGGAAGGATTGAGAGGTTTTATTCCTGGATCTCATATTAGTGCCCGAAAAATAAAAGAAGATTTGGAAGGTGAGTATTTACCTTTGAAATTTCTTGAGGTAGATGAGGAAAGAAACAGATTAGTTTTAAGTCATAGAAGAGCATTAGTTGAGAAAAAAATGAATAGACTTGAAGTCGGTGAAGTTGTTATAGGTTCAGTAAAGGGAATAAAACCTTATGGAGCATTCATCGATATTGGTGGTGTAAGTGGTCTTCTACATATTTCTGAAATCAGTCATGAGCATATTGAAACGCCTCATAATGTTTTAAATGTAAATGATCAGATGAAGGTAATGATAATAGATTTAGATTCCGAGAGAGGTAGAATTTCTTTATCAACTAAAGCTTTAGAACCTGAACCAGGGGATATGTTAACTGATCCACAAAAAGTTTTTAATAAAGCTGAAGAAATGGCTGCAAAATATAAACAAATGTTACTTGAGCAAACTGATGAAAATGAAGATCAAACAGCAGAGATTACAGAAAGCGTATAATCTATTATTTTTTAAAGTTTTCCTTTTCTGAATAATGAATTTAAATAAATTTAATTTAGTTATTTTGTAATTTGAGCTTAATAACTATTGATTACTAATTGTGATTTAAATTAGGATTAAGATAATTATTAAAAAAAATTATAAATGAGTGATTTTATTTTCACTTCTGAATCCGTTACTGAAGGCCATCCTGACAAGATCTGCGATCAAATAAGTGACGCTGTTTTAGATGCTTTATTGACCGAAGACCCAGAAAGCAGAGTAGCTTGCGAAACAGTAGTCAATACTGGTCTTTGTTTACTAACTGGTGAAATAACCTCTAAGGCAAAGCTTGATTATATAAAACTTGTAAGAAATGTAATTAAAGAAATTGGATATGAAGGTTCAAAAGCTGGAGGGTTTGACTCAAATAGCTGTGCCGTTTTAATAGCTCTTGACGAGCAATCACCTGATATTTCCCAAGGGGTAAATGAAGCAGATGATGTGAACGATGATTTGGGGGATAATACTGGGGCTGGTGATCAAGGAATAATGTTTGGGTATGCATGTGATGAAACACCTGAACTAATGCCTTTGCCAATTAGCCTGGCTCATAGATTAGCAATACAACTTGCTAAGGTAAGACATGAAAAAGTTCTTGATTACCTCCTCCCTGATGGAAAAACTCAAGTAAGTATTGATTACAAAAAAGGTGTCCCAGTTTCAATAAACACTATTTTAATATCAACTCAGCATATGGCTGAGATTAAT
>QCUB01000008.1 GCA_003210895.1 Prochlorococcus sp. AG-676-M04
CCTCAATTCATCTAACACGTTCAATACCTAAGGATGATAAACAAGGTTTAAAAAAAATTCTTAATTTTGAAGGTTATAAGATCAATGAACTATATCCAAGGAGAACTAGAAGAGCGATAGCAGTTAATTGGTTGATTTTTTGGGGAATAGAATCTAAATCTATGCTTAAAGATCATGATAAGCTACCGATATTTTCTTCTCCGCCTTCTAATCCAATTAATGGACATAATGGAGATCCTGAAATCAAATAAATATATTTGTTTAAAGTAAAAGATCGTATTGAGGGTATAGTTGTATTAGATCTAAATTTCTCAGGAGAATAATTGACTCTCCCATCAATAGCAATTATAGGAAGACCTAATGTTGGGAAGTCTACTTTGGTTAATAGGTTATGCCAAAGTAATGATGCAATTGTATTTGATAAACCTGGAGTTACTAGAGATAGAACTTATCAAAATGCATCTTGGGGCGGGAAGGACTTTCAAGTTGTTGATACGGGTGGATTAGTCTTTGAAGATGATAGTGAATTCCTTCCTGAGATTCGTACTCAAGTTTTTTTAGCATTAGAAGAGGCATCCCTTGCTTTATTTGTTGTTGATGGAAATCAAGGAGTAACTGACGGAGATTTATCAATAGCAAAATGGTTGAGGAATTCAGCATGCAAAACAATTGTTGCAGTAAATAAATGTGAATCTATATCTTTGGGTATTTCCTTGGCCTCTGAATTCTGGAAATTAGGATTAGGTGAACCTTATCCTGTCTCTGCTATTCATGGATCTGGAACGGGAGATCTTTTAGACCTTGTTATTGATGGACTTCCTGAAGATTTTAATCTTGAAGATAAAGAAGAAAAGATAATGATGTCCATTATTGGTAGACCAAATGTTGGTAAATCTAGTTTGCTAAATGCTATCTGCGGAGAGAAAAGAGCAATAGTTAGTGACATAAGCGGAACTACAACTGATTCAATAGATACTCTTATAGAGAAAGATTCCCATCTTTGGAAAATAGTTGATACTGCAGGAATAAGAAGAAAAAAAAATGTAAAATATGGGACTGAATTTTTTGGAATTAATAGAGCTTTTAAATCTATTGATAGAAGCGATGTTTGCGTCTTGGTTATTGATGCTATAGATGGTGTCACTGATCAAGATCAGAAATTGGCTGGGCGAATAGAAGAACAAGGTAGAGCATGTGTAATTGTTGTGAACAAATGGGATCTTATACAAAAAAATAATTCTACAATCTATCAAGTAGAAAAAGAACTTAGATCTAAATTATATTTTTTGCATTGGTCAAAAATGATTTTTATCTCAGCTTTGACTGGTCAAAGAGTTGAAAATATTTTTGAGCACGCTCTTAGTGCTGTAAACCAACATAGAAGGAGAGTTACAACTTCAGTTGTTAATGAGGTTCTTAAGGAGGCTCTTGGATGGAAAAGTCCACCAACAAAGAGAAGCGGAAAACAAGGAAGACTTTATTATGGTACTCAAGTAAAAAACCAGCCTCCAACCTTTACCCTTTTTGTAAATGACCCTAAATTATTTGGAATAACATATAGAAGATATATTGAAAAACAAATTAGATTAAATCTTGGGTTTGAAGGTTCCCCAATAATTTTACTTTGGAGAGGAAAGCAGCAAAGAGACTTAGAAAAGGAAATAACAAAAAAGAATATTAATATTATTCAAAAAGATTAATGAATATTCTTACTAAATTTTCTATTGGACAATATGTTGATGGTAATAGAAGTTGGCTAAGAATTATCGATAGTAGATTAAAGATAATTGTATTATTAATTTTTCTAATTACTCCAATCTGGGCGGGCCCATTGTGGAGATTAAGTTTAGTTATCTGTTTAATAGTTCTTACTTTTGTAAGCTTTTTACCTTCAAGAGTTTGGTGGAGATCATTCGTCTTTCTTTTGGGTTTATCATTATTAATTGGATTTTTATCATTAATAGCTTCTTCTGATATTCAATCTCTTGATAGCTCTTTTAGAGATCCGAATGAATTGAATTTGATTTTAGAGAGTCAGGAAAAATGGAATATATTAGAAATTCCAACTATGAAAATAGGATTTATAACACTTGGACCCTTTAACTTATCTAGGAAAGCTTTTGAATTAGGAATAAAAACGTCTACTTTAGTATTTACTGTAATACACAGTGTGAATTTGATCCTTCTAACAACATTACAAGAGGATATAGTCTGGGCATTAAGTTGGTTTATGAACCCTTTGAGAAAAGTTGGATTACCTATTGATAAATGGCTTTTTCAATTGCTTTTAGCTTTGCGATTTGTTCCTTTAGTCCAGGAAGAATTCCAAAATATACTAAAATCAGTTTCAGTTAGATCAATAAATCTTAGAAGATTAGGCTTTAAGAAATCGATTAATGTTTTATTAACCATGGTGGAAAGATTATTCTTAAATATATTTTTAAGAATCGATCAAGGTGCGGATTCATTACTCTCTAAAAAAAATATCCTTATAAAAACGGTTAGATTTAGAACTGTTGATACAAAAAATCCTCGATCTTTTATTTTTAATTCATTATCGATATGTTTTATTTGCATAGCAATTTTTCTTAGGAAACAGTATGGTGCATTGTAAATAACATAATATTTAAGTTTGAGTTCAGAGCGTTATTTAAATCATCCAACATTCGGAATGTTATATCAAGTCTCTCCTGGGGTTGAGGGAAAGGATATTTATGCGACCTTATACGCACAAAAAATGTTTTTTTTAGTCGAAATTAAACAAAGAGAAGTTTTTTTTGAAGTAATACCCTATTTAGATGCTCGAAATCAGTCTGAATTAAACTTGCAAAGAGCCAGAAGACAAGGATCAGAAGATTTCCCAAAATGGGAGAATTTATTTAGACAAACTTTTTTATAAAATTTGGAAATTTCAAATTACTTTCAAATAAAAAAGAACTTACCTCTTAATGTAAATTTACTTGCTGTTAGTAAGGGTTTTAGTAGTAAAGAAATAAAAACTATTAATAATGAAGGACAAAACGATTTTGGCGAAAGTAGATTGCAAGAAGCTATTGAGAAGCAACTCTTACTAAAAGATTCTAAAAATATAAAATGGCACTTCATTGGAAGATTACAGAGTAATAAAATACGAAAAATAGTACAGAATTTTGAATATATACATTCTGTGGATTCATTGGAAAAGATATTAAAGATTTCTAATGTTTCATTTGAAGAACAGAAAAATCCATCAATAATGTTGCAAGTCAAATTAAGCGATGATCCAACTAAAGGCGGTTTTAATCCTAAAATATTGATAGAAAAATGGGATCAGATTAAGAAACTTAAAAGTATCAAAATTAAAGGACTTATGACTATCAACCCAAAAGGTTTAAGTTCAAAAGAAAATATTAAATTATTTAAAAAATGCCGCCACCTTGCAGATTCACTTAGGCTTCAGGATTGTTCAATGGGGATGTCAGGCGACTGGGAGGAAGCGCTTGAAGCAGGGGCTACTTGGATAAGATTAGGATCAATAATCTTTGGCAATAGATTATATTAGTCAGTAATTAATTATATTTTATAAAAATCTTGTTTTTAAACTTGCAGTAAACTATAAGTAACGTTATTTAAGTATAGGTAGTTTATTCATTCACAAAAGATGGATGCATTACTTAAGGTTTTTTGGCCTTAGTTATCAATTTCAAGAGGATTTAAAAGGTGTCACTTATTTCTCGATTAAAGGCAGTTGTTGCAGGTGATGATTATCTGGATGATGACTTCGATGAGCTGGAATATGCGTCAGAGGATGAATTGAACGGAATAGATGATTTCAAACAAAATCAAAAAAACTCGAATGCTCTTTCAAATTCAAATCCATTTGAATTTATGAATAATAGGTCATCAAATGTAGTCGGAATGCCTGGTATTTCTAGTTCTTCTTCAGAGGTAAGCTTGATGGAACCTAGAAGTTTTGATGAAATGCCTCAGGCAATTCAAGCATTAAGAGAGAGAAAGACTGTAATTTTAAACTTGACTATGATGGACCCTGATCAAGCACAACGAGCTGTTGATTTTGTGGCAGGTGGTACATATGCAATAGATGGTCATCAAGAAAGAGTTGGGGAAAGTATTTTTCTTTTTGCACCTAGTTGTGTAAACGTAACGAGTTCTTTCCCAGAAGAGGCATCTCCTTCTAATGTTTCAAGCAAAAAAATACCTCAATATAATCTGGAAACTAATACAACTCCACAACCCGCTTGGGGAGAATCTAAATTATCGGCTTATTCTTAATTAATCTGTGACTAGTAAAATTGCAGTTATTGGTTTTGGAAATATTGCAAAAGCTATTATCACACCACTATTTGATAAAAAGTTACTAAATCCAAAGGATGTCTATTGTTTAGTAAATACAACAAAAAGTTTAGAAAATATTAGAAAAGACTATAAATATAATATTAATATTTTTAAGGCTAACTCCAAAGAAGCACATATTATCTGGGATTGCCAAGTTAAACTTCTCTCTGTAAAGCCTCAGCAACTTAAAAATATAATTGAATTAGAAAAAAATAAAAATGATAGAAATTTAATGGTTTCAATTTTAGCTGGGGTTTCTTTAGAAAAACTTATCCAAAGATTCCCAAATCATAAATGCGTAAGGGTAGTTACTAACATCCCAATAACAATTGGTAAAGGTTTAACTGGAATTTCCTGGGGAGATCAAATTACCAAAGATCAGAAGCAATTTATAGAAAAATTATTTGAAAATTCTAGTAAAATTTATAATCTTCCAGAAGATTTACTTGATATTTTCTTAGCATTAACATCTTCTGGACCTGTAATTATTGCATTAATTATTGAAGCTTTAAGTGATGGGGGTTTAAGTGGCGGATTGCAAAAACAACTTTCTGAAGAACTGGTGACGGAGATGATTTTAGGAACTGTCAGCCTAATAAAAGATACTAATATAACAACTGCTGAGCTAAAGAATATGGTCACTTCACCTGGGGGTACAACAATATCTGCACTAAGGGTTTTAGAAAACAAGAGTTTAAGGTCTGCTTTAATTGAAGCTGTAGTAGCTGCGTGTAATCGTAGTAAGGAGTTTCGTTAACTATTAAATATTTTTTATAAAATCTAAATAAAGTTTTTCGAGAGCTTCGATATTTTTTTTAATTGTATATCTTTCAATTACTCTTGTACGTCCTTTTTCTCCCAGAGCCTTTGTAAATGCGGGATGTTCTACCAAAATTGGAATTATAGTTTTTAATTGAGTTACAACATTATCTGTAGAGATCACTATACCTGCTCCATTATCTAAAACTTCACCATCAGCTCCAGCATCAGTGGCAACGCATGCTGTACCAGTTGACATCGCCTCTAAAAGTGATAAAGATAATCCCTCTACTAAGCTTGGTAAAAAAAATACTTCTGCGATTTGCATAATGGCTACTCTTGTCTCTAAATCCATTTCTGATCCCCACCAAATTAATTTATCCTTTCCTAGGTTAGAAAAACTATTTTCCAGAATTGGCTTCATTGGGCCGTCTCCAACAATTACTAGTTTGCAATCATTTGTTTTTGTTTGACGCCACGATTTTAAAAGTGCTTCAATATTTTTTTCGTTGGCAATCCTTCCCATATAAATAAAGATTCTTCCATCTCCTAACTTACTTCTAACAAAATCATATTTTTTACTTTTTACTGATAAGGGTTTCCAAATATTTTCATCAACTCCATTTGGAATTATTATTTGCTTTTCTTTACTAACACCTAGTTTTTCTAGAAGTATTTTTTGAGGCTCTGAAAAAACTATTATTTTATGAAATTTAGCGAGTGAGGGAGCATAAAGTTGATAGGTTAATTGTTGAGTACTTGCTGTTAAGTTTCTATTGTTTTTATCAAATGCGGGATGAAAGGTTCCTACTAGTGGGAGGTTAATTGTTTTGCAAAGTTCAGGTAATCTAAAGTCCAAAGGAGATAAAGTTAGACTTGCATGCACTATATCTGGCTTTAATCTCTCTAATGAGAGTCTTAATTCTTTTTCTGCTCTTGGAGAAGGGATTGTGTAAACTTGAGATTTAATTAAGTATGGAAGACTTACGTCAGGATCATTAGCTAAAAATAAGGGTTTAGATTCATTTGCATTAGAAGGATTATCAAAATGTATAAAACTAACTTTATGGCCTCTAACTTTTAATTTTTCGGTAGTTAAATTTCCATAACTCACATTTCCACAAAAGGGAGATTTTTTACCTAACCAGGCAACATGAACCACATGAAATTACTTAACTATTAATAAAGTTAACAGGCAAAGTTAAAAACAACGAGATCTTTTAATTTAGTAACAGTTTAAACCTTAATTATCCGTAAAATTCTCTTAACATTTTTAGTGATGATAATTCTTTTTCTAATTGAGCAGAGATCCAGCTTTCAACAATTGATAAAATTTTAAGCCAAACTTTTTTAGGTCCCAATAATGACCCATTTGATTTTATTGGTAATTCTGGGAAAAGAAGTCTTTGTAAAAGAGCAATTTCAGAGGCATTAACTTTTAAGACACTTTCTGGTTCCTCTATCGTAGAAAATCCTTCATTAGGTAAATAATGACATTGCCAATCCCAGTTTCCTAGCGGAGGAATAATTGGATCGCCGGTTTTGCAGCAAAAATTCACAGGGATATTTATTCCTCCTATCGCTAGTAAGTGAATTAAAGATTGAATACTCATTGAGAGCATTTTGAAGTCTTCTTTACTTTGATTGTTATATTTATAAATTCGATCTAAATGAATAAGGACACTAGATAAATAACTTTGTTGCTTATCATTAATTCCTACTAATAAAAACGTTAATTCAGTTATTGCTTGTGCTGCTGCAAGACATTCAATATTTTTACCTAATCCATTGTAGCTCTTCAGTATTTTAATCTGTCGAACAGACTTAAGACTTCTATTCCCAAAGATCTGAAAACTTAAATATGTTAAAGGAGTAGCTGCTGCAAGACTACTTTTTGGACGCCTCGCTCCTGGCGCTGCAAGCCTTATAATGCCCTGCTCATCTGTTAAAACAGTTATTAATCTCCCACTTTCACCTAGCGGACTAGCTTTAATACAGAGACCTTTTATTCTGCTTTCGCCTGACATTTAACTAAGTCTAATTTCCTCAAAGATTTCATTAAATTTTGAGGTGCCAATACAATCTATACCCGAATCAAATAAATCAATAACTTGAGAAAGTTTTCTTATGCCTCCAACAATTTTTATAGAATTTTGATTCCCAATAAACTTTAATATTTCAACAATATCAACATTAGAAATAGGAGCTCCAAAACCGTCCCCAAATTGAAAATTTGTTATTCCTAATTCAATAGAAATTTCTATGGCTTTTTCAAAAAGTTCTTTATGTAATTTTGTTTTGTTAATAATAATAGTTACTGGCAATTCTGAGGTATTTATAATTTCAATTTCATTTGCGAAATTATTCAGATTATTTTTTGAAAGATTAAGAAAATTAGGTGTATATTCTATTCCGTTTGCACCTGCATCTTTTGCATAGCAAACGAATTCATTAATAAAATTAACAGGCACATCAGCAAATGGATAAGAAATAAAAGTATTTATATTTACTTTATGATTACTTAATGCATTTTTTATATGACTTAAAAAGTTAAGTGATGTCGAAACATTCCTAATATTATATTTTTGAATTAAATCGCAGTTTGCATTTAATTCATCCCAAGATAAATAAGGATTAATTATAGTTGCATGTATCTTTTCATTTAATTCATAATCAATATTAAACATTTTTAATATTATTTAGATTGGATTAACCCATATCCACCATGGTTTCTCTTATAAATAACTTGTAGTTCATTATTTCTTTTATTTTTAAAAACATAAAAATCATGATCAATAAAATCTAATTGTTTTCTAGCCTCTTCTAAAGAAATAGGAATCATTTCAAAATATTTTTTTTTAATAGATGGTTCAGGTAATTTAGCCTCTCTTTTTTCATTAAATATATCTTTATCTATAGAATCTAGTTCTTCATTTGTATTGGCATAAGAATGTTTATTTTTTAAAAGGTTATTATGTAATGTTTTATTATACCTTTCTTTATATTTACGTAGTTTTCTGCAAAGTTTATTTGAAACCAAATCAATACTTGAATAAAGATTCTCTGTTTTTTCTTCAGCTCTGATAATAGTACCATTAGCAAAAATTGTAACCTCAGCTGTTTGGAATGAAACTCTTGGATTCTTTTCGACTGAAAGATGTATATCTGCTTCTTTAACGATATCCTTATAGTGATGGGTCGCTTTTTCTATCTTTGCCTCAGTATATTCTTTTAATGCGCCAGTGAGTTCGAGATTTTTTCCATGGATTAAAATTTTCATAATAAATCTAAAAATATTTTCATACTTCCTAAATCTACTTAAATATGATTAATAGAACATCAATAATTAAACAACCTGATAAAATATCATTTTTTAATGATGTCTATAAATTACAAAAAGAATATCAAGATGGATTAATTTCTGGTAAATCAAATATGAATTTGATTTGGTTAGGAGAACATCAACTTTGTTATACCTTAGGAAGAGGATCAAATAAAAGTAACTTGCTTTTCTCATCAGATGAACATGATGTATATAAAATTGATAGAGGTGGTGAGGTTACATGCCATATGCCAGGACAGTTAGTCACTTATTTGGTTTTAGATCTGAATGATTACAATAAAGATTTAAATTGGTATTTAAGAAAAATTGAAAAAATAATCATTAAAGTTCTTCGGAGCTTTAATATTGATTGCGCTGCTAAACATGGATTTACTGGTGTTTGGATTGGGGAAAGGAAAATTGCTTCGATTGGTATTGGATGCAAAAGATGGGTAACAATCCATGGCTTTTCAATAAATGTTAATTGTCAATTACAAAATTTTAATAAAATTATTCCTTGCGGTATTGAGGGCTGCCTAATGGCAAATTTGACTGACTACAATAAAAATTTAGATGTTAATGAGGTGAAGAAAATTGTTAAAAAAATTATTCAGGAAGAGTTTAATTTTAATTTTGTATCAGAATAGAGAGAAAAAATTTAAAAAAATAACAAATATGAATGATTTAGCGTATTGGCCCGCAGCAAAATTTCTTACAACAAATGAAAAATTTATAATTAAAAGAAAAGATATTAATAATCTTGACCACGTTGATCAAATATGGGAATATTTAAAATTTAAATGTGGTGATAATTTAGCTATTAAAGATTTAAGAGGAAAAAATAAAGAAAAATTTTCCTATTCTGAGTTAGCTAATTTAATCACTAAAGTTTCTATATCTTTTCAAAATTATGGAATAGTTAAAGGTGATGTTGTTACATTAATATCTGAAAATTCACCAAGATGGTTAATAGCTGATCAAGGGTTAATGCGATTGGGAGCTGTTAATGCTGTAAGGGGAATTAATTCGCCTTCGGTAGAACTAGAATACATTATTGAACATTCTAATTCTGTTGGACTTATAGTTCAATCTAAGGAAGTTTGGTTGAAATTAAATAAAAAAGATGAACTAAAAAAAAGATTAAAATTTATAATTAATCTAGAAGATGAAAAATTTGAAGATTTAATAAATTGGCCTGAATTTATCAAAGCAGGAGATCAAGAATATTTTAAAAATAATAGTTTTGAAAAAGATAATCATCATATTAATGATATTGCCAGTATTCTCTATACCTCAGGAACAACAGGAAAACCAAAAGGTGTTCCCCTAACACATGCAAATTTTTTACATCAAATTATAAATCTTGCCAGAATCGCCGATCCAGAACCTGGTACTTCTGTTTTGAGCGTATTACCTATCTGGCATTCGTATGAAAGAAGTGCAGAATATTTCTTTTTTTCATGCGGATGTACTCAATTTTATACAAATCCAAAGTTTTTGAAAGATGATATTAAAAACGTTAAGCCAGTTGTTATGGCTACTGTACCTAGGTTATGGGAGGCCATTCATGATGGCTTTTTCTTGGCTTTAAAAAAAATGCCGGCTAAAAAACAAAGAATCATAAGATTTTTGATAAAGAACAGTTCTATTTTTAAAAGAAATCTTAGAAAGATCAGAAATCTAGAAATTAATCAAGTAAGTTTCTTAAAAAAAATCTCTTTGACAATATCTGTCATAAGTAGATTGTTTGTACATAAGCTATCTTCTGCTTTTTTGTGGCCAAGTATTCTGAAGCAATTATGTGGAGAAAAACTTAAGTTTCCAATTAATGGAGGTGGTGCTTTACCTGAACATGTTGATTTGTTTTTTGAATCTTTGGGTGTAGATGTTTTGGTGGGTTATGGATTAACAGAAACCAGTCCTGTACTTACTTGTAGAAGAAGAGAACTAAATGTAAGAGGATCTTCTGGACAGCCATTGGCATTTACTGAAATTAAAATCATGAATGAAGAAAAAGATAAGATTTTAAGGTTTAGGGAGATAGGTAAGATTCTTGTTAAAGGACCTCAAGTGATGAAAGGTTATTTGAATAATGTTTCAGCTACAAATGATGTTTTATCAAAAGATGGTTGGTTTGATACTGGAGATTTAGGTTTTCTTATCCCAAATGGATCTTTAGTTATAACAGGGAGAGCAAAAGATACAATAGTTCTTTCTAGTGGGGAAAATATTGAGCCTAATCCTTTAGAAACTGAAATTCTTAGTTCTGAATTTATTAATCAAGTTCAATTAGTTGGTCAAGATAAAAAATGTTTAACAGCGCTCATTTCTCCAAATATAGAATTAGTAGAAACTAAATTCCTTGAAAATAACCTTTCTAAATTAAATTCGAACAAAAATATTGGTTTGTTTTTTAAATCGCAAATAAATGATTTGCTAAAAAACAGATTAGGAGCAAGATTTGAGGAACAGATATTAGATTGTTATTTTGTTGAGGCTTTTACTTTAGAAAATGGATTGCTGACTCAGACTCTTAAGCAGAAAAGAAGAGAAATTGTTGATTTATATTCATTACAAATAGAAGAAATGTATAAAAAATAAATTAAAAAAGAAAATTTGATTTGATATCTCTATATTAAAAGGGTAATTATATTTTTTATGGAAACAAAAAACTCAATATCCATTAAACGTTCTATAGCTATAAAAGCTATTGTTACTCCTACTTGGAAAGAAGATGCTGAGAAGGAATTAAGTAATGCGATTTCGGCAGTTGATCAACAGTTGTCTCAACTTGAACAAGAAGGTCAGCAAATAGTAAGTAATATAAGATCTCAGTCAGTTAATCCATTAGATCCAAGAGTTCAAGAGCAAGTTGGCCAAGTTCAGCAACAAGTTGCTGCAAAAAGAAACGAATTAGAAGAGCAAAAAAGAAATTTATTGCAACAACAAAGTCAAGTTCGTGAATTAAAAATGGATGAAATTGTTGATCAAGGACAGGTTGATAGCTTTTGTGATGTTTCCGTTGGAGATAATCTTATTAAGAAGATGCAAGTTTCAATAACAGTTAAAGATGGGATTATCCAATCTATAAATAACAATGAATAAATTTTAAGATTTAAATTCCTTTTTGAATGTAAATCATAGTTTCTTTGGGGCTATTTTTTTGTAAAATACATACATAACTATCTTTAAGAATTTTGTAAGTTCTTAAAGATAATAAATCTTTAATAATCTATCTGATGTCTCACGAAATATTTATGCCAGCTCTTAGTTCTACTATGACTGAAGGCAAAATTGTTGAATGGTTAAAGAATCCTGGAGATAAAGTTGAAAGAGGAGAATCTGTTTTAGTTGTTGAATCAGATAAAGCTGATATGGATGTTGAATCTTTCCAAGATGGATATCTTGCGGCAGTATTAATGCCAGCTGGTAGTACCGCTCCAGTTGGTGAAACAATTGGACTTATTGTAGAGAATGAAGATGAAATAGCTCCTATACAAGAACAAAATAAAGGGAAACATACTGAAGGATCTAGTTCTGATCAGCTTGAATTACCAAATAAAAACTCTGAAATAAAAGAAGAGAAACAAAATGAGTTTCCTCAAATTAAGGAGCAAGTAGTCGAAGTTAGAAAGGAGAAAGTACTAACTCCCTCTAATGAGATTCAATTGAATGCATCAACAAGTAATAATTCTTCAAGGGTAATAGCATCTCCAAAGGCAAAAAAACTGGCTTCTACAATGGGCGTTGATTTGGCAAAAGTACATGGATCAGGACCTCATGGAAGGATTCAGGCTGATGATGTATTGAAGGCAAATGGACAACCTGTTTCTATTCCGTGGATAGGAGAAGGGAGTTCTCCTGCTAGTATTGCCAGTCCCAGTGCGCATGTTCAAGATGAAAGTAAGTCTGAGACATTAGGGACTAGTTTTGGTAAACCTGGAGAAACTGTCCAATTTAATACTCTTCAAAAAGCTGTCAATAAGAATATGGAATCTAGTTTAAATGTTCCTTGTTTTAGAGTGGGTTATTCAATTGATACCGATAAATTGGATAATTTTTACAAGAAAGTAAAGCAAAATGGAGTTACTATGACTGCATTATTAGTTAAAGCAGTTGCAAAGACGCTTAAAAAACATCCCCAAGTTAATTCAAGCTTTTCAGAAAACGGAATTTCTTATCCAGAAAATATAAATATTGCTGTCGCTGTTGCTATGGAAGATGGCGGATTGATAACTCCAGTGTTAAAAGAACCTTGTAACACTGATTTATTTGAATTATCTAGGGAGTGGAAAGATCTTGTGAAAAGATCTAGAGCAAAACAATTAGAACCTGATGAATACTCAACAGGAACATTTACGTTGTCTAATTTAGGAATGTTTGGTGTTGATAGATTTGATGCAATACTTCCACCAGGTACGGGTGCTATTTTAGCCATAGCATCATCGAAGCCAACAGTGGTTGCTAATAATGATGGTTCAATATCTGTTAAAAAAATAATGCAAGTAAATTTAACCGCTGATCATAGAGTAATTTATGGTGCTGATGGTGCTTCATTCTTAAAAGACTTGTCTTCTCTCATTGAAAACGAGCCAGAGAAACTTGTCTCGTAATTTTAATTGAATTTTGAAATTCATAATGAAGAAGTAGATCATAAGCTTGAATCTTATGATTATTTTCTTCATGAATCATTAATAGCAAGTAAACCTTCTAAAGTAAGGCATGAATCTAAATTAATGATAGTTAGAGATAGTGGATTAAAAGAAGATTATTCAACAAATAAATATACCAAGGATCTCTTAGCTGAACTTAGAGAGGGGGATCTGGTAGTTATAAATGATACAAAGGTTATGAAAGCAAGGCTAAAGGTTGAATTAGAAAATGGGAGATTAGTTGAACTATTAGTCTTGGAGAAATCAGAAGAATCTACTTGGCTATGTTTAGCAAAGCCTGCAAAAAAGTTAAAAATAAATAAACATTTAAATTTAAAGTCATCCTTTGCAAAAGATATAAAGTTGAAAATTTCTGGGATTGATGAAGAGACTGGAGGAAGATTTATCAAGTTTCCAGAAAATATAAATGATCTAATTTCAATGAATAACCTCCTTGATATATATGGAGAAATCCCACTCCCACCATATATAAAAAGTACCGAAGAAGAATCTTTTCATGAAAATAGTTATCAAACTGAGTATGCATGTAATCCTGGAGCAGTTGCGGCCCCCACGGCAGGATTACATTTAAGTAAAAGTCTTATCTCAAATTTAAAAAAAAAAGGAATATTGGTCATGCCTATTACTTTGCATGTAGGTTATGGAACATTTAAGCCAATTGATCAAGAAGATTTATCTAATTTAAAACTTCATAAAGAGTGGGTTAGTGTTAGTAAGAAAGTAGTAGAAGAAATAAAAAGAATAAAAAAGACAGACAGAAGAGTAATAGCTATCGGAACTACTAGCGTAAGAGCCCTTGAAAGTTCCTATTCATATGAAATGGAAGACTTTATTCCTATAGCTAAATATGTTGATTTAGTAATTAAGCCAGGCTATAAATTTAAGGCAGTTGATGGATTATTAACTAATTTTCATCTCCCTAAGAGTTCATTATTACTCCTAGTAAGCGCAATGATTGGAAGAGAAAGATTATTAGATCTATATAAAAAAGCCATAAAAGAAAAATTTAGATTTTTCTCTTATGGCGATGCTATGTATATTTCACCAGATTCATTTCTGGAGAAATAATATTTTTAAGCTTTAACTGGTTCCTCAATTATGCCACTTGGGACTTCAGTAAACATTATTGATGATAAATATCTTTCTGCTAAATCAGGAAGAACAACAACAATAGTCTTACCTGCATATTCATCTTGTTCAGCTAATTTAACAGCAGCAGCAGCAGCAGCTCCACAAGATATACCAACAAGCAAGCCTTCCTCTTTAGCCAATCTTAAAGCCATCTCTATAGATTCATCGTTTGTAACCTGTTCAACTTTGTCAACAATTGATAAATCAAGATTTTTCGGGATAAATCCTGCCCCAATTCCTTGAATTTTATGTGGTCCTGATTTCACTTCCTCTCCATTAAGTGTCTGTGTAATAACTGGACTATGAGATGGTTCAACTGCTACAGAAGTAATATTTTTACCCTTTTCTTGTTTGATGTATCTTGATACTCCTGTTATTGTTCCACCTGTTCCAACTCCTGCAACTAAAACATCAATTGCACCATCGCAGTCATCCCAAATTTCAGGCCCAGTTGTTTTGAAATGTATTTCTGGATTTGCTGGATTATCAAACTGACCTGGCATGAAATATTGCGAGGGATTGCTTTCTGCAATCTCTTTAGCTTTAGCAATTGCTCCTGGCATACCTTTTGAAGCCTCTGTTAAAACAATTTCTGCCCCTAATACTGCCATCACTCTTCTCCTTTCTATTGACATAGATTCTGGCATCGTAAGGATTAATTTATAACCCCTTGCTGAAGCAGTAAAAGCTAGGGCAATCCCAGTATTTCCGGATGTAGGCTCAACAATTGTTTTGTCTTTTGTAAGTTTTCCGCTTTTCTCAGCGTCCCAGATCATGTTTGCACCAATTCTGCATTTAACACTATATGCAGGATTCCTTCCTTCAATTTTTGCTAATACAGTAGCTTTAGCATTTTTAGTAACTGACTTTAATCTTACTAATGGAGTGTTTCCAATAGCAAAACTGTTGTCCTCATAAATTTTTGCCATTTATATATTGAGAAATATATTTTAATACTAACTATTTTTCAGGAAAAGAGTATATAAGTTTCTATACGGTAAATACTAGGGATTTAAAAATTATTTAATGCTTCAGAAAAGATACTCCATAAGTGATCTTTATCTTCTATTCCTACGGATACTCTTAAAAGGTGCGAAGGTATACCAAAACTTTCAGCCCACTCCAATTCATCATAATGAGCTAATAAAACATAAGGACATACAAGTGTAAAATTCGTACCTAAACTTGGTCCTTTAGATATTTGAAGAGAATCATAAAACTTTTTAGCTTTCTTTATTCCTCCTTTTAATTCGAATGATAATAAGCAACCATATCCTCCATGAGAAGTAAGTATGGAATTGAAATTAGGACAATTTTCGGGATGGAAAATATTTTTTATTTCTTTATGGTTCTCTAATCTTTTTTTTAATTCCAAACATGCTTTATTTTGCTTAAAAACTCTTTGTTTTACATCTCTACTAACTTTTTCTAGAGAAACTATATCTCCCTCTGAAAGGATTGGAAGGTTTATTTCCTTTAATGCATTTCTAAACTGATCAATCCATCTGCTTTTTGGATTCAGTATTAATGAGCCAGCAAGAATATCTCCGCTACCTGAAAAGATTTTTGTAAGTGAAGTAAAAACGATATCTGCATGCTCAAGTGAATTTATATTCAGATTAGAACCGATTGTATCGTCAACTATCACAGGTATATTTAATTTATTTGCAATTTTTGAAATTTTTTTTATGTTTACACATTTGAGCATTGGATTACTTGGTAATTCAATAATCAAAGCTGCTGGATTTATTCTTTGAATTTCTAATTCAATATTCTTGCAATTTTCTTCTGTTATTAGCTTGGCTCCATGAAAGATATTCATTGGTAATTTGAGTACATCAACATATGGAAAACCAATTTGAAGTGTAGGTTTTTCGGGAAATAATTTATATATAATTTCTAATGATGTGTATAAAGCAGACATACCAGATGAAGTTAGGTGGATATCATTGGAGTTCGTTTTTGTAAATTGAGAAATTCTATTTTTTATTCTTTGATAACTTTCATTGACTAAAGATTTTGAAGGGCAATCCTCAATGCCCAATTCAATTGCTGCCGCTCTTGAAGATAGACCAAGCCCCGTATGTTGCCAAAAAGATCTTGCATATATACTTGCTGATTCTTTAGTAATTAATAAAGTAAAATTATGCCTTCTTTCTATATAAGAATATTCTTGAAAAGTATTTTTATCACAGTATTTTTTTGCTTTTAAAGCTATTCTTTCATCTGGATATGGCCAGATACTTTGATTATGGAATTGACTTTCTTTCTTTGTCTTTTCACATAATCTTTTTACTAAAGGATTTAGTCCAAAACGAGGATAGATTGATTTTAATGCTTCTATGCATTTTGGATTTTTTTCCTCATAGTTAATTACATCATTCCAAGTTGGTAATGCTACAGAAACAGCGTGATTACTATCGGGGATCGAAAATCCCAACTCTAAATTTCTCCATATCGGTTTTTTAAGTAAATCTCTCAATTTTCAAAATTTATTTAAGGCAAATAAGATATCTGACATTAAATCATTTGTATCTTCACAACCAACTGACAAACGTATAAGAGAATCATCAATACCTAGGAGATTTTTTGTTTTATCATCAACAGATGCATGAGTCATTGTCGCTGGGTGGCAAATTAAACTTTCAACTCCACCAAGACTCTCTGCTAATGAGAAATATTTGAGAGATTTACAAAATTTAAAAGTGTCTGATTTGTTTAAGTTTAATTTAAGGGTGAGCATTGAACCACCAGATTTCATTTGTGATTTTGCTAAATTATATTGTGGATGTTTTTGATTAAAAGGATAAAGAACCTTAAAAATATTCCTATGATTTTCTAATTCCTTAGAAATTATCTCAGCACTTTTTGTTTGTTGTTCGATTCTTAGAGGGAGAGTTTTTACTCCTCTTGTAATAAGCCATGAATCAAAGGGCGAGGGTTGAAGTCCTAAAGCTTTTTGAGAGAAAAGCATCTTACTATTCCATTCCTCATTATTAGTGAGTACTGCTCCACCAAGTGCATCACTATGTCCATTTATAAATTTTGTTGTACTTATTAGAGAAAGCGTTGCTCCAAGTTCCAAAGGTTTTTGAATGAGGGCTGTAGAAAAGGTATTATCTAGAACTACAGGTATTTTGTGCTTATTCGCTTCGTCACAGATCAATTTAATATCAAGTATTTTTAATAGCGGATTTGTTGGACTTTCGAGCCATATTAAAGTTGGCTGGAGGTCTTTAATTTTTTTGATACTTTTTTTATCTGTAAAATCTGTGTAAAGAGCTTCTATCCCAAATTTTTTGAAAACTTTATCAAACATTCTTACCGTGCAACCATAGAGATTTGACTCACAGAGTATCTTGTCGCCTGATTTTAATGTGGATGTTATTGCCGTTACTGCACTTATGCCAGATCCAAAAACTGTACAGTATTTAGAATCTTCTATTGATTTCAGGATATTTTCAAGAATTTTAAAGTTTGGATTGCCTGACCTGGTGTAATCAAAATTTTGTTTATTCCCATGTTTGAAAGTAGATGTTGAGAAAATTGGAGGCATAACACAACCGGTTTCTTCGGAAAATGTTTCTCCATGGTGAATAGATAAGGTTTTAACGCCTGGCTTTTTGAGATTATTTCCCTTATTTCCCATTGTTTTCAAAATAAGAATTAAATAAAATCTCTCTTCTTATCGAGGAGAGATTTAATAATCCAAAGAAAAGTTTTTTAAACTTTTCTTGAATAATATTCAACGACTAGTAGCTCGTTAATTTCAAGAGCAACCCATTCTCTATCACACTTACCGTTTATTTTTCCTGTTAATTTAGGTTTATCTAACTCTATATGAGGAGGGACATTTGCTAAACCAGGGAATTCAATATTTCCTTCAACAAGTTTTTTACTTGCCTTGTTTTCCTTAATGCTAATAACATCTCCTGATTTACATTGGTAACCTGCAATATCAAGAACTTTTCCGTTAACAGTTACATGTCCATGATTTACTAATTGTCTTGAGCCTGGAATTGTCCCACCAAAACCTAATCTAAAACAAACATTATCTAATCTGTTTTCTAAAAGTCTAAGGAGGTTGGTTCCTGTAGAGCCTTCTTGAGCTCTAGCTTTTTTGACATAACGAACTAGTTGTCTTTCAGAGACTCCATAGTTGAATCTAAGTTTCTGTTTTTCTTCTAGACGAATTGCGTATTCTGATCGCTTGCGACGGGCTTGGCCGTGCTGACCTGGAGGATTAGACTTCTTTGAAGCTTTCCTAGTGAGACCTGGTAGTTCTCCCAAGCGACGCGTAACCCTTAATCTTGGGCCGCGGTATCTTGACATAGGTTTAAATTAAAAATTGAAATTTGCAATAAATTGGATAATTGATTAAATTCAACTAAACTAATTACTACTGATTTGTTATTTTACATCATTAAAGTGATTAAAAGCATCAACAAACTACTTACATCTATACTTCTTTTGATGATTTCCTTCTATCAGAAGTGGTTTTCGCCTTTTTTTGGACCAAGATGCAGATTTATACCAAGTTGTAGTTCTTATGGATACGAGGCTATTACAAGGCATGGCCCTTGGAGAGGTGGATGGTTGACCCTTAGAAGATTAAGTAAATGTCATCCATTAACCCCATGCGGTTGTGATCCTGTTCCTGATTAATTGAATGAAAATATTCATTTTTGTTAGGAAGGGTTGCTGCCTTTGTGAAACATTAAAAAATAAACTAACAAAAATAAATTTTAAAGAAATAAAACCTAAATTAGAAATCAATGAAATTGATATAGATAGGTTTGATTTGTATAAGGATAAATATAAAAAATTTGATCATGAAGTTCCTGTTGTCGCGATTAAAGAAAGTACGTCTCAAAAATTTATAGAATTACCTAGGATCTCTCCAAGATTGAAAGATGATCAACTAAAAAAATGGCTAGAAAAAAATATAAATATTGCTTTGAATAAAAATTGATTTGAAGATGAGATCTATAAAATTACATAAACTTCTATCTTTAGTAGGAATTGTTCCAACATCTCGGTTGATAAATCCTGAAATCAATAATATTTCTTTTAACTCTAAAGAAGTAAAAAAAGGAACTTTATTTTTAGGTATGCCTGGTTTAAATGTTGATGGAGGAAAATATTGTATTGAGGCAATTGAAAATGGTGCAGAGGCTGCCATTATTGGATCTGCTGCAAAAAAGAATATTGGATCTTTTGACCGAGAAAGGGTTTTGGTTATAGATCATAATTTAAATTATATTTTTGGTCAAATAGTCGCTGAGTTTTGGAATAGGCCTTCAAGAAAATTAAAACTTATTGGTGTTACGGGTACAAATGGAAAAACGACAATTACGTTTTTGTTGGAATATCTTTTAAAAAAATCAGGAAAAAAGACTGCATTATTTGGTACCTTGTTCAATAGATGGCCTGGCTTCTCTGAGGTGGCTTCTCATACAACTGATTTTGCGGATAAACTTCAAGAAAAATTAAATGCTGCTGTTGAGGCAGAATCTGAATTCGCGATATTAGAGGTAAGTTCTCATTCTATTGCTCAAAACAGGATATCAGGCTGCGAATTTGAGGGGGCTATTTTTACTAATTTAACTCAAGATCATCTTGATTATCACTCAGATATGGAGTCTTATTTTCAAACAAAAAGAAAATTATTTTTCCCACCTTACTTAAAAGATAAAGATGGAATTTCTGTATTAAATCATGATGACCCTTGGATATCTAAATTATCATCTGATCTTGAAAAAAGATCATCATTAGTCTCTACAAAGATTACTAAGAGTGAATTTAAAAATGATGATTTTTTTTACGTAACAGATAAACAATTTACTGAAAGTGGCTCTACATGTATTTTTCATACACCTAAGGAAAAAATTAAACTTTTTATTCCACTTGTTGGTGAATTTAATTTAATGAATGCGATTCAATCAATAATAATTTTGTATAAACTTAATTTCTCTTTAAAAGATTTATCAAAGTTAATACAATCTTTCCCTGGTGCTCCTGGGAGAATGGAGAAAATAGAAATTGATAATAATGACGTTTCAAGATTACTTCCAACAGTAATTATTGATTATGCCCACACGCCTGATGGATTAAAAAACGTTTTGCAATCAATTAAAAAACTTTGTAAAGGGAAAATCATTACTGTTTTTGGTTGTGGAGGAGATCGAGATCGTGGTAAAAGGCCTTTAATGGGATCAATAGCTGAAGAGTTTTCTGATCACGTGTTTATAACTTCAGATAATCCAAGATCAGAAGAACCGCAAAAGATAGTAAATGATATTTTGATGGGTATAGAAAAAAGAGAAAAAATAACAATTGATATTGATAGATTTAAAGCAATAAATGAATCTATCAAATTTGCTAAGAAAGAAGATATTGTTTTAATTGCAGGAAAAGGACATGAAGACTATCAAATCCTCAATGATAAAGTGATTGATTTTGATGATAGAAAAATAGCTTATGATTTATTGCTAGAAGAAAGTAAATTTAAATAAAATTTTCTAATCAGATAAGAAAGATCTTTCCTCAAATCACAAGAAAAGTTTCTTAGAATCGATGAAGTTATTTTTAATAAGATGAAAGGGTTAGCCTTAGTTGTAGGCGCAGGTGGAATTGGAACGCAAATAGCTAAAGATTTGAGTAAAAGTGAAAAAGATTTAAATGTTGTTTTATGTGGAAGAAAAAGTGAATTTAATTCTTTTTGGGAATTAGATATTGAGGATTCTAAATCACTTTTGCAGTTGAAAAATAAAATAGCAAATCATCCTTCAAAATTAAGACTAGTCATTAACGCTACAGGGAGACTTCATAGTGATTCTCTTCAACCAGAAAAAAGATTACAACATCTTGATAAAAAAAATATGATTGAAAGTTTTTCAATAAATGCCTTTTCTCCTATTTTATTAGCTAAGACTATTGAAGAATTTATCTCAAAAGATCTTGATTTTAATTTTGCAAGTATAAGTGCAAGAGTGGGAAGCATTGGAGATAATCAAACTGGAGGTTGGTATTCATATAGAGCTGCAAAATCTGCACAAAATCAGTTTTTTAAATCTTTAAGTATTGAGTGGGCTAGACGTTTCCCAAAGGCTACGATTACGTTGCTTCATCCAGGAACAGTAGATACTGATTTATCTAGACCTTTTCATAAGTTTGTTCCCGAACATAAATTATTTAGTAAAGAAAAATCATCCCAATTTTTGATCAATATTATTAAAAATCAAACTCCAGCATCTTCTGGAAAATTTATTGCATGGGACAGCTCGGAGATAGCTTGGTAAATTAAATTTTTCTTTATATCAATAGATCTTTAAGTCAATATTTTTTCTACTTCTATAGCAAGTAAGTCAATCTCAGCTTCTGTAGTCATTTGGTGTACACATGCTCTAAACCATTTTGGATCTTCTAAAACTCTAATCCAAATTTTCTTTTCTCCAAGTTTCTTCACAAATTTATCCTTATCTTCAATATTTTCGATATTAAAACTAACTAGCCCATTTAAGTATTTTTTATCTAAAACTAATTCAACTCCGTTTAATTGATTCAATTTATCCCAAAGTTTTTTACTTAATTTTTTGATATTTTTGGTTTTATCTTTTTTAGGGCAGTCTTTATCCAAAAGATCTAAAGAATTCCGGAGCCCAGCAAGCAAAGGAATACAAGATGTGGCAACTTCAAATTTCCTTGCATCATCATGAAAAAGGTTATCTGAAGGCTCATAAATTCCTTGTTCTTTTTTTAATGATTTCCAACCAATTATTGTTGGATCTGTTTCAAGAATAAATCTATCTGATACATAAATGGCTCCAAGTCCTTCTGGACCACATGCCCATTTATGAGAAGTAATTGAATATAAATCAGAATAAAAAACTTCTTCTTCAATGTTTATGTGCCCAAAGGTTTGAGCACCATCAACAAGTAGATAAGAGTTTTCTCGATTATTTTTTAATTCGATGGAAATTTGTTTTAAAGGAATTTTATATCCAAAGTTCCATAAAATATGAGAAATAATTAGGATCTTAGTCTTACTATTTAGATTTTTTAAAATCTCTAAAATTATATTTTCGTCATTTAGATTTTTAATTTTTTGGATTGGCAAAATTTTCAATATTAATTTATTTCTTCTGCAAAATTCTCGACTTGCAGCCACTACTCCAGGATGTTCACAGTCACTTATTAACAACTCTTCTCCCTCTTCTACTTTTATTCCCCAAAAGGGCAAAATCATACCTGAAGAGATATTCTCGGTTAAAGCTATATTCTTTGAATTGACACCTAATTTATTTGAAATGATTCTTTTTGTGGTCAATATTTCTTTGTAAATAAAAGGCCACATATCATTTGTAAATGGCCCTAAATCTTGGATAATTTCCCAGGTTTTAACCATTGCTTTTAGAGAAGATTTTGGCAATGGTCCTTGACCACCATAGTTGAAATAATACTTATTTTTTAATGCTGGTATTTGATCTCTTAGATTATTTCTCATGGAAATTTAAATTATATTTTAAAACTCTTGAATTTTTTTAAATATTGCCTACTAAAGTTACTGTTCTAAATTCAATATCCTCAATTACTTTCCAAGGTTCAGCACTCCTTTCTGCAAATTCTAAATTTTTAAAACCAAGTTCTTTAAAATCACTTATAAAATCTGGCTCATACCATGCTCCACTAATACATCCTGTCCATAGATCATGATCATTTTGCAATCTTAAAGGAACTTTTTTGTTAGAGACAATGTCGCTAATTGCAATTCTTCCATTATCGTTTAAAACTCTTTTTATATTTCTTATAAGGTTAATTCTAGATTGTGGACTTACCAAATTTAAAACGCAATTACTTAAAATAATATCAACTGATTTGTCGGCGATTAATGGATTTAAATCTTTATCTAATTCATCAAGCTTTTCAATTGATCCTTCAAGAAATTCTGTATTGTTGAAACCTATATTTTTTGTAACTTCTTTAGAGGCTGATCTAGATAAAGAAAGCATGTCAGGATTCTGATCAACTCCAATAACTTTCCCTTCTTTCCCAACAATTTGGGCACAAATGAAAGCATTTTTGCCGCTACCACTTCCAAGATCTAAGACAACATCATTTTTTTGAACATATTTTGTTGGATCACCGCATCCATAGTCTCTTTCTATAACTTCTTGAGGAATTGCTTCAAGTAAAACGGGATTAAACCCAACTGGTGTACAAAGACAGCTTTCTTTTTCTAGTGCAGCTGACCCATATCTTTCTTGAATCGCATCTTTATGATCAAGACCTTTCAAATTTTTCTTTGACTCATCAGTATTACAGCAATCGCTAGACATAGGAATTATTCTAATTCTTAATAAATATAGCTAAAAGAAAACCCCTAAGAAGGGGCTTTTAATTTGGAATTAAATTATTTAGTGTATTTAGCACCTCTGTAATTTAATTCAGCCTTTTCATTACTCGAAGAAGCGTCATCCATTCTATTGGTGTATACGTTTCTTCTATAGGTAAGTTCAACAAATTGCTTTTGAGCAACTTCTTTATTTTGAACGTAGTTTTTACCTCTGTAAGTTAAAGTAGTCATGTTTCGATGTGACAAAACGGCCATCCCCCGTTCCCTGGTATGACTCGAACTGCGCCCTCAATGAGGGTGAACGAAAAAGTAGCTGTTGCTACAATAATATTATAAACGTATTTTTGTGCTACTGTCCAGATTTTACAGTTAGAAATAAATTTTTAATTTTTTTTTAATTATTATCTTAAGTAAATTTTATTATGAATTATTCCTAAAAGGTATTAGGTTTATATTTAATTTAGGCTTTTTAATTAATTTAAATTTATGACAGGGTTTTTATATTTTTTGGGTAATACTTTAAGATGGCCCGCTTTAAAACCAAAAGAATTTTTTTCTTTACATGCTTATTTTACTATTATTTATTTGATAACTTTTACATTAAGTAAAAATGAAGTTAACCAATCAAATTTAGTATTTACGCTAGGAATTTTAGCTCCACTTTTAATAGCTATAGGTCAAGGTCTTCCTATAAATTGCTTAGATTTTAAATCTTCGTTAACTAAGGAATTAAGCAAAGAGTAATAATAAATTTATTAGTAAGTTGATTATAAAACTTGAACAACTTCGCTGATTTCAGGAATCATTTCTTTTAACTTTCTTTCAATTCCCATTTTCAGTGTCATTGTACTGCTTGGGCAACTCCCACATGCGCCTTGAAGTCTTACTTTTACAATGGGCCCATCAATCTCTGCTATCTCCACATTTCCACCATCAGATATTAAAAAGGGTCTTAGTTCATCAAGAACTTTTTCTACGTTGTCATTTGTAAGTGATAATGTTTCAGTACTCATAATTTTAAATTGACTTTATAATAAGCCTAGAAAGAAATGCGATTATTTGCAAAAAAGATAATTTTCTGTTGTGACTTCTGAAAAAACTTCCCATAAACATAATAATTATGACGCGATACTAGTGGGCGCTGGAATAATGAGTGGAACTCTTGCTTTACTACTTACAGAAACTTTACCTGAGATAAAAATATTAATTTTAGAAAAGTTAAATAAATCAGGTAGTGAAAGTACTGGCGCATTTAATAATGCAGGAACTGGTCACGCAGCAAATTGTGAATTAAATTACACCCCCTTAGATGAAAATGGAAATCTACAAATAGAAAAAGCTCTTTCAATAAATCGTTCCTTTGAAAATTCAATGTCTTTATGGGCCTCATTGTATGCAAATGGGAAGATAGATATTAAAAAATTTTTAAAATTTATTCCTCATATTAGTTTTGTAACAGGTAGTGAAAATATTTCTTTTTTAAAAAAAAGATTTGAAGTAATGTCTCAATACCCAGAGTTTGAAGATATGGAATTTTCATCATCTTTTAATCAAATAAAATCATGGGCTCCACTTATTACAAAAAGTAGAAATCCATCAGATAAAGTTGCTGCAACTCGAATAAAAAGAGGAACAGATATAAACTTTGAGGCTTTAACAAGAGAATATCTAAATTATATTTCTAAGAATAAAAATGTTGAAATTAGTTATAAAACAGAATTAATAGATTTAAAGAAAATAGATAAAAATCAATGGAAATTAAAAGTACGTTCTCAGGGCAGATTAGTCTACTTGAACACTTCATATGTTTTCCTAGGAGCTGGGGGCAAAACAATAAACTTTTTGCAAAAATCTAAAATTCCAGAAGCTAAAATGTATGGTGGTTTTCCTGTAAGTGGGAAATGGCTTATTTGTGAGGAAAAGTCTTTAACTGAAAAACATAATGCCAAAGTTTATGGTAAAGCAGATATAGGATCGCCACCAATGTCAGTACCTCATTTAGATACAAGATGGATTGAAGGTAAAAAATTTCTCCTCTATGGACCTTTTGCAGGTTTTACGACGAAATTTTTAAAAAAAGGATCTTATTTTGATTTATTTAGTTCAATTAAAAAAAATAATTTAGTTTCTATGCTTGATGTTGGGATAAAAAATAATAGTCTAATCAATTATCTTTTTTCACAATCTCTTAAGAGCCATAATTCAAGAGTTGAAAACTTAAGGAATATTATGCCATCAGCTGATCCTGCAAATTGGTATTTAGAGAATGCTGGGCAGAGAGTTCAAATAATTAAAAAAACTAAAGATGGAGGGTCTTTGCAATTTGGCACAGAAATTGTCAATTCAGCAGATGGATCACTCTCTGCTTTGTTAGGCGCTTCTCCAGGAGCTAGTACAGCAGTTACTATCATGATTCAAGTTTTAAAAAATTCTTGCCTTTTCAAGGCTGATAGAATTGATCTTGAGAGGAAAATAAATAATCTTCTTTATGAATATGAATTAAAAAATGAAAGCGATAATGATTTTTTAGAAAATATAAAAAAGAGAAATAATTCTATTTTAGGTTTCCATCCATAATCTTAATTAGTTAGTATTGCTTAAGTAGTTAATAAAGGAGTTGTTTTTAATTTTATATGACTGATATATCTGTTTCAAAAATAAGAAATTTTTGCATAATAGCTCATATTGATCATGGTAAATCTACCCTCGCAGATAGGTTGCTTCAAGATACTGGCACTGTGAAACAAAGAGATATGCAAGATCAGTTCCTGGATAGTATGGATCTTGAAAGAGAAAGGGGCATAACAATAAAATTACAGGCTGCCAGGATGAAATATAAAGCAGAGGATTCGCAAGAATATATTTTAAATTTAATTGATACTCCAGGACATGTTGATTTCTCTTATGAAGTAAGTAGATCATTGCAGGCTTGTGAAGGCGCTTTATTAGTGGTTGATGCAAGTCAAGGTGTAGAAGCGCAAACTTTAGCTAATGTTTATCTTGCCCTTGAAAATAATTTAGAAATAATTCCAGTTTTAAATAAGGTTGATTTACCGGGTGCGGATACTGAAAAAATAAAGCAAGAAATTGAAGAGATAATTGGATTAGATACCTCTAATGCAATAAATTGTTCAGCTAAAACTGGCGAAGGTATAGAAGATATATTGGAAGCAGTTGTCAATAGGATTCCTCATCCTCAAGATAAAATAAAATCTCATACTAAGGCACTTATTTTTGACTCTTATTATGATCCCTACAGAGGTGTAATCGTTTATTTCAGAGTAATGTCTGGGTCAATTAATAAAAAAGATAAGATCTTACTTATGGCTAGTAAAAAACATTATGAATTAGATGAAATTGGAATAATGGCTCCTGATGAGAAGCAAGTTAATGAACTTCACTCAGGAGAAGTCGGTTATCTGGCAGCATCTATTAAGTCAGTCGCTGATGCGAGAGTGGGAGATACAATTACATTATTCAATTCTCCTGCTCAAGATCCACTATCTGGATATAAAACAGCTAATCCTATGGTCTTTTGTGGATTGTTTCCAACTGATGCAGATCAGTATCCAGATCTTAGGGATTCTTTAGAAAAACTTCAATTATCTGATGCTGCGCTTAAGTATGAACCAGAGACTAGTAGTGCTATGGGGTTTGGGTTTAGGTGCGGATTCTTAGGACTACTTCATATGGAAATTGTTCAGGAAAGATTGGAGAGAGAATATGATTTGGATTTAATTGTAACGGCACCTTCAGTAATATATAAGGTTAATTTAAATGATCAGGAACAGATCTTTATTGATAATCCCTCGACAATCCCAGATCCACAATCAAGAGAATCAATAGAAGAACCTTATGTAAAAATGGAAATTTATTCTCCTAATGAATTTAACGGAACACTAATGGGTTTATGCCAAGAAAGAAGAGGTATTTTTATTGACATGAAATATATCACAACTAATAGAGTGACTTTGATTTACGAAATACCTTTAGCAGAGGTTGTTACAGACTTTTTTGATCAAATGAAAAGTAGAACACAAGGATATGCGTCAATGGAATACCATTTGATTGGGTACAGAAAAAATGATCTAGTTAAGCTAGATGTTCTTATAAATTCGGAAAGAGCGGATCCTTTAACTTCCATTGTTCATAAGGATAAAGCCTACGGGATAGGTAGGGGATTAGTAGAAAAATTAAAGGAACTAATACCAAAACAACAATTTAAAATACCTATTCAGGCTTCAATAGGTAGCCGTATAATTGCGAGCGAAAGTATAAGTGCATTAAGAAAAGATGTTCTCTCTAAATGCTATGGAGGAGATATTTCTAGAAAAAAGAAACTTTTAAAGAAGCAAGCTAAAGGGAAAAAGAGGATGAAGGCTATGGGTAAAGTTGATGTACCTCAAGAAGCTTTTATGGCAGTACTAAAATTAAATCAGTAATTAATTTCAAATTGAAAACTAAAAGCTATTTTATCCTTATCACAAGAGGTATATTTTAGTTGATTCGAATAATCATAAAGTTGTGAATGCAAACTCATCAAATCAAGTTGCTCAGAACATAAGAAGGACTGGATTTTTAATTGTACTTCTATATTTTTTGATAGTACTAATTATGAAAGTATTAGAAGCTAATAACTTTTTTGGTTATTCTTTATCATCATTTAGTAGTGATATTTTTGCACCACCTTCCCTGAAACATTTATGTGGTACGGATAGATTAGGAAGGGATGTTTGTTTAAGAACTTTACAAGGATCATCTATAGCTATAGAAGTTGTATTCCTAGCGATTTTCTTTGCCTTAATTTTAGGCTTACCATTAGGTTTATTGAGTGGATATTTTGGAGGGATATTTGATAAATGCTTATCGATTGTAATGGATACTATTTTTTCGATACCTGTTATTTTACTTTCAGTAGTTATAGCTTTTGTATTAGGTAAAGGGATTATTAATGCCTCTATAGCCTTATGTATAGTTTATTCTCCTCAATATTTTAGACTAATTAGAAATCAAACAATATTAATTAAATCAGAGACATATGTTGAAGCTGCAAAAGTTTCGGGAGCTGATTTTAAAACTATAATTTTTAAATATATATTTCCAAATGTTATCACTCCTTTACCTATTCTTCTTACGTTAAATGCTGCAGATGCCGTTTTAGTATTGGGAAGTTTGGGATTCTTAGGTTTGGGAGTTCCCGCAGATGTCCCAGAATGGGGCAGTGATCTTAATCTTGCGCTTGCGGCTTTACCTACTGGAATTTGGTGGACTGCTTTATTCCCTGGATTAGCAATGTTTTTCTTAGTTTTAGGTCTTTCTTTTATAGGGGAAGAAATAGAAAATATTTTTGAGAAGTGATAGAGAGTTTTATTTTTTTATTTATTAATAGCTTCGTTAATTTCTCCATACTGATTAAGATTTGGATAATTAATCCCAGACTTTTTGTAAATGGAAGCCAACTCAGGATAACTCCATTCAAATAATGTCTTTTGGTATTCTTTTGGACTTAAACCTTCTCCATTAAAAGGTAATAGATTTTTACTTTTCCTTTGACGAATAGCCTCAAAAAGTAAAATAGAGGTTGCTACCGAAACATTCAAAGACTGGACCATGCCTGTCATAGGAATAAAGATTGATTCATCAACCTTTGAGACAAGTTCATTACTTAATCCCCACTTTTCTGCTCCTAAAACAAAACACGTATTTTCACAATAGTCATAATTCCTATAATCAGTTGAGCTTTCATTCAGTGTCGTTCCATATAATTTAAAACCTTTCTTTTTTAGCTCAGAGACTGCAGAAATTATTGTCTTATGATTATTTAACTTGACCCATTTTTGACTGCCTTGAGCTGTACTGTTGAAAGTTTTAACTTCATCTTTCTCACAAATGAAATTTGCTTCAAAAACTCCTGCGGCATCACATGTTCTTAATATTGCAGATAAATTGTGGGGCTTATTTACTGCCTCTACTAAAACCGTTAAGCTCTTCATTCGGCAATTTAAAACATTCTTTATTCGCTCAAATCTTCTTGGCAAAATTGACATTTTAAAAATGCTTAAGTAGTTAGTTTAATTATATTCATTCCAATAAAGATAATTCAAATATTAATTGTTTAGTTTCGATTAATTAATTTTCTATCAATAAAAATACATTCTCGTGAATATTTAATTGTTTATGTAGTTTATAATAATGAAGTAAATTAGACGTGATTAAATGGCTTACATTGAATGGGATTATACTGTTATAACAAGTATGGTTGAAACACAAGGTTGGACATTACCTGATCCTAATACAAAAGAATGGAAGCAATTTAACGATGAACTTGGGGAGAAGATGAGAGGTGTAGGAATTGTATTTGAAAAATATTGTAAATTTGCTCCAGATATTGGAGAAGGTGTTCATCTTTTAGACGACTGAACCTTTAAAAATTTTAAACCATTGATGTATCCCTTAATCAATGGTTATTACTTAATAACATAAGGGACTTTTGATTGAATTAGAGTAAGAAATTATTAAGGATTTATAAAGCTTATTTAAAAATTTTTTACGAGTAAAGTTTATAAAAAAAAAATTTTAAGAAAGCTTTTAATTTTTAAGTTTCCACAAAAAGGTTATTTAAATTTTATATTTAAATAAAAGAAAAATGCAAAATAGATTAATTTTTTTATTCGATGGAGGTTGTCCATTATGTCTAAGAGAAACTAGTTTCCTTAAAAGGAAAGACGTCTTAAATAAAATTAATTTTGTTGATATCAATAGTAAAAAATATAATCCAACTCTCTTTAAAGACATTTCATATTCAGAAGCAATGTCGAATCTTCATGGGATTTTAGAAAATGGGGATATTATTAAAGGGCTAGACTTACTCGCATATTCATATGAATTAATAGGATTAGGATGGGTTTACTACCCTCTCAAAATTAAATTTTTGGATTCAATCTTAAGATTATTTTACCAATTTTGGGCAAAATATAGACTTAAAGTTACTGGCAGATCCAACATTGAGAAACTTTGTACATCTGAATGTAAGCAATAATAATGGAAATAATTGATATAGATAGGGTAATTGAAATGTGTTGGGAAGATAGAACTCCTTTTGAGGCGATTGAATATCAATTTGGTTTAAAGGAAGATGAAGCTATTAAAATCATGAGATATAACCTCAAGCCAAAATCATTTAAAGTTTGGAGAAAAAGAGTTTCAGGAAGAAAAACAAAACATATGGAATTAAAGGAATCGAATAGATTTAAATCTACACATAAAAGAAAATTATAAATTTTGAAGAATTCACCAAGCAAAATATGTCCTGTTTGCAATAGGCCGTTTAATTGGCGCAAAAAATGGAAAGCTTGTTGGGAGGAAGTTAAATACTGCTCAAATAGATGCAGAAATAAAAGGGTATCAATATGAATCAAATATCAATCATATTCCCAAATCAAATTTTCAGAGAAAGTCCAATCTTAAAATTAAATTGTGAAATTTTAATGATAGAAGATTCGTTATTTTTTGGGAATGATAAATTTTTTAAGTTAATTAATCATAAAAATAAATTAATTTTTCATAAGGCCTCAATGCTTGCATATAAAAAATATCTAGAAAATTTAGGTTATAAAGTTTTTTATGTTGAGAACAAAAATAATCTTTCCACATTTGATTATCTATCAAAATATTTAGATAAAAAGTATCAAAAGTTAAATATTTTAAATCCTCATGATTTTATAATTATGAAGAGGATAAATAGATTTGTTGATGTCAATAATCTGAAATTACAAGTTTTTCAGTCCCCAATGTTTATTACGAATGAAGAAATAAGAGCGTCTTTTAAATCCAATCCAAAAAAGCCATTAATGAGTAGATTTTATGAGAATCAAAGAAAGAATCAAAATATATTAGTGAAACCTGATGGCTCACCTCAAGGAGGTAAATGGAGTTTTGATGAACTAAATAGAAAGAAATTACCCAAGAACATAAATATTCCTGAGATCCCAAAATTACCAAAGAATGAGTTTGTAAATCTTGCTGAAAAGATAATTTCTGATTTAAATATCGATTGTATTGGTGAAAGTAATTATTTTATATATCCAACTTCTTTCGAAGAAGCAGATAATTGGCTTAATGATTTTTTTGAAAATAGATTTTTTTTATTTGGAGATTATGAAGATGCAATTAGTAAGGAAAAACTTTTTTTGTGGCATAGTTTGCTTTCTCCCCTTTTAAATATTGGATTATTAACCCCAAAAGAAATTATTAATAAAGCATTAATTTATGGAAAAAAAAATAAAGTTCCTCTTAACTCCTTAGAAGGTTTTATTCGTCAAATTATTGGATGGAGAGAATTTATTTGCTTGGTTTATGAAAAATATGGCACAAAAATGCGTACTACTAATTTTTGGAATTTTGAGAATAAGTTAATGCCTGATTCTTTTTATAATGGAACTACAGGAATTGAACCAGTAGATATTGTTATAAAGAATATAATTAAATATGGTTATTGCCATCATATTGAGAGGCTAATGATCATCGGTAACTTTATGCTTTTATGTCGGATTCACCCTGATCAAGTTTATAAATGGTTTATGGAAATGTTTATAGATTCTTACGATTGGGTGATGGTACCAAATGTTTATGGAATGAGTCAGTTCAGTGATGGAGGTATCTTTTCAACAAAACCTTACATTTCTAGCTCAAATTATGTTAGAAAAATGTCAGATTATAAAACCGGTCCTTGGTGTTCAATCTGGGATGGCTTATTTTGGAAATTTATAAAAGATAATGAAACCTATTTTAGGAATCAATATAGATTAGCAATGCTAACAAGAAATCTAGATAAGATGAGTTATGAAAAGTTAAATGGGCATTTATTAATAGCTGAGAGATTTATAAGTAATCTTTATTAAACTAAAGAATTAGATTCATACTTATTTTTAAAAACTTAAGAGAATATTATATTATTACGAAATATTACAAGAATATGTTAAATTTCATAGATGTCATACTTATGAAATGAATATTGGGAATTTATTTTTAAAAATCAGCCTCACTGGAATTATTACTTTTTCAGAATTAGATTGGATTACAAACCAACAATTAAAATTCAATAGATTAGAAGAATCAATTGCTATCAAATTGGGAAGAATGATTGATTCGGGAATTATAAATATTGGTTGTCGTTTATAAACATATAATTTTTATTTATCTTAATTATTCATGAAAAATAATACAAAAAATAAAATATTTTCTAGAGAAAAAGTTCACTCACTAAACATCTATTTATTTTTGGGATTCAATTTAACCCTAGTTTCTGTTCTTGGTTATATTTGGTTTAATACTTCAATTAATAGTTAAGCTTGGTACTTTTAAATTAATAGTATATTTAGAATATATTTCTAAATAAATTTTTAATATATTGACAGCAGCATACCATCAAAGAAAAGCATCTTGGGAAATTTTATTGAAAGTAAGTTCTGGAATCTATGCAGATCATGCATTAGAAAAGGTACTTAAAAATTATCAGTTTAATTCTTTAGATATAGCCTTCATAACTGAATTATCTTTTGGATGTATAAGATATAGAAAATTTCTTGATATTTGGATTGATCATGTATCAAAATTTTCCCATCAAAAGCAACCACCAAAACTTAGATGGCTTTTACATATTGGTTTATATCAATTATTAAAAATGGATAAAATACCTTTTTCTGCAGCTATTTCCTCCACTGTAGAAGTAGCAAAGAGAACTGATTTAGAAGGTTTGGCGGGTGCTGTTAATGCGATATTAAGAAATACTGTTAGAAATATAGAAAAAGAAAATTTACCAAAAATATCATCTGACGAAATTGAGATAATGTCTTGTATTGAGTCATTGCCATTATGGCTTGTAAAAGAAATTGTTAATTGGGTAGGAATAGAAGAATCAAAAAATATTGTTAAGGCATTTAATAAAAAACCTTCAATTGATCTACGAATTAATTCTCTGAAAACTGATTTAAATAAATTTTTGAAAAAACTTAATGAATCTAATATTAATGCAGCTCCAATCAATAATCTAAATCATGGCGTTGCTTTAAATTCGAATCCAAGATCTATTAAAAACCTTCCAGGTTACAAAGAGGGTATGTGGGTAGTGCAAGATCGATCTTCTCAGTGGGTTGCGCCTCTTTTGAATCCAATGAAAGGTGAAAAGATTCTGGATGCTTGCTCTGCCCCTGGGAGTAAAACAACTCATTTAGCCGCATTAGCAAATGATGATGTGGAAATCCTAGCTGTAGATAGATCAGAAAAAAGATTGAAAATACTACAATCAAATCTAGAAAGATTAAATATAAAAAGTGTTAAAACTTTTAAAGCTGATGCTACAAGTTTGATTGATATTAAGCCAAATCTAATATCTTACTTTGATAAAATTTTAATTGATGCTCCTTGTTCAGGAATTGGTACCTTTGCAAGAAATCCTGATATAAGATGGTCTTTAAGTAAAGATAAAATAAATCAATTAATTAATTTACAGGAAAGATTATTAGAAAGTATTTTTCCTCTTTTAAAAAGAAATGGAACTTTAGTTTATTCAACTTGTACAATTTGTCCCGAAGAGAATAACCTGCTAATTAAAAGATTTTTATCAAAAAATAAGGAATTAAAATTAGATATTGAAAGACAAATCTTGCCAAGATTTGATAAACCTGGTGATGGATTTTATGCAGCAAAAATGTCTTATAAATAAAAATAAAGTTTTTTATAGTTAAAATTTTAGATCAAAAATTTTACTTATGAATTTTTTCCAAAAATAAGCAGCATTTCCGCTTGATAATTTAGATTTTTTGTTTTCATCAAAACCTATCCAAACCCCAGTAGTGAGATTATTAATTGAACCAATAAACCAAAGATCTCTATTCCCATCAGAAGTTCCTGTTTTCCCATATATCTTTTTACCTTTAATTGATGCAGCTATTGAAGTTCCTTCCGAGACCGATTTCTCAAGAAGATTATTTAAATTTTGGTTTACTTTAGGAGCTAATATTTTCTTATGAATAAATTTGTTTTCCCAAATTAATCCATAATAATTTGATTCTATTTTTTCAATTACGCTAGGCTCATGTAGATTTCCATTACTATTTAAAACTGCATAAGCATTTGTAATATTTAGAAGATTATCACCATAGGATCCAATAGCTAAGGGGAGAAATTCTTCAAGCTTTTGTTCATATCCTAGTCCAAATAAATTTGCTAAATTTATAATTTTTTTAAGGCCTATATCATCAGCAATTTTTAAAGGAACTATATTAGAGGAAGTTATAAAAGATTGAAGTAAAGAGATCTTACCTGAATAATTTGCAGAAAAATTTTTTGGACAATAATCTTCCCAGCAGGTAGGTAAATCTTCAAATTTATCATTTAACTTTATACCTTCTATTAATGCCGCGGCATAAGGAATAATTTTAAAAGTTGAGCCTAAAGGCCTTACTGCTGAAGTGACTCTATTAAATTCGTTTATTGTTGGATTTTTGCTGGTAATCATTGATCTAATCAAACCGGTATTGGATTCAATTGAAACCAAGGCTATTTCAATATCATTAGGACCTGTAGACTTTGAAATTTTTTGTCCTATTTCCTGCCAATTTTTGTTTATACTTGATTTTATTCTTAAAAACTTATATTTTTTATCATTTTTAATTTTGTTAGTTGCTTCCTCTAGAATAAAATCTAATAATAATTTATCTCTAAAATATTTATTATTTTTTTGATAATTTAATTTAATTTTTTCCTTAAGAGCTTCATCTTTTTCACCCAATGATATGTAGCCATCTATATACATAGATTTCAAAATTTTATTTCTTTGTTCAATAGCTAAGTCTATATTTTCATAAGGTGAATAAATTGAAGGGGCAGGGGCTAATCCAGCTATTAAGGCAATCTCAGATAATGTTAATTCGTTAATAAGTTTTCCAAAATAAACTTTCGCGGCTTCATTTACGCCATAAGCACCAGAACCTAAATAAATATTATTTAAATATAATTTTAAAATTTGATTTTTACTGTATTTCAAATCTAGGAATAAGGCTATTATTATTTCTTTAATTTTTCTTTGAAAACTTATATCATTATTTAAAAAAATTAATCTTGCCACTTGCTGAGTGATCGTACTTCCACCCTCTTTAAAGTACCCACTTCGAATGTTATTCATAAAGGCTCTTGATAAGCCTATTAAGTCAATTCCATTATGTTTAAAAAATCTTTTGTCCTCTCCAGAGATAAAGGAATACTTTATGAAGAATGGTATCGAATTTATATTATTTAGAACATCAAATTTTCGACTTAATTTGCTTAATATTTTATTATCAGAAGATAATATTTCATAAGAATAGTTTATTGATTTTGAATTATTGATTTTCTGTAGATCAAAATTTAAAGTAATCCTAATTAAATTAAGTATGGGAAAAAATATGACAATGAAAATAAATATTGAGGGGGTAAAAATGAAATATTTATATTTAATTCCATTCACTTTAAGCTACTAAAAAACTATGTCCTATTGCTAAAGCCGTTACTAACATTCCAGTTATTAGAAATGGCTGTGCACTTGCCTGGTATTTGACATCAAATTTTAATGGGTCCCTTAGTAACCACATATCTTGAAATGTAATTTGAGGAATTACCAGTAAAACTAAAATTACTGATGCTAAATGTTGATCTATAACAATTAATACGACAACCATTGCTAGTTGAAAAATATCAATTAGACCAGCACTTATTCGACTGGCATTTTTAATTCCAAATATTACAGGTAAAGAATTCAATCCTAGTTTTGAATCCCCTTCAACACTCTTGAAATCATTTATAACTGCTATACCTAGCCCAGAAAGACTGTAGGCAAGAGTTAGCAATGCAGTGATAACCGTTAATTTCCCAAATAAAGCTTGTCCCGCCCACCATGGTAGAGCTATATATGATGCTCCTAAAGCATAATTTCCTAGCCAACCATTTTGCTTCAATTTTAATGGAGGAGCAGAATATATATAGCTTACGAAAGAGCCACCTAAAGCTAGAAGAAAGACAGATGGAAAACTATGTTTTGCATATAAATCTAATAAAAAAGAAACGACTAATCCAGAAATAAGTAATACCCAAATTTGTATTTTCACCTCCTTAATCGAAATTTTTCCAGAAGGAATTGGTCTATTAGGTTCATTAATAGCATCAATCTCTCTATCAAAAAAATCATTAATAGTTTGGGTATAACCTGCCAGAAGTGGTCCGCTCATAAGCATGCATGCTAGTGAGGCTAAAACGTTACTTACTGTCCACTGAAAGTTTCCGCTTGCAGCGGCTCCACAGATTACCCCCCATATCAAAGGGATCCAAGTGATTGGCTTCATCAATTGTATACGCAGTTTCCAAATACTTGAAGTCTCTGAAGCCCCTTTAATTCCTAATAATTGTCTTGGATCATTCACTTTAAATATTTAACCTTTCTCAATTTCTTCAGGGAAAAACCAATTTTCTTCTCCATTTTGCAGTCTAACAGTAATACCTATACTTCTACCATCAGTCATTTTATATCCAGTTGTTACAACTCTTGGGTTTGATGATATTTGATCAATTAGCTTTGCAGGTAATCTATCTTTAACCTTGTTAATATTAATTTTAACTTTACTGCCAATTTTGGGTAATAATTTTGTTTCAGCCATAAGATGGAAAAATGAATCCTATTATGCAAGATTAACAGCCTTTGGACAATTTTTTTTAAAATGGTAGCTCTTCGTTTAATTCCTTGTTTAGATGTAGCTAATGGCAGGGTAGTCAAAGGTGTTAATTTTGTAAACCTTAGAGACTCTGGTGATCCTGTCGAATTAGCTTGTAGATACTCAGAAGCAGGAGCTGATGAATTAGTCTTTTTAGATATTAGAGCTAGTTTGGAAAATAGAAAAACACTAGTTGATCTTGTCTCTAGAACTGCAAAATCAGTAAAAATACCTTTCACGGTTGGTGGTGGAATCAATTCGATAATCTCAATTAATGATCTTTTAAGAGCAGGAGCAGATAAAGTAAGTTTGAATTCTTCTGCAGTTAAGAATCCAGAAATAATTTCCCAAAGCTCTGAAAAATTTGGAACACAGTGTATCGTGATTGCTATTGATGCAAGAAAAAAAATTAATAAATCTAATGAATGGGAAGTTTACGTTAAGGGAGGCAGAGAGAATACTTTTTTAGATGTAATAAGTTGGGCAAAAAAAGTTGAGGCATTAGGAGCTGGAGAAATTTTATTAACTTCAATGGATGGTGATGGTACACAAAATGGATATGATTTGTTATTGACTCAAAAGGTTGCAAATGCAGTTAATATTCCTGTGATCGCTTCTGGAGGTGCAGGCTCTTTAGAAGATATTTATGACGTCTTTAATGAAGGTAAAGCCTCTGCCGCACTTTTAGCTTCCTTACTTCATGACAAAAAGCTTACTATTGAGGAAATAAAATCTTTTCTTATTGAAAAGAAACTACCAATTAGACCTAATGAAAAATAATAATAATTTATGGTAGTTTAAAATTCTAAAAATATTTAAATATGCGTCACAAAAAAATTAATGAAGTCAAAACTATTTTTAATAAAATTTCTTCTAATTATGACTTCTTAAATACTTTACTCAGTTTGGGATTTCACAGATTTTGGAAAAATAAATTAGTTGACTTATTAAAACCAATTGACGGGGAAAATTGGGCAGATCTATGTTGTGGAACTGGAGATTTATCATTTTTAATTTTAAAAAAAGTTATGCCTAATGGAACTGTTACTGGAATAGATAATGCAAAAGAAATTTTAAATATTGCAAGGAAAAGGTCGAAATTAAATGGAAATAAATTCATATGTTGGGAGATGAAAGATATTTTAGAGATGGATGAAAATTTGAAAATTTATGATGGAATTTGTATGTCTTATGGTTTAAGAAATTTGGTGAACGTAGAGGAAGGACTAAAAAAAATCTTCAATCTTTTAAGTGATCGAGGTAGAGCTGGATTCCTAGACTTTAATCATTCTAAATTTAACTCTATAGCTGATTTATTTCAAAAAATATATTTAAGATTTGTTGTAGTCCCAATTTCAAAAATTTTTAAATTGAGTAAAGAATATTCATATATTGAAAAAAGTATTAAAAATTTTCCAGAGGGGGATAAACTAAAGATAATTGCAAAGGGAGTAGGGTTTAAGAAGGTTGAATATAGGACTATTTTTTTCAATCAAATGGGAATATTAATATTAGAAAAATAAAAAATGATCTTAACCATTTTTTCTCCAACAAAAAGTACATTTCCCCCATCTTGATATTTCCCCTTTTGGTGCGGGACTATTACATATTTTGCAAATAACCATATTATTTTGCTTAATTCTGCTTGGATGATTCTCCCAGACTGTTTTTGCATTCATTTCTTTTTTATCTAGAGTCTTGACTTCATAATTTTGTATTATCTTGATTTCATTTAGATTTATTCCAAATCTGCTAATACTCTCTTTTAATTGGTGTTTGTTATAAATCAACGCCTGGCGCCATTGTGGATGATTTACAGCAATGGTAAGAGTTTTTTGCTCCATTTTTAATGGTTTACATGCCTTAGATAATTCAAAACCAATTAACTTTTCCCAGTTTTCATTGAGTTGGGATAGTTTATCTAAGTCTCCCCATGCTTTTTTGAAATCATCAAGACAATTTCGCATTGAAGAAGGATATCTTTTATTCAATATTGGTAAATATTTTTTATTCAATTGGCGTAATTAAAGATATAATGTTTAAGTTAATTTAATCTTATAAAGATTGCCTGTTTTTTGATATTAAGGATTTGTGAAAGTTTTAGGATCTGTAGCTAAAACAGCATATTACTATAAAAAAATCCAAGGATTTTGCCCAAATTGGAAAATTCAATATAAATTAAAATGTAAAAGTACTGAATATGAACTAACAAATTTGCTGCAACATTCACCTATCAGGAGATATAAACCAATAGCAATAGTAGCCAAAGAGCAACTATCAGGGATAGGTCAAGATTCTAGACCATGGTTTTCTCCTAAACGAGGAATTTGGCTTAGTGCAGCTTATCCAATATTTTCCTCAGAATTCTCAAGTGAGATCTTTAGTCTTTCATTCGCAATTAAGTTATGTGAAATGTTTAATATGGAATCAATAAAAGTTGATTTGAAATGGCCAAATGATATTTTTTATGATTCCAAAAAATTAATTGGATTTTTACCTAGGGTAATAACAAGAGGAAAAGAAATTATTTATGTAAGAATTGGTTTCGGTATGAATTTTTCAAATAAAACCCCATCAGATGGTATCGCTTTATCTGAAATACTTAATACTAAAAACATATGCGAATATTATTGGACTGCGAAAATTCTTAAGACTATTCATAATTCAGTCGAATGTAATAATAGAAAAGAATATATTATTGAAAACGCAAATAAATATCTTACAAAAAAATATTTACCAAGAGGATACAACTCCAACGAGTGGAAAATAAAAGATGTAGACAATAATGGGAATTTGAGAATTTATAATGATATCCAAGAAAAAGTATTAAAAAGGTTTTAAATTATTTAATTTTTAATTCAACAATTTTACCATCTTTAAACTTTGCAATTTTCTTTGCACGACTTGCAACTTCATCTTCGTGAGTAACTAAAACGATAGTTATACCTGATTCATGTAGTTTATCAAAAAGGTCTAATACATCTTCTGTTGTCTTTGAATCTAGAGCTCCAGTTGGCTCGTCGGCTAATAAAAGAGAAGGGTTATTGATAATTGCCCTTGCAATTGCGACACGTTGTTGTTGTCCTCCCGATAATTGATTAGGACGATTATTTACTCTTTCAGAAAGCCCAACTTTATCTAAGGCATATTTTGCTCTTTCTTTTCTTTCTACAGGATTTATACCCGCATAAATCATTGGTAAAAGAACATTTTCTAGTGCTGTAGCGTCTGAAAGAAGGTGGAATTGTTGGAACACGAATCCTAATTTTTGATTTCGTAACTCAGCTAATTCATCATCCGATAAATTTTCTACTGGAGTCTCATTTAATTTATAAACACCTTTAGATGGTCTATCTAGACATCCAATAATATTCATAGCTGTGCTTTTACCTGAACCACTTGCGCCCATAACTGCCAAATAGTCACCTTTATAAATTTCTAAATTTACATTATCTAAGGCTTTTACAATAAGATCATCCTTGCCATACGTTTTAGATACTTTTTCTAGGGTCGCAACTTTTTTATTCATTTATTAATATTTTTTAGAGGGCATTATTAGTAACAGCTAATATATCTTGTAAAAAAGGAGTTTCTGATACTGCTGTATTAGCTAATTTAAAAAGAGGGTTAGAAAGTATGCCTCCTAAAGCTGTAACTGCTATACAAGTATATAATGCAATTCTTAACGGAGGTAATCCGATAATATTCCAGTTTATTTCAGGATAAGATTTTACTATTTCAGAAGCTTCTTGGGGTTCTTTTACTACCATCATTTTTATAACCGAGATATAGTAATAAATTGAAATTACTGAAGTAACTAATCCAACCACTACTAAAAGATATTGATGATTAGCCCAGCCTGCAAAGAACAAATATATTTTCCCGAAAAAACCTAACATAGGCGGTAACCCACCAATAGAAAGAAGACATAAGCTCAAACCCAAAGTAATCAAAGGATCTTTTTGATAAAGGCCTGAATAATCTGAAATTCTATCTGAACCAGTTCTCAGGGAAAAAAGTATTACACATGAAAAAGCTCCTAGATTCATAAACAAGTAAGCAGCTAAATATAAGACAGCCGCAGATAGACCATCTTGAGTTCCAGACACTATACCTATCATTACAAATCCTGCTTGACCAATTGAACTGTAAGCTAACATTCTTTTCATTGAGGTTTGGGCCAGTGCAACAATATTTCCTAAGGCCATACTTAGGATGGCTAGAATAGTAAACAATAATTT
>QCUB01000009.1 GCA_003210895.1 Prochlorococcus sp. AG-676-M04
ATCAATTCCTCCATATTTGAAACACCAAGACTACTCATTATCTCTCTTATCTCTTCAGCTATGTATAAGAAAAAATTTACTACATTCTCAGGTAAACCTTTGAATCTTTTTCTTAATTCCTCTTTTTGAGTAGCAACTCCAACAGGACATTTATTTGTATGACAAACCCGAGCCATTATGCAGCCCTCCGCGATCATTGCCACTGAACCAAAACCATATTCTTCAGCACCCAATAGAGCTGCAATAATCACATCCCATCCTGTTTTAAGCCCTCCGTCAGTTCTTAAAAGGACTCTATCTCTTAGATTATTTTCTATTAAAGATTTATGAACCTCTGCAACTCCTAATTCCCATGGTAAACCGGCATGTTTAATAGAACTAAGAGGCGAAGCACCAGTCCCTCCATCATGTCCGGAAATTTGTATGACATCAGCATTTGCTTTGCTTACCCCAGCAGCAATAGTGCCAATGCCAATTTCAGATACAAGCTTTACGCTCACTTTCGCTTTTGGATGTACTTGGTGCAAGTCATGAATTAATTGTGCTAAATCTTCAATTGAATAAATATCATGATGAGGAGGTGGAGATATTAAAGCAACCCCAGGTTTGCTGTTTCTTAATTTTGCAATATATGTATCAACTTTTGGCCCAGGTAATTGTCCCCCTTCTCCTGGTTTAGCTCCTTGAGCCATTTTAATTTCAAGTTGCTTACCACTTCTGAGATATTCTGGAGTAACCCCAAATCTTCCAGAGGCTATTTGTTTAATTGCTGAGCAGGCAGTATCTCCAATTTCAAGACCCTTTATAAAAGGTAATGTGGCTGATTGAGTATTCTCATCTATATCATTTAATACATTAAATCGAGCAGGATCTTCACCTCCTTCGCCGCTGTTACTTTTCCCTCCAATTCTATTCATTGCAACAGCTAATACTTCATGAGCTTCTCTTGATAATGCTCCTAAACTCATACCTCCTGTGCAAAACCTTTTACATATTGATTCAATACTTTCAACCTGATCTAATGGAATACTTTTCCTTTTCGAGTTAATTGTTAGTAAATCTCTTAAAGAAGTAATTGGTCTATTACGGATAAGTGTTTTATAAGTTTCAAAATGATTATATCCTGGTCCTTTCTTAAGAGCGGAATGTAAAACCTTAGACATCTCAGGGTTATTGGAATGATATTCTCCATTATTTCGAAATTGAACAAATCCTAGAAACTCTAATTTCTTTAAATCGATTTCTGGATATGCCTTTGTATGTATTGCAAGTGATTCATTTGCAAGTTCTTTCAAAGTAATTCCTGCAATTCGACTTGTTGTTCCATCGAAGGCTATTTTTATTAAATCAGAGCCTATCCCAACAGCTTCAAAGATTTGAGCACCATGATAACTAGATAAAAGAGAAATTCCTATTTTAGAAAGTATTTTTCTTAGCCCATCTTCTAAAGCTTTTTTGATATTTTTCTGTACTTCTTCAACAGAAATCGGATTGATTTTTTTACTAGCTATAAGTTTTTGGGTTTTTGGATGTTGTAACCAATGTCTGCCAGATTCGAGTGTTAACCATGGGCAAACAGCACTAACTCCATAACCAATTAAACAAGCTAGATGGTGTGTACTCCAACATTGCCCAGTTTCAATTATGAGCGAGGCTTTTAATCTTATTTCTTTTTTAAGTAGATAATGATGAATTGCACCTACAGCTAATAAAGGAGGAATAAAACTTTTTTTTGAATTCACTCCTTTGTCAGAAATGATTATTAAAGAACTGCCTTCATTTATTGAAATCTCGCTCAATTTACATATTTCTTCTAATTTTTTTTCAAAACCTTTAATACCTTCCTCAATATCAAATAAACTTGAAATTGTTTTAGATTTAATTTCTGATTCTTTTAGAGAAATTAATTCTTCTTCATTAATGATTGGGCTTTTTAGATGAATAAAGGGTTTAATATTTTTTGTTTCAAAAGGCGAGCATCTTTCACCAAGATGCATTTCCAAACTCATAACTAATTTTTCTCTTAAAGGATCTATTGGAGGGTTAGTAACTTGTGCGAATCTTTGTTTGAAATAATCATATAAAATATGGGGTTTTGAAGAAAGCACAGCTAATGGTATGTCATCACCCATGCAATACGTTGGTTCTTTTGAAAGAGAAGCCATTGAATCAAGAATTAGATCATTATCTTCTGAAGAAAAACCGTAGGCAGTTTGCTGTTGAAGCAATTCAATATCTGGTAAAACGCAAGTATTATTCCATTCATTTTTTTTGAGTTTCACAATCCTTTTTTGCAACAGATTTTGATAGTTTTCTCTTTTAGCAGCCTCTGATTTCACATCCCAATTCCTTAAAATCTTATTCTGAAGAAAATCTACTGCTAGCATTTGACCAGGACCTAAGCGTCCTTTTTCTATTACTCTGTTTTCTTCAATATCTACAACTCCTGTTTCTGAACCCATTATCACAAACCCATCATTTGTTATTGAATATCTTGCAGGTCTTAAACCATTCCTATCTAGCGTTGCTCCAACAAAATCGCCATCTGAGAATACTAATAGAGCAGGACCATCCCAAGCTTCTTGGAGACTAGCTGAATATTCATAAAATGCTTTTATGTCATCTCTATATTCAAGTTCTGGTTGATCTCTAAATGCTTCTGGAACAAGTCCCAATAAAGAATCAGTTATTGGTTTGCCTGAACGAATATTAATTTCTAGGGTTGCATCAAGATTTGATGAATCACTTTTATTTATATCAACTATTGGTTTAATATCTCTAGATAATTCACCCCAGTACTCGTCTATATGTTTTTCTGATGCTTTCGCCCAATTGATATTTCCTAAGAGTGTATTGATTTCTCCATTATGGCCTAAAAACCTCATTGGCTGAGCAAGAGGCCATTTTGGCAAAGTGTTTGTGCTAAATCTTCGATGGTAAACAGAAAATGAAACTTTAAAATCCTCTTTCTTTAAGTCTTCGTAAAATTCTGATAAAACTTCAGATCTAACCATCCCTTTATAAACAACCGTTTTGGAACTAAACGAAGCGAAATAAAATTCACAATCGCCAACTGCGTTTTTTGTATTTTCTCTGATTCTTTTTTCAATTCTTTTTCTTAGTTGAAATAAGCGCATCTCAATATCTTGAATATCCTCTTTACTAAAAAAAATGACCCATTGAATTATTGATGGAGCGTTTGCTTTTGCTAGAGGTCCTAATGTTTCATTTTTAACCGGTACGTTTCTCCAAAATGTTTTTTTGAAATTTAATTTTTTTGCTTCTTCATCACAAATTAATTTTGATTCTTTGACTTTTAATTTATTATTTGGCATAAAAATCATACCTAACCCCCTTTTTTCATTAGGTTCAGTAACTAAATTTAATTCTTTATCTAAAAATGACCAAGGAATTGAACATAAAATACCAGCTCCATCACCTGAATCACTATCCCCTCCGCATCCTCCTCTATGTTCCATACAATTAAGTCCTTTAAGAGATTGTTTTAATATCCAATTACTTTCTTTACCTTCAATATTTGCTATGAAACCTACTCCGCAGGCGTCTTTCTCTCCAATTATTCCATTTGGAGAATAACTATCTTGATATGGCTCAATGCTTCTTTTGATACTTTCTCGCATAGATTATTTAACTATATAAAATATTTTATTTATTTCCATTATAAAAATAAAAATCCAAATAAAACTAAAAATAATGAAGAATTACTAAACAAATTTAAATTTTAATTTTAAATTAAAAAAAATAAAAAAAAACTTTTGATGTGACTCGTAAAAGGTTATGATGTTTTGATATGTATTTTTATCTATAAATATAGATGCCGACCATTTCCCAATTAATTGGATCAGAAAGAAAACGTCTGACAAGAAAAACAAAATCTCCTGCACTTAAAGCTTGTCCAGAGAGAAGAGGTGTATGTACGAGAGTTTATACCTCCACTCCAAAAAAACCAAATTCTGCCTTAAGAAAAGTTGCCAGAGTTAGATTAACTTCAGGTTTTGAAGTTACGGCATATATCCCAGGAATAGGACATAACTTACAGGAACATTCTGTTGTTCTGCTAAGAGGAGGAAGAGTTAAAGATTTACCAGGGGTAAGATATCATATAATAAGGGGAACTTTAGATACATCAGGAGTCAAGGATAGACGTCAATCCAGATCTAAATATGGAGCAAAAGCTCCTAAAAATGATTAATTTTTAACATCAATTTTTTTTAATATGTCACGTCGTAATGCAGCAGTAAAAAGACCAATTTTGCCTGATCCACAATTTAATAGTCGTCTTGCCTCAATGATGATTTCTAGATTAATGAAACATGGTAAAAAATCCACTGCACAAAAAATATTATCAGATGCTTTTTCTCTAATCAGTGAGAGAACAGGTGGAAATGCTGTGGAGTTATTTGAAACAGCCGTAAAGAATGCAACCCCTTTAGTTGAGGTAAGAGCAAGAAGAGTTGGAGGTGCTACTTATCAAGTCCCAATGGAAGTTCGTCAAGAAAGAGGCACAGCAATGGCACTTAGATGGCTTGTTACTTTTTCAAGAGGAAGAAATGGAAAAAGTATGTCACAAAAATTAGCGGGCGAATTAATGGATGCAGCTAATGAAACTGGCAGCGCAGTTAAGAAGAGAGAAGATACCCATAAAATGGCCGAAGCTAATAAGGCTTTTGCTCACTACAGATACTAATTCCGACCAAAATGGTACTTAATTAGTTTATTATTAATTAAAAGTTTATTTGATTAAATAAACTGTAGCTATCTAACAATCTATTCTATTTGGAGTTTTAAAATTGGCACGCGACTTTCCCCTTGAACGAGTAAGGAATATAGGTATAGCCGCTCATATTGATGCTGGTAAAACAACAACTACTGAAAGAATTCTTTTTTATTCAGGAGTTGTTCATAAAATTGGAGAAGTACATGATGGTGCTGCTGTAACCGATTGGATGGCTCAAGAAAGAGAGAGAGGAATTACTATCACTGCAGCTGCTATTTCTACAAGTTGGCAGGATCACAGAATTAATATTATAGATACTCCAGGTCACGTTGATTTTACAATTGAAGTTGAAAGATCTATGAGAGTTCTTGATGGAGTCATAGCTGTATTTTGTGCAGTAGGAGGAGTTCAGCCACAGTCAGAAACAGTTTGGCGACAAGCTGATAGATACTCTGTGCCAAGAATGGTTTTCGTAAATAAGATGGATAGAACAGGTGCAGACTTCTTAAAAGTTAATCAACAAATTAAAGAGCGTCTCAAAGCAAATGCTTTCCCTATTCAGCTTCCAATAGGTGCCGAAGGTGATCTATCAGGAATCATAGATTTAGTAAGTAATAAGGCTTACTTATACAAAAATGATTTAGGTACTGATATTGAAGAGGCTCCAATTCCAGAGGATATGAAAGATGAAGCCCTTGAATGGAGAAGTAAATTAATGGAGAGTGTTGCAGAAAACGATGAAGAATTAATTGAAATATTTTTGGATAAGGGAGAATTAACTGAAAACCAACTTAAAAAAGGCATCAGAGAAGGAGTACTCAAACATGGTTTAGTTCCTGTCTTATGTGGTTCAGCTTTCAAAAATAAAGGAGTTCAATTAGTTCTAGATGCAGTAGTTGATTATTTACCAGCTCCAGTTGATGTAAAGCCCATTCAGGGTGTTTTGCCAAACGGTAAAGAAGATATCAGGCCATCGGATGACAATGCTCCTTTCAGTGCATTAGCTTTCAAAGTAATGTCCGATCCTTACGGGAAACTAACTTTTGTAAGAATGTACTCTGGAGTGTTATCAAAAGGTAGTTATGTTATGAATTCTACTAAGGATGCTAAAGAGAGAATCTCTAGATTAGTAATCTTAAAAGCAGATGAGAGAGAGGAAGTTGACGAATTAAGAGCAGGTGATTTAGGTGCTGTTCTGGGATTGAAGAATACAACAACAGGTGACACATTATGTAATACTGATGACCCAATAGTTCTAGAAACCTTATTTATTCCTGAACCTGTCATTTCAGTTGCTGTTGAACCAAAAACTAAAGGAGATATGGAAAAGCTTTCTAAAGCTTTACAAGCCCTATCTGAAGAAGATCCAACCTTTAGGGTAAGTACAGATCAAGAGACAAATCAGACTGTTATAGCTGGTATGGGTGAATTACATTTAGAAATACTTGTAGATAGAATGTTGAGAGAGTTTAAAGTTGAGGCAAATATAGGTGCTCCACAGGTTTCTTATAGAGAAACAATTAGATCAAGTTCCAAGGGCGAAGGTAAATATGCAAGACAAACAGGAGGTAAAGGGCAATACGGACACGTAGTTATTGAAATGGAACCTGCTGAAGTTGGTAAAGGTTTTGAATTTGTTAATAAAATTGTTGGTGGAACAATTCCAAAAGAATATATTGGACCAGCCTCAAATGGTATGAAAGAAACCTGTGAATCAGGAGTTCTTGCCGGTTATCCGCTGATTGATGTAAAAGTAACACTAGTCGATGGTTCGTTCCACGATGTAGACTCATCTGAAATGGCCTTCAAAATTGCAGGTTCAATGGCTTTTAAAGATGGGGTTAAAAAATGCAATCCTGTCCTATTAGAGCCTATGATGAAAGTCGAGGTCGAAAGTCCTGATGATTTTCTTGGATCTGTAATTGGTGATCTATCCTCAAGGAGAGGTCAAGTCGAAGGACAATCTGTCGATGATGGATTGTCTAAAGTACAGGCCAAAGTGCCTTTAGCCGAAATGTTCGGTTATGCCACTCAACTCCGATCAATGACTCAAGGTCGGGGTATATTCTCAATGGAGTTCGCAAATTATGAGGAAGTTCCTCGTAATGTTGCTGAAGCTATCATTTCCAAGAATCAGGGCAACTCCTGATCTCTAAACTAAACACTATTTAACCCTCGATTCTTTAATTCAAATGGCTCGCGAGAAGTTCGAAAGGAACAAACCACATGTCAACATAGGTACTATTGGCCACGTTGATCATGGAAAAACAACCCTGACTGCTGCTATTACAAATGTTCTAGCGAAAAAAGGTCAAGCACAAGCTCAAGATTATGGAGACATTGATGGTGCTCCAGAAGAAAGAGAACGTGGCATAACAATTAATACTGCCCACGTTGAATATGAAACTGCAGGCAGACATTATGCTCATGTCGACTGCCCAGGTCATGCTGATTATGTAAAAAACATGATAACTGGTGCTGCTCAAATGGATGGTGCAATTTTAGTCTGTGCTGCCACAGACGGTCCTATGGCTCAAACAAAAGAACATATTCTTTTGGCAAAACAAGTTGGAGTTCCTGCATTAGTTGTTGCATTGAATAAATGCGACATGGTAGATGATGAAGAAATCATTGAGCTTGTTGAAATGGAAATCAGAGAACTTCTAGATAGTTATGATTTTCCTGGTGATGATATACCCATCGTTCAAGTTTCAGGTTTAAAAGCTTTAGAGGGGGATTCAACTTGGGAGTCTAAAATTGAAGAATTAATGACTGCTGTTGATGCCAGTATCCCTGAACCGGAAAGAGAAATTGATAAGCCATTTTTAATGGCAATTGAAGATGTTTTTTCTATTACAGGTAGAGGAACAGTTGCCACAGGAAGAATAGAAAGAGGCAAAGTTAAAGTAGGAGAAGAAGTTGAAATTGTTGGAATAAGAGATACAAGATTGACTACTGTTACTGGTGTTGAGATGTTCCGTAAACTTCTCGATGAAGGTATGGCTGGAGATAATGTTGGATTACTCTTACGTGGTGTTCAGAAAGAAGATATTGAGAGAGGAATGGTTCTTGTTAAAAAAGGTTCAATTACTCCTCATACAAAATTTGAAGGGGAAGTTTATGTTCTTAAGAAAGAAGAGGGTGGAAGACATACTCCTTTCTTCGCTGGTTACAGACCACAATTTTATATAAGGACAACAGATGTAACTGGGCAAATCACCGCATTCACCTCTGATGATGGCGCTAATGTAGAAATGGTAATGCCTGGTGACAGGATAAAAATGACTGGAGAATTAATTTGTCCAGTTGCTATCGAACAAGGAATGCGCTTTGCTATTCGTGAAGGTGGTCGTACTATTGGAGCTGGTGTTGTTTCCAAAATTGTTGAATAATTTTGTTAATTTGACGATGCTAACCTTTGATAATCTAAAATAGTTACATAAGAGATATGGGTTATTGATAATCAATAACCCCTTTACAAAGAGATTAATTTAAACTTATGACTGCTTCACTCGCTCAACAAAAAATACGCATAAGATTAAAAGCATTTGATAGAAGAATGCTTGATTTGTCTTGTGATAAGATCATTCAAACAGCAGATACTACTGCGGCTTCAGCTATAGGACCTATTCCATTACCAACAAAAAGAAAAATTTATTGTGTTTTAAGGTCACCGCATGTAGATAAAGATTCTAGAGAGCATTTTGAAACCAGAACTCATAGAAGAATAATTGATATTTATAGTCCCTCTGCTAAAACTATAGATGCTCTAATGAAATTAGATCTTCCTAGCGGTGTAGATATAGAAGTCAAATTATAAATAAGCCCGAATAGAACTTAAATTTACTAAGATAAAATTAAATAAATTGAGGTTTAAATGGGAGAGCTTTCAGTAAGGGAATTACCTCTATTCCCTTTGCCAGAAGTTGTTCTTTTCCCTCAAGAAGTCCTACCTTTACACATCTTTGAATCAAGATACAGAATTATGCTCAAATCTGTACTTGAATCGGATTCAATGTTTGGAGTAATTAAGTGGGATCCTAATACAAAGAGTATGGCTAATGTTGGCTGTTGTGCTCAAATAATTAAACATCAAACTGCCGAAGATGGTAGAAGTAACCTAATTACATTAGGTCAGCAAAGATTTCAAGTCTTAGAAATTGTACGTTCAACTCCTTATTGCTCAGCAATGGTAAGTTGGATCACTGACGAAAATATTGAAAGTTTTCAAAACTTAGATCTTTTAAGAGATTCAGTTACTGAAGCATTAAATGATGTAGTTAAATTAACTAGTAAACTAACTAATTCTCAAAAAGTTCTTCCTGAAAAGTTACCTGAAAACCCTATGGAATTATCTTTTTGGATCGGTGCGCATTTAGGTGGCCCAGTAGCTGATGAGCAGCAGAAACTCTTAGAGGAGAGGAATACCTATACACGCTTGGAAAGGGAGTTTGAAATGTTAGATCATACTAGAAAACAATTAGCAGCTAGAACAGCTTTAAAAGAAAGCTTTCCTGATATCAAAGAGAACTAAATGTCTATATTTTTAATATCTGCTAGTTTTTTAGTATTAATTTTATTATTTTCTTATTTAACACTCTGGAGAATTAATACAAGAAAATATATTTCTTCGGGAACGGTAGCTTCAGCTTATGATTCATGGACTCAAGATAAACTACTAGAAAGATTATGGGGAGAGCATATACATTTAGGCTTCTATCCCTTAAATAAAAATATTGATTTTAGAGAGGCAAAAGTTCAATTTGTACATGAGTTAGTAAGCTGGAGTGGTCTAGATAAATTGCCCAGGGGTTCTAGGGTTTTAGATGTAGGTTGTGGAATAGGAGGAAGCTCTAGAATCCTCGCAAATTATTATGGATTTAATGTTACTGGAATAACTATTAGTCCAGTTCAAGTAAAAAGAGCTTTAGAACTTACGCCTTATGGCTGTACATGTAATTTCAAAGTTATGGATGCTTTGAATTTGAAATTTGAAGAGGGGACATTCGATGGCGTTTGGAGTGTTGAAGCAGGAGCTCATATGAATGACAAAACTAAATTTGCAGATCAAATGTTAAGAACCTTAAGACCTGGAGGATTTCTAGCATTGGCTGATTGGAATTCAAGAGATTTAAGAAAACAGCCCCCATCTATGCTTGAAAAAATAATCTTAAAGCAGTTACTTGAACAGTGGGTACATCCTAAATTCATAAGTATTGATGAATTTAGTAGTATTCTTAGCAAGAATAAAAATAGTTCAGGTCAAGTTATTTCTGATCAATGGAATTCTTTTACAAACCCATCTTGGTTTGATTCAATATTTGAAGGAATGAGAAGACCAAATGCAATTTTATCACTTGGTCCAGGAGCTATAATAAAGTCCGTTAGAGAAATTCCTACGATATTGTTAATGGATTGGGCCTTTAAAAAAGGTTTAATGGAATTCGGAGTTTATAAATGTAGAGGTTAATTAGTCTAAATTAATCTTTTCTGATAAATAACAGCCAAAATCGACCAAATGTTCACATAAAGGTCTTATTTTTTTCTTCAATTTCTCAAATGCTTCAACATTAGACAGATTAGTTATTTCAATATCAACAAATATGATATATTCTCCCAGTTCTCTCTTAGAAGGCCTGGATTCTATTTTGCTCATATTGAATCCAAATTCTGATATATAATTTAAAGCTTCAAGTAAAGCACCAGGATTATTTGAGAGTAATGAGAAGGCAAAACTAGCAATATTTGCTCCATCTAAAATGGATTCTTTACTCAACAAAACAAATCTTGTGCAATTCCCTGGAACATCATTAATAGGATATGCTAATTCATTAAGTCCCTCTATTTTAATAAGAGATTTCGAACCAATAGCTGCTCTAAATGAACTACCTTTGACCATATTCACAGCTTCTGAAGTTGATTTTGTGGGTAGAGTAATTGCTTCTGGAAGATTTTCAGATAACCATTCTGAACATTGCGCTAAAGCTTGTGGATGAGATAGTACCTCTGATATCTCTGTAATTTCTCCATGACTAAGTAATGCATGTTTTATTGGCAAAACAATTGCTTTTTGGATATTAATATCAGAAAATTTCCAAAGAGCGTCTAAAGTTGTTGTTACTCCTCCTTCAACGGAGTTTTCGATAGGTACTATTGCTGCATCACAATTTTTGTAGGCTATTGATTTAATAACCGAATATAGCCCATTACATGGTACAAATAAAGGTGACTCAAAATTGGCAAGCTTTGATAAAATATGGGCTGCTTTTTCTGCGTATGTCCCTTCAGGACCTAAATATGCAACTTGTTTGCGCATGATTAATTGTAAGAAAAAAAGAGATCAAAAAAGCATTGGAGGTATATTGAAAAATGCTTTTAGCTTTTGATGCTAAACAGAAACTTAAGCTTTCTGTTAAAAGGAATAAAGAATTTCTTTCTAAGTATCTTTTGGAAGAAGAAAGAGTTGTTGGAGCAATGCTGGACCCCAATAAATTAGAATCTGAAGGCGAAAGCAAATATAAGTATACTGTAACAAGTTTCAAGGTTTTTCAATTAGATATTAACCCTGTTGTATCAATTGCAGTTGAGAATAAAGAAGGTGTTTTAAAAATGAGTGCACTCGATAGTAAATTAGATGGTTTAGGGATAATAGAAGATTTTAATTTAACTTTGAAAGCAAATTTGGAGGCAACTGATATTGGATTAGAAGGTGAAGCGCTTTTAGGTGTCTCAGTAAGTCAACCTCCTCTTTTAAAACTTGTGCCAAAGAAAATTTTAGAAACTACGGGCCATTCAGTATTGAATGGTATTTTATTAGGAATAAAATCTAGGGTCCAGAAACAATTAATAAAAGATTTTGTCAATTGGTGTGAATTAAATCAGATTTAATTTAGTCAAGAAACTTTTCCTATGTAGATGCGTTATCCCATTTACTTTGAGACTTATGAAATGTTCTTTAGTTCCATATCCTTTATTTTTAAATATAAAATATCCCGAGTATTTTTGTTCTAATCTTTCCATTAAATAATCACGTGTTACTTTTGCAATTATGCTTGCAGCAGCTATGGAAGTAAATTTGGAATCACCTGAAATTATATTTCTTTGACGACCCTTCCAAAGTCTTAATGATAGTGGACCGTCTATTAACACTTCAGAGGGGTTGTTTTTTAACTTTTTTATAGCTCTAAACATTGAAAGCTCAGTTGCACATCTTATTCCTAATTGATCTATTTCTCTTACTGAAGATTGCCCCAAGCTGTAATCTGAAGAAAATTCAATAATTTTAGGCAAAAGTAATTCTCTTTTTTTGGGAGTTAGTTTTTTACTATCGTTAACTCCTAATTTCCTGAGAGTTAATCCATTCTTTTCAGTAAGAACTATAGCAGCAGAAAATACTGGTCCAAAAACCGCCCCACGACCTACTTCATCAATACCAATCTCAAAAACTTTATTCAATACTTGCAGATGATCTTCTTCTTTTACGTCTTGAATCATCAATTTCATCTTTTACTTCTATTCCCTCTTTAGCAGGTATTATTTTGGTTAATGTGCTATCGGAATTAACTTTTTTTGATTCATCAAATTCAAAAATTTCTATTGAATTGGAATTTGAGGTTTTTTTATTTGTTTTTTTACTGGAAACTCTATCTTTTGATTTTTTGGTATTCTCTATAGGCATTTCTCTTTCTTTTTCTTTTTTATTACTATCTTCTAAAAGTACGAAATGATTATTAGTTATATACTGTTTACCTAATTTAATTAATGGATTAATACCCAATTGACTGTACACAATTTTTTCATCATTACTTAGCTCAACTGTTATTAATTTCTTTTCTTTTGGATTATTGGTATTAAGTATTTCATTATCATTTTCTTTTTTTTTGGAATCATCATCATCTTTATTTAAATTTTTGGAGTTTGGTAATTCTTTCTTAACTATCTTTTCTTGATTTTCAATTACTTGAAGTTGGTCTAAATCTAGAAACTTTGTATCATTTAATTTGCTAGGTTTCTTTGCAGTATGGTTTGTTTCTAAATTAGAGTTTTGATAATTTAGTAAATTTTCAATATGGCCTAATCCATTGCAAGTATTACATTTTTTTCCGAATAATTCATATATATTTTGTCCTTGCCTTTTTCTTGTTAATTCGACTAAACCCAATTCAGTTAACTGAGCTATCTGGGGCCTGGCTGAATCATCTTTGATTGCTAAACTAAATTGTTCAAGTAACTGAAATTGATCTCTTCGAGATTCCATATCTATAAAATCAATTACTAAAACTCCCCCAATATTTCTCAATTTCATTTGCCTGGAAATTTCAACAGCTGCTTCACAATTGGTCCATAAGACAGTTTGTCTTGAATTGGCTGATCTTGTGAAAGATCCAGAATTCACATCAATTACTGTTAAAGCTTCAGTTGGCTCAATAATTATGTATCCCCCTGAAGGTAAATCTACTCGTGGTTGAAGTGCCTTTTGAATAGTCTTATTAATTTGGTATTTTTCTAATATGTGTTCATTAACATTATTATTATGATAAATAAGATCCACATTTGAATCATTATCAACTAAAAAGTCTTTTGCTTTTTCGAGTGAGATTTTATTATCAATTACAATTTTATTAGTTGATGATTTAATGCAATCTCTTAAGATTTTTAAAGAAAAATCTTCATCTCTACTTATTAGTTTTGGTGGATTAGAAGTTTCTGAAATTTTTAAAACTTGATCCCATTGTTGGATTAAATTTTCTAAATCTTCAATAAGTAGTTCTTCTTTTATTTTTTCGGCTTCCGTTCGAAATAATAGACCTGTGCTGGGTGGTTTAATTAAAACCCCAAGTGCTCTTAAACGACTTCTTTCAGTCTCAGTATTGATTTTCCTGGAAATATTGACACCTTGTCCGTGAGGTTGCAATATTAAATATTTCCCGGGTAATGAGATATTACCTGTCAATCTAGGCCCTTTATTTCCAGTAGGTTCCTTCATTACTTGAACAAGAACTTTTTGTTTTGGTTCAAGAAGTTCAGTAATTCCTGCAACACCTTTTTTAAGTCTTAATGGACCTAGATCTGATACGTGAATAAAGCCATTTTTTTCACTTTCTCCAATATCAATAAAGGCAGCATCAATCCCAGGAAGAACATTTTCAACAGTCCCTAAAAAAATATCTCCAATTTGATATTGACCTTGTGCGACGATTAATTCATCAACACGATCATCTGTGAGTAGTGCTGCAATACGCGCCTGCTCAGCTATTACAATTTGCTGAGACATATAAAAAAATTAAGTATGTTTTGAATTGTGAAAATCGATAAAAAATAAATAATTTGATATTAAATTATTCGCTAAAAAGTTTTTGGGTACTAAGTTTATTAGATTTTAAAATAATTAGTAGAAGTTTAATTAGCTAAGTATTTAAGTTTTAGACGACTTTTAAACGATTTGAAATTGATTAAAAAGCTATGACTTATTTCTTAAGTTAAATCATAACCTTCTCATATTAACATTTATTGCCCGCTTAAGCACATTCATACATTATTCTTATAAAGGTTAGACCTTAAATTTTTTTAAAGTGGTTCAAGTAAACGAAAATTATTTAAAACTCAAAGCAGGATATCTATTCCCTGAAATTTCAAAAAGAGTTAGTAATTTTATTAAAGCTAATAGCAGCTCGGAAGTTATTAAGCTTGGAATTGGTGATGTAACTGAGCCGCTACCCCAAGCTTGTGTAAATGCGATGAGTAAAGCTTTAAATGAAATGGGAACAAATAAAGGATTTAAAGGTTATGGTCCAGAACAAGGATATGGCTGGCTTAGGGAAAAAATTGCTGAAAATGATTTTATGTCAAGAGGGTGTCAAATTACACCAGAAGAAATATTTGTTTCAGATGGTTCAAAATGCGATAGCAGTAATATTTTAGATATTCTTGGCGATAATAATTTGATTGCGGTTACAGATCCTGTTTATCCTGTTTATGTAGATAGTAATGTGATGACTGGGAGAACTGGAGAAACAATTCAAAATGGTACTTATCAAGGATTATTATATTTAGCTATTAACGAGGATAATAATTTTCTGCCTGAAATTCCTAAAAGTAAAGTTGATATTGTTTATCTTTGTTTCCCAAATAATCCAACGGGGGCAACAATTACTAAAGAAGAATTGAAAAAATGGGTTGACTATGCAAACAAAAATAAGTCTTTGATTCTTTTCGATGCAGCTTATGAAGCTTTTATTCAAGATAAAGATATTCCTCATTCAATATATGAAATAGAAGGAGCAAAAAATTGTGCTATAGAATTTAGATCTTTCTCAAAAAATGCTGGATTTACTGGGGTTAGATGTGCTTATACAGTAATACCTAAAAATCTTTCAGGGCATAATTCAAAAGGTGATAAGGTCGATTTATGGCCATTATGGAACAGGCGTCAATGCACTAAATTTAATGGAGTAAGCTACATTGTACAAAGAGGAGCTGAGGCTGTATATTCTTCGCAAGGTAAAAAAGAGGTTAATTCTTTAATAGATTTTTATATGAAAAATTCCAAGATTATGCAAAACAAGCTCAGAACATCTGGTTTTACAGTTTATGGGGGTGATAATGCACCATATGTTTGGATTAAAGTTCCAGTTAATATGACTTCTTGGGACTTTTTTGATTATCTTCTTGAAAAAGCAAATGTGGTGGGGACACCTGGAAGTGGTTTTGGATTAGCCGGTGAGGGCTATTTTCGATTATCTGCCTTTAACTCAAGATTGAATGTTAATAATGCAATGGAGCGAATAATTAATATATAATAATCAATAAATTATCTAGTAATTAAAAATTAAATGTAATGTTAACTATAAAGTTAGAAGAAGGAAAAAATAGTAACGCAGCAGTGTTAGAAAAAAAAACAGCCGCGTTAAAAAATAAATCACCAAAATATAAAGTATTACTTCACAATGACCCAGTTAATTCTATGGAGTATGTCACTATTGCTTTAAGAGAAGTAGTACCACAATTAAGCGAGCAAGATGCTATTTCTATTATGTTAGAGGCTCATAATACTGGTGTAGGTTTGATTATCGTTTGTGATCTAGAACCGGCTGAATTTTATTCAGAATCTTTAAAATCCAAGGGAATATCAAGTTCAATCGAAAAAGAAGATTAAATACCTTATTAGCAATGGTTTGATTTTAAATTTTTGTTGTTGTAAGTTTTCTTTCAGTTAATTTACGAACTTTCAGAGATTCATCTAATGATGATTTACCATAATTTCTTTCCAAAATATTAATAACTGTTTTTCCAAATTCATCATCTTTATTATCAAAAGCTTCTAAACATACCTCTCCAAGCCTCTTACCAAGAGGACCAGGGTTCCATAAAAGTTTTCTTGCTGTCCATGGCATCATACTCATAGGATTGTAATTAGGTTTTAAGATATTATTTTCTAAAGCGTACTTTTCTAAAAGAGTATGTGGTTGTAAACCTATAAAAAATATAGCAGGATCTACTGACCCTTTTCCAAATATATTTTCTAGTTCTCTATGATAAGCAATTGTTTGTTTAATTGTATTTGGGGTTTCATCAAAAACATTAAATGAGTAATTTACTGAGACATGATTTCTAAATCCAGCATCTACAAGCATTCTGCAATTTTCTAGAACAGCTTTAAGGTTATATGCAAGCCTCATTTTTCTAACAAGTTCTTGAGATCCTGATGTGATCCCTATCTCAAAATAACTCATTCCCGTTTCAACCATTAATTGTGCTAATTCGCGATCAATATTATCTGCCCTAATGTATGCTGCCCAATTAATATCATTCCAACCTTGATTTTTTATTGCTTGAAGAAGTAATTTCGCGTCATTTATATTGTTCTTGGTTGGGATGAATTGAGCATCAGTAAACCAAAAACCTCTAACCCCCATTTCATAAAGTTGCTTCATTTCTTTAATAACTTCATTAACAGGATTAACTCGAACTTTTTTACCTTCTACAACTGTATAAACGCAAAAACAACAGTTATGTGGACAACCTCTTTTGGTTTGAACCCCTACATAATAATCCCCACCTTCTATATACCAATCAAATTCAGCCCAAATAGATTTAATGTATTTGTAGTTGCATGCTGTTTTAATCGTTCCAGAAGGCTGCTCATGGATAAGTTTATTTCTGGGTTTTTGCCCAGCAAGATAACATCTTTCTTCTGAAATAGAATCACCTTTAATAATCTTTTCAATTAGGTTTTCGCCTTCTCCAACAGAGATCACTGTACCTTTTGGTAATAAATTACCTAGTTGTTCATAAAAAACGCTTACAGCCCCGCCCCCTAAAATCACTTTTACTGATTTATTGTATTTTTGAGCTCTATTTAGTCCCATTTTCACTAAGGATGTATTCCTACTTATTTCTTCATAGTGAGATTTAATTAACTTTAATCCTCCCCAAGCACCTCTAATTTTTTTAAAAATATTCTTAGAATAGAAAACTTCAAAAGAGTTCTGTAAAGGATTACCACTTCTCCCGTCAACTGGAGCGTATATTTGTATATCCCTCCAAGAAAAAATAATAAGATGAGGTCTAAACTGATCAATTTTTCTTTTTAGATATTTTGAAATTTTGTTTGAAGGAACTATCGCTAAATCAATGAATTTTTGCTCTATATGTGGGAAACACTTATGAATATGGTCTACTAAATAGATAGGTCCTATTGGAAATATTGGATTACATGGAAGTCTAACAATGAGAACTTTTCTGAAAGATTCTCTTTTAGTATTTTGCGTTATTCTTTTTAAGGGAAAATTAAACTCCATAAAAGAGATTTAGAACTGATCTCACACAAAGAATCTAACTATTTTATTACTCTTTCGGTGAATTTGCATAAATTTAGTTCCGAATAATTAAAACTCTTATTTTATTTAGAGATCTGAAATCATATATTTTAAACATACCTTAAGAAGTTTAATACCATCTACCCATCTTGATATATTCGGCGATCCAGATTTTCTTGCATAGTATCTAACAGGGTAATTTAGGATTTTAAAATTATTATTGGCTGCTTCAAAAATTATCGTAAAATCACCAAAAGGATCTGACTTAGATTCCCAACTACCATTTTTTTTCATCAAATTGAAAAACTTCCTCGAGAAAACTTTTGTACCGCATAATGAATCAGAAATTGGTTTATTTATTAATATCGATAAAAATATAGCAAAACATCTATTCCCGATATAATTCGCCCATCTCATAGCATCTTTTTCCATTGGAAATGTTGTTCGAGAGCAGTTAATAAGTATATTCTCATTTTTCGTTGATTCCATTATTGCATCTATACTATCGTTTACGTCTACTGTGAAGTCGCTATCTATAATTGCCAAAGTTTCACCAGATGAAATATTGAAACCTTCAACAACAGCATTTTTCTTACCCTTAGAAGTTTGTTTTATAAGAGATATTTGGAAGCTATTTGAAAAATCTTTACGTATTTTCTCCAGCATTTGAAAAGTTTTATCTTTACTGTTTCCCTCAACAAATATTATTTCTATTTTATTAGGTATGTCTTTAAATTTATTTAAAGCTCCTATTAAAAGTTCCCTATTACCTTCCTCATTTCTTGCAGGAATAACTATTGAAATCAAATGATTACTTGAGTTCTCCTGATATTTATAAAATATAATTTCCAATTCAAATGCAAGTTGCTTAATTATTGGGACCTTACGTAACGTATTTTTTATATATTGTGGGATGAAATTAGTGGGAATTGGGGTTAATTTTTTTGCTTTCCATCTGATAGATCTATAATTATAAATTTCTGCTAATGATTCAACATCACATAAAGTAATTCTTGCTTTGTTAGTTGTTTCTTTGAATATTCTAGAATCTAATTTAAGCCATCTTGTAATTGGTTCCCAAGTATTACCCCTTACTTTAAGAGAAATGAATTCATTATTGTCTTTAAATAACTGGTGTAGTTCATTATTTGATAAATTCCATGTATTTGCAGATTTCATTAAATTAAATTTCTAACCAAAATAATTTTAATATAAACTTATCAAATTTTTCTGATTAATTTCCAAGGAGATAAAATTTCATTATCGTAAATTATTTGATAAGAGTCTTTTTCATATGGTTCCTTTGAAGACAAAGTGGACCATGCAAAATCTGATGGGTTAAGCTTTTCTAAGCCATTTATACCATCTCCTAAATTAGGAGTAAGTAGGGAAATTCTTATTATTTTTGATTGTGCCTTTTCATTATTAATGCTACTTTTATCAACCTTAATGATTTGATTCTTTAGGATATCTAATGAAGATAGATATTCCATATTTTCTCTTAAGGCTCTTGATCGGTCTGTAAATAAACCTGATTGTAATAATAAAGATGTTAATAGATAAGGACCAATAACTAAAGTTATAAAAACTTCTTTGAGATTACTTTTGTATTTTATATAAGACCAAGCTATCGCAAATGAGGTTAATCCTAAAATCATAAATGTATTTTCTTTTATAGTAAAATTTAAAATACTTTTAAAGAAAATTAAATAAGTAATAACTAAAAAAATGATTAATAAAGGAATGAATTTTGATATTATAAAAACAGCTGTAGATTTATATTTTTTTGAACTAAATAAATATTTAATACCTATATATGTATTTAAAGATAAGATTGAAGATATTTGCAAAGGGTAATACGGCGTTTTTGTAGAAAAAATACTTATTATTAATATTAAAATTAGAGGAAAATAAGTTAAAATTAGTATTCTATTTTTATCTTCTAAAGTATTTGATATTAAACCGATAAGAGAAAATATGCTCCATGGTAGGAATGTTAAAGGAACGTTCCAAAGATAATAATAGAAAGGATTTGTAAAATTGTTTTCATTGGCAAGTATATTGAACTTCCCAAACAAGAAAAATATAATATTTTGATCTAAATAAGAGTTTATACAATCAGCCCATAATAAATATGGAATAAATCCAATTATTAATCCAAGCCAAAAGAATTTTGTAAAAAATAAATTTTTTTTTGTAAATAAATATGGTGATAGTGCAACTATAGGAACGGCAACAAGAAAAGTCTTCATCATGAAGGCTAAACCTATCCAAATACCAAAAAGCAGAATATAGAATTTACTTTCTGTTGTTTTTATTTTTACTAAGGCAAATAATCCAATAGTGACCAAGCAAGAATAAATAAGATCTTGAGTTGCTAAATGAGAGTAGTCAAACCATAAATATGTTGTGGAGAGTATTAGTGGAGATATGATTGCATAATTTTTATCAAAAAATTCTTCATGTAATTTATAAGTTATGAACAACATTAATATTGCTGCAATAGTTGTTGGCAAATATGCAGCGAATATATTTTTGCCAAATATTTCTTGTGATTTTGCGATTAAAACTTGTAAACCATTTGTTCTATCCAAAACATATTCGTCCCACCATAAAGGTACTATCCAGTTACCTTTTTCTAGAATCCATTTAGCTTGCAAAGCATAGAATCCTTCATCAAAAGCTATATAACTTCTTTTCCCATAATAGAAAATAAGTGGGATAAAAATAAAAATTTTAAAAAATTTTTTTATATTATTTTTTTTTTCAATCATAAGATCCTTGATATAAGAAATTTTAATGCCGATAATTGGAATTGAACCAATGACCTACTGTTTACGAGACAGTTGCTCTTTCGCTGAGCTATGTAGGCAATATAAAATTTTGAAATTTTCATATAGAATTAATTTTATGTTTGAAATAATTAATGTCAAAAATTGATCCTGAATTAAAAAAAAAATTATTAAAGGAGTCTCAGGCTCCTTTTAGAGGCTTAAGAAGAGTATTGTGGATGGCATTTGCAGGCTCAGCTTTTTTGGGTCTTATCATAATGTTTTCCAAAATTGCTGGAGGGAATGAAGTCCAGCAAAATAATCTTTTTATACAAATAGGAGCTTGTGCATTATTTTCTTTCTTGTTATTCCTCGATAGAAATAAGACAGATTAAGTTATTTACTAAGGGTCCTTTTTTTAGTTACAAATTTAAATGCTTCTATGATATCTCCTTCACTCCAAGTTGAGAATTTATCACAACCAACTCCACATTCGAAGCCAGTATTAACTTCTTTTACATCATCCTTAGACCTTTTCAGTGAATCTAAATTACCTTCAAAAATTACTTTATCTGATCTGATTACTCTTAAAGAACAATTTCTTTGCAGTTTACCACTTTGTACATAGCAGCCAGCAATAGCTCCTTTCCCAACCGCAAAAGTAGCCCTTACTTCAGCTTGACCTAAAGATTCCTCAACTAGATCAGGCTCAAGTAATCCTTCCATAGCGGATTGAATATCTTCTAAAAGTTTGTAGATGACTTCATACTCTCTTATGTCAACATCATTTGCATCTGCTGCTCTTTTAGCTCCAGAGGCTAATGATGTGTTGAATCCTATTATTACCGAGCCAGAAGCAGCAGCAAGATCTATATCAGTCTCAGTAATTTCTCCTGGTGCGGAGAGAAGAACTCTAACTTGGACCTCATTTTTAGGTAATTGTTCTAATGAACCTAATATTGCTTCCACACTACCTTGGACATCTGCTTTTAGAATTAGATTTAATTCTTTAAGTTCTCCATCATTTGCCTTAGTAGATAAAGATGATAAACTCACCCTTTTAGAAGCCATTTGCTGGGCTAATTTTGTGGCTCTTGCATTAGTAGCTCTTTCCCCGACAATTGATCTAGCAGTTTTCTCATCAGGATAAACTTCAAATTCATCACCTGCCGTTGGTACTTCGCTAAAACCAAGAGCTTCTACGGGACAAGAAGGTCCAGCTTCCTTTATTCTATTTCCATGTTCATCAACCATTGCCCTAATTTTTCCAAGGACTGAACCTGCAGCTAAAACATCACCAGCTTTTAACGTACCATTCTGTACTAATAAAGTTGCAACAGGACCTTTTGCCTTATCTAAATGGGCTTCAATAACTGTTCCTTTAGCTAATCTTTCTGGGTTAGCTTGGAGATCTTCAACTTCGGAAACTAATAAGATCATCTCCAGTAATTTATCAATATTTTGTTTTTTGATTGCACTGACTGGAACCATTACTACGTCCCCACCCCAGTCTTCTGAAATTAAATCTTTTTCTGATAATTCCTTTTTAACTCTATCTGGCGATGCCCCTTCTTTATCAATTTTATTAATAGCTACCACTATTGGGACTTTTGCTGCTCTTGCATGACTAATAGCTTCAAGCGTTTGAGGTCTACAACCATCATCAGCTGCTACTACAAGTACTGCTACATCAGTAACTTTTGTACCTCTTGCACGCATGGCAGTAAATGCCTCATGACCAGGAGTATCAAGGAAAGTTAGTTTTTTCTTTTTTGATTCATGCTCAAATTCAACTTGATATGCTCCTATATGTTGCGTTATCCCACCTGCTTCTCCCGTAGCTACTCTGGATTCTCTTATAGAATCTAAAAGACTTGTTTTACCATGGTCAACATGACCCATTACTGTTATGACTGGAGGCCTTTTGATAAGACTTTCAATATCATCAGTTTCGATCATGTCTACTGTTTTCTTTGCAGCTTCCTCTACATCATCTTGCAAAACAGGGACTCCAAATTCTTCAGCTACAGTTTCAATAGTTGCCAAATCAAGTGATTGAGTAACTGTAGCTGTAATTCCTTTAAAGAAAAGAGACTTTATTATTTCAGAACTTTCGAGACTAAGCTTATCGGCTAATTCTTGTACTGTTAAATTATCTTCTGGCACAATTATCATTTCAGGTCTTACTTGTTTTGCATCTTTGGCTGCTCTAAGTTCCATAGCTCTTCTTTTTTGTCTTTGCCTAGTGGTCTCTTTTTTCTTTTTCTTAAACTTTCTTGTAGCTTTCTCCAATTTTGGCTCTGCAGACTTTTCTTTTTTTGGACGAGCTAAACTGGCTGATAGTATTGAAACTTTTTCTCCTGAGTACCCGCTGGTCTCAGAGGTCAATGAATCATCATTTTCACCAATAATATGAACTTTCTGTCTTTGTTTCTGTGGGTTTTTATTTCTTAATGCTTCTAGCTTGGCACTATCGTCCCAATCTGTTCTACCAGGTTTCTTAGAATTGTTTGTAAATGATCTATGAGGAGGCTTTTTAGCTGTTGGAGATGCATTTAAACGATTGTTAGGTGATTTTACCTTCTGCTTAGGTGCCTCAACTTTTTGTTTGTTAACACTAGATCTATTAAGTTTATCTTTATCTGATACATTCGTTTTCTGTAGCTGCATCAATTCATTTGGTGCTACCGGCTTTCTAATTCCGGTAGGATTTTGATTATTAAATTTTGAACCAGTCCTGTTGAAATCTCCCTGTCTGTTTGGAGCTCCTGTCCTGTTTGGAGAACCTGTTCTATTAGGCCCTCCCTGTCTATAAGGCCCTCCTTGTCTGTTTGGAGCTCCTGTCCTGTTTGGAGAACCTGTTCTATTAGGCCCTCCCTGTTTGTTTAGAGCTCCTGGTCTATTTGGAGCTCCTGGTCTATATGCCCCCCCCTGTCTATTCTGGCCACCTGTTCTATTGGGATTGGCTTTTTGTCTATTAGGTACTCCAGGTCTATTAGCAGAAGCTTGTGCATTCGATGAGGGACGACTATTGTTTGGATTAATTTTAGGATCTTCTCTTCTAATTGGAGCACCTACTAGTTCAGGTGTGTTTTTGATACGGGGAGTATTTAAATTCTTTTTAGGGAAATTATTACTATCGTTATTATTAAATCTAGTTGATGATTGAGGCCTTTGATTAGAAGAATTATTTTTTTTATTAGAATTTATATCTCTATTAGAATTTGTTAAATTTTTAGGTTTTTCTATTAGTTGAATAGGAGGTCTTGCAGGGATTTTAGCTGGTGGTGCTGAAGGATTGTTTAAAGTCTGTTTATCTTGAATAAACCTTGGGTCTTTTTTTTCTTTTAAATCATTAGTAGTTTTGATTGTATTAGTTTTATTTTGGAAATTTGATAACGACTTAGATTGGAGGTTAGAGCTAATCGTAGTGGGTCTCGGATTTACAAATTTATTTACATTTTTTTTATTTGAGTTTATAAGTGAATTATCTTGCTTATTAGTAGGTTTAATTAAAAGGGGTTTTTCATTTAAATTTTCTTTTGAGGACTTCTCTTGCTGCAGGGTATTATTAGGAGGAGTCACATTATCTTTGATTTGATTACCAATATTTTTTTGTTTTTCATCCTTTGTTTTAAGCGAAGTTTTACTTAAAGAAAGGATTTGTTCTCCAGAATGTTTGTTATTGATAAGATTTTTAATTTTTTTTGCATCATCTAAACTTATAGAACTGCTATGACTTTTAACTGATATTGAAAGTTTTTGAGCAGCATCCAATATATCTTTGTTTTCCAGTTTTAAATCTCTGGAAAGTTCATAAACTCTGATTTTATCGCTGATAGTCATTTAGAATAAATGTAACTCTTTTTTGAAATTTTAAGAATATCTAATTTTAATTATATGCCCTTTTGGGATAGTTATTTATAGTTTGCAATTTCCCTTTCAAAAATATCAAAAAATTCAGGATTTAAAATACTTTTTAAAGCTTTTTGAAGCTTTTTTTTAATTTTTGAATCTGTGTAACACTTTTTTGATTTACAAATGTAAGCAGAACGACCAATGCCTTGGTTTAGCATTATTCCTAACTTGTGATCATTAGTAATCTTTAGAAGATTATTTCTATCAAAAGTTGTCCTGCAGGAAATACACTTACGCATAACAGGAGATTTATTAATCACCGTGTTTTCTCCTCTGTCGACAATAGTTCATCTTGTTTTACATTTTCTATATTTTCACTTTCAGAAAGATTTTCTTCATCAAATGCTCCATCTCCATATTCCTCATCATCTTCAGGTAAAGGATATAGTTCCCTCAATCGTGCATCTTCTGCGGCTCTTGCTGCTTGCTCTGCCTCTAATTTCTGCTCAGCTTCTCTTTGGAGATTCTCTTCTTCCTCTCTTTGAATAATTAATTCTGCTACCGCAGTGTCTTCTTCTTCTTGATTATATTCATGCGAGTTTTTAACGTCTATTTTCCAACCAGTTAATCTAGCGGCAAGACGCACATTTTGTCCTTCTCTTCCTATAGCAAGACTTAATTGGTCAGGAGGAACTAAAACATGGGCATGCTGTCCTTCTGGATCAACAAGCCTGACAAGGTCAACTTTAGCTGGGCTCAAAGAATTTAATATGTATTGAATAGGGTCTGAAGACCACTTAATAACGTCAATTTTTTCTCCCCTTAATTCATTAACTACTTGTTGAATTCTAGCTCCTCTTGCTCCAATGCAAGCGCCTACTGGATCAACTTCTCTTTCAATACTATCTACGGCAACTTTTGTTCTTGGGCCAACAGCTCTTGAAGGAGGGTTTGCTTCTCTTGAAACAGCAACAATTTTTACTGTACCTTCCTGTATCTCTGGGACTTCATTCTCAAATAGATAAACTACTAAACCAGCATTAGCTCTACTTACAAAAAGTTGAGGACCTTTTCTAGCTATTTCACTAACTTCTTTGAGAAACACTTTGAATGTTGCATTAGCCCTATAATTATCATTAGGCAATTGATCCCTTTTAGGAAGTTCTGCTTCTACTTCAGGTCTACCGATACCTGAGCTAACCCCCATAATTACTGATTGTCTCTCGAATCTTATAACTCTTGCTGTTAAAACAGGATCTTCTAAATCGGCAAATTCTTCTTGAATCATTTTTCTTTGTTGGTCTCTCAACTTTTGAGCCAAAACTTGCTTAGTGGTTGAGGCGGCCATTCTACCAAAATCCTCTTTTTCTGGAGTGACATCTAAAACGACGGTATCACCTACTTGGGCATCATCAGCAACTTGTTTAACTTCAAGGAGAGATATTTGATGATCTTCGCTTTCAACTTCTTCAACAATTATTTTGCTTGATAAAATTCGATAACCTTCTTCATCCAGATCTAACCCTACATCAAAGTTGCTAAAATATTCCTCATCAAAAGGATCTTCTTTTATCCCAATGTAAAAGGTTCTTCTATATTTTTCGTAACCCTTAAGTAAGGCTTCACGTAAGGCTGATTCCACAACATGAGGAGGTAGTTTCTTTTCCTCACTTATGTCTTCAATAAGATTGTTTAAACCTGGGAGAATTACTAATGCCATCTATGATGGGTAAAATGGATAATGGTTGAAAATAAATTAGTCTTTTAAAGTGGAAAGACTAACCTTTAATACTTCATTAAAGGGGATTTTTTTAATCTTACCTTTGATGTTAATGGCTAAAAAATCTTTAGACTTTTCATAAAGTAAACCATTCAAAAATTTAATTTGTGAATTTTTTTGGTTTAACTCAACATTAACTGGAAAACCTTTAAAAGTTTTGAAGTCTCTTTCTGAGGTTAATTCATCACTGACCCCTTGACTACTAATTTCCAAAACATATGAACATTTTAAAAGATTTGAATTTTCAATTACAGAAGATGCTGGGTCACTAAATCTTGAACAATCATCAAAAGTGATATCGTCTTCGTTAATATTTTTTATAAAAATTTTTATAGTTATTGGACTTCGATTTGTAAGTATATTTAAACTACAAAACTCTAGATTACATTCTTTCGCAACTCCTTTAAGGAGAATTTCTAAATTTTTTTTAGATTCTTTATCCAACTTTATTTAAGTTTAAATCTTTTAGTTATTGATTATTTTTACATATTAAAATGTTTTTTTGATATGTGAATTAATAAGTGTATTTTATGGATGTAAACAAAAAAACAACACTAGGAAATTTATTCAATTAAATTCATAACTAAATAGCGAAATTTTAAAAAAAAATGAGATTTTTAAAAACTAAATTTATTTATTTATTTAAAATAGGCATTTTAATTTCTACTTTTTTAATAAATTTTTATCCTTTTTCTGAAGTTTTAGCTTTGAATAATTTTGATAGCCATAATTTTGTTTCAGATGCAGTTAAGAGTGTGGCTCCTGCAGTAGTTAGGATTGATACTGAAAGATTAGTTGAGAGACAAAAGTTCGATCCAACTTTATTAGATCCATTATTAAGAGATTTACTTGGAGAACCTGGAATGGCTCCTGACAGAGAAAGAGGTCAAGGTTCAGGGGTGATTATTGATAAAAATGGTTTAGTTTTAACAAATGCACATGTCGTTGAAAGAGTTGATAATGTATCTGTCACTTTGGCAGATGGAACTAATTGTGATGGTCAAGTGTTGGGAAGTGATTCGATTACTGATTTAGCGTTAGTTAAAGTTAAAGTTAAAGATCAAGTCAATTCTATTTATGCACCTTTAGGAGATTCAGAAGAACTTGAAGTTGGTGATTGGGCAATAGCTCTTGGCACTCCTTATGGTTTAGAAAAAACCGTTACTCTGGGGATAGTTAGTAGTCTCCATAGAGATATTAATGCTCTAGGTTTTTCTGATAAAAGACTTGATCTCATACAAACAGATGCAGCAATTAATCCAGGTAATTCTGGAGGCCCACTTATAAATTCGAACGGCCAGGTAATTGGAATTAACACTTTAGTAAGAAGTGGGCCTGGAGCTGGCTTAGGTTTTGCCATACCTATAAATTTGGCTAAAAATGTTTCTGATCAGTTACTACAGAATGGAGAAGTTATTCATCCTTATTTAGGTGTTCAGTTGATTTCCTTGAATCCAAAAATAGCCAAAGAGCATAATGAGGATCCGAATGCACTTGTTCAATTGCCAGAAAGGTCCGGAGCTTTAATTCAATCTGTAATACCAAATAGTCCTGCAGAAAAAGCAGGATTGAGAAGAGGTGATTTGGTTATTGCGGCTGAAAATATTTTAATAGAGGAACCTAAGGCTCTTTTAGATGAAGTAGAAAAAGCTAAAATTGGAAAAATATTTCTGTTAAATGTTGTAAGAGATAATAAAGAAATAAAAGTTAATATTAAACCTGAAGCACTTCCAGGTTTGACATAAATCAACTGTTGAAATTTAATAATCTATAAACTTTAGGTTAAAAACATTTTGGATTTACAGACTCAGATGAAACAAATAGTTGCTGATGCAGCTATAAATGATGTAAAAGATGGCATGATTGTTGGTTTAGGATCTGGTTCAACTGCCGCACTGATGATAAAAAGTCTTGCTGAACAAATTAAATGCGGCAAATTAAAAAATATTAGAGGTGTCCCAACTTCCTTTCAATCAGAGGTTCTTGCATTAGAACTTAATATCCCGTTAATTGATTTAGCATCAGTTACTCATATTGATTTAGCTATTGATGGAGCGGATGAAGTAGATCCTGACTTTCAACTAATCAAGGGTGGAGGAGCTTGCCATGTCCGTGAAAAATTGGTTGCATCCAAAGCTAATAAACTATTAATTGTTGTTGATGAAACAAAGCTAGTTCGAAATTTAAACAAAGTTTTCCCTCTCCCCGTTGAGGTTCTACCTTCTGCGTGGAAGCAGGTGAAGGATAAAATTTTAGAAATGAGTGGAAGTTCTAATTTAAGGATGGCAACTAAAAAAGCAGGTCCAATCGTCACTGATCAAGGTAATTTGATTTTGGATGTTTTATTTCATGATGGTATAAAAGATCCAAAAGAATTAGAAATGCGTATTAATAATATTCCTGGAGTTCTAGAAAATGGATTATTTGTTGATTTAACAGATAAGGTTTTGGTTGGTAAAATTGACAATAACATTCCGATATTATTTTCACCTTCTAAGGGGAGTTAATCTTCAAACCTAATTTTCACTGAATTTGCATGACTATGTAAACCTTCACTATTTGCCAAATTTATGATGTCTAAACTGTTGATTTTTAGACTTTTTTCATTAAATTCAATTATTGAGGAATTCTTCATGAAAGTTTCAACTCCTAATGAACCACTATATCTTGCATTTCCACATGTGGGTAAAGTATGGTTTGGTCCAGCTAAATAATCACCTACAGCTTCCGGGGTCCATTTTCCTAAAAATATTGCACCTGCATTTTCAATATTTTCAAGTATCGTTTTTGGATCAATAGTAATTATTTCTAGATGTTCTGGCGCAAACTCATTGCTTAATTCAATGCATGTTTGTAAATTGTCGCAAATAACAATTAATCCCCAATTTTTAATTGATTGAATACAAATCTCTTTTCTGGGATGATCCTCTATTTTCTTAAAAACCTCATCAAAAACTTCTTGAGCTTGATCATTTGATGTGGTTAAAAGTATTGAAGAGGCTAGTGGGTCATGCTCAGCCTGCGCTAATAAATCTGATGCTATTTGAGAACTCTTAGCTGTTTTATCAGCGATGATTAAAATTTCACTTGGACCTGCTAACGAATCAATTCCAGTAAATCCATAAATTAACTTTTTAGCAGTGGTGACATAAATATTTCCAGGTCCTGAAATTACATCAACTTTATTTATTTGATTTGTACCAAATGCTAAGGCTCCAATTGCCTGTGCTCCTCCAATTCTAAAAACTTTATCAATTCCTGATAAGTAAGCAGCAGCTAAAACTGTTTTATTTATTATCCCTTTTGCATTACCTGGAGATACCATTGAAATTTCTTTAACACCAGCTACTTTTGCAGGTATTGCATTCATTAGAACTGTACTTGGATATGCCGCTCTTCCCCCTGGAATATATAAGCCTGCATTTTTAACAGGCATCCATCTCCTTTGTACAGAATCACCATGTTCTCCTTTTATAGTAAATGATTCAGGGATTTCTTTCTCATGGAATTTTTTGATTCTTTGATAGGCAATTTCCAATGATTTTTTTAAAGAAAGATCTGTCTCATCCCATGCAGTTTTTAAATCCTTGGCACTTACTTGCATTGGTTTAGGATAAAATCCATCAAATTTTTTTGTATATTTTTCAACAGCTTTATCTCCATGAGTTTTTACCTCTTGAAGAATTTCTTCAACAATTATATTTATTTTTTTATTGTTGCCTGAGGTAGTTCTTTGAGAAATTCTTCTCAACTCTTGGATAGCCTTTTGTTTATTGTTTATAATCTTCATATTCTTAATATTAATTAAAATTCAATTAATTAATAAAGTAATTTAGTGTTCTAAATTAAATTATATATTATTGATTAGTGGACTAAATCTTTGGTATGATATAAATCTCTAACCTATTTTAATTTCTGTGGCCAATAACAAATCAGCAAAAAAGAGAATTCAAGTTGCTGAAAGAAACCGTTTAGTTAATAAATCATATAAATCAACAGTAAGAACATTAACGAAAAAAACATTAGCTAACTGTGAGAAATATAAGCAAGACCCTAATTCAGATAACAAAGATCTTGTTCAGTTAAGTGTTAATGAAACTTTTAGTCTCATTGATAAGGCAGTCAAAAAGAATGTTCTACATAGGAACAACGGCGCTAACAAAAAATCAAGAATCAATAAGTTAGTTAAAAATTTTCTTACAAACAAATAATTGAGCAAATATGAGCGATATTGAACTCATAGATTCTCATTGCCATTTGATATTTGAAAACTTTGAGAAAGATCTTGAAGAAGTTGTTTCAAGATGGCGTTCAATTGGAGTTAAAAAACTGCTCCATGCTTGTTGTGAATTATCCGAAATTCCTAAATTACAAAAAATATGTCGAAAATTTGATGAATTATATTATTCAGTTGGTCTACATCCTCTTGAAGCTAGTAAGTGGGAATGTAATTCTAAATCTATTTTAAAAAATGCCGCTCAAGGAGATTCAAGAGTAGTTGCTATTGGTGAGTTAGGGCTAGATTTTTTTAAAAGTGATAATACAAATAGACAGATAGATGCCCTTGTTCCACAGATGCATTTAGCAAGTGAACTTGGATTGCCTGTAATTATTCATTGTAGAGATGCTGCAAATGAGATGATCAAAATATGTAATGATCTCTCTAGACAAGGCAAATGTCCTAAAGGAGTTTTACATTGTTGGACGGGGACTCCAGATGAGATGAAGCAATTTTTAGATCTTGGATTCTATATAAGTTTTAGCGGGATAGTTACGTTCCCTAAAGCATACGAAATTCATGAGTGTGCAAGAATTGTTCCTAGTGATAGATATTTAATAGAGACAGATGCACCCTTTTTAGCGCCTGTACCACATAGAGGGAAAAGGAATGAACCTGCTTTTGTTAAAAGTGTAGCTAACTCTTTGGCTAATTTAAGATCTTCTGAATTGAGAAATATTGCTTTAGAGTCATCTAGGAATGCTGAAGATTTGTTTAAATTTGACTTGATAAAGTGACACTGAACCTGGTAGTATTAAAAATTACTGGAAATTTTTCTTAATTATTAGTATTGAGCTAATTAAAGTTTGGTTTTATTACCTTTATCTTTAAATATTTCAGCTATTATAAATTAAGGTTTTTGTTGAATTCAAGACTAAAATCTTGATTTCAAATCAAAAGTCTTTATTTTTTTCTAAAAATTAATTGAAATTTATAGTAATTAGTAAATCTTACAGAATGGCGGGTTTTCTTGGATGAGCAGTAGCGCTTTACAGGTAGCTAAAACAGCAACTTATCTACCAGATTTAGTTGAAGTACAAAGGGCAAGTTTTAAATGGTTTCTTGAAAAAGGCTTAATTGAAGAATTGAAAAGTTTTTCTCCAATTACTGATTACACAGGTAAATTAGAATTACATTTTATTGGTGATGAATACAGGCTAAAAAGACCTAGACACGATGTTGAAGAAGCCAAGAGAAGAGACGCAACTTTTGCTTCTCAAATGTATGTCACATGTAGATTAATAAACAAAGAAACAGGAGAAATCAAAGAACAAGAAGTCTTTATTGGTGAACTACCTTTGATGACTGAAAGAGGGACTTTTATTATTAATGGAGCTGAAAGAGTAATAGTCAATCAAATAGTTCGTAGTCCAGGGGTCTACTTCAAAGATGAACAGGATAAAAATGGTAGAAGGACTTATAACGCTAGCGTTATACCTAATAGAGGAGCTTGGCTAAAGTTTGAAACAGACAAAAATAATTTGCTTTATGTAAGAGTTGATAAAACAAGAAAAATCAATGCGCACGTACTAATGAGAGCGATGGGACTCTCAGATAACGATGTAGTTGATAAACTAAGACATCCTGAATTTTATAAACAATCAATTGATGCAGCTAATGATGAGGGAATAAATTCAGAAGATCAAGCATTACTAGAGCTTTATAAAAAATTACGTCCAGGGGAACCTCCATCTGTTTCTGGCGGTCAACAACTTTTACATAGTAGGTTTTTCGATCCTAAAAGATACGATTTAGGAAGAGTAGGTAGATACAAAATTAATAAAAAGTTGAGATTAACAGTGCCAGATAATGTTAGAACACTTACACATGAGGATGTTCTTTCGACAATTGATTACCTTATTAATTTAGAACTTGATATTGGAGGAGCCAGTTTAGATGACATTGATCATTTAGGAAATAGAAGAGTTAGATCTGTTGGAGAACTTTTACAAAATCAAGTTAGAGTTGGCCTTAATCGACTAGAGAGAATTATTAAAGAGAGAATGACTGTTGGAGAGACAGATTCTCTTACTCCAGCTCAGCTAGTTAACCCCAAGCCTTTAGTAGCAGCTATCAAAGAATTTTTTGGATCCAGTCAATTAAGTCAATTTATGGATCAAACAAATCCATTAGCTGAGTTAACCCATAAAAGAAGAATTTCTGCACTAGGACCAGGCGGCCTAACTAGGGAAAGAGCAGGTTTCGCTGTAAGAGATATTCATCCCTCACATTACGGAAGATTATGCCCTATTGAAACGCCTGAGGGGCCAAATGCAGGACTCATAAATTCTCTTGCAACACATGCAAGAGTTAACGAATATGGGTTTATTGAAACTCCATTTTGGGAAGTAGAAAAAGGTAGGGTTATTAAAGAAGGTAATCCTGTTTATTTATCAGCTGACTTAGAGGATGAGTGTAGGGTTGCACCTGGTGATGTGGCAACTGATAAAAGTGGGAATATTCTTGCAAATTTAATTCCAGTAAGGTACAGACAAGATTTTGAGAAAGTACCGCCTCAACAGGTTGATTATGTTCAGCTTTCTCCTGTTCAAGTTATTTCAGTAGCGACTTCTCTTATTCCCTTTTTGGAACATGATGATGCAAATAGAGCTTTGATGGGATCTAATATGCAGCGTCAAGCAGTTCCATTATTAAGACCTGAAAGACCTCTTGTTGGAACAGGATTGGAATCTCAAGTCGCCAGAGACTCAGGAATGGTTCCAATAACAAAAGTAAATGGAATAGTTTCTTATGTTGATGCTAATGAAATAGTAGTAAAAGATGTTGAAGGTAATGAACATTTTCATTACCTCCAAAAATATCAGAGATCTAACCAAGATACCTGTCTAAACCAAAGACCAATAGTAAAGAATGGAGATCAAGTTATATCTGGTCAGGTTCTTGCTGATGGCTCAGCTTGTGAAGGGGGTGAAATAGCTCTTGGACAGAATGTTTTAATCGCTTACATGCCATGGGAAGGCTACAACTATGAAGATGCAATACTAGTAAGTGAAAGAATGGTTACTGATGATCTTTATACTTCAGTACATATAGAAAAATATGAAATAGAAGCTAGACAAACTAAATTAGGTCCAGAAGAAATTACTAGAGAAATTCCTAATATTTCAGAAGAAAGTTTAAATAATCTTGATGAAATGGGAATTATTAGAACAGGTGCCTTTGTAGAAAGTGGTGATATTCTCGTAGGAAAAGTCACGCCGAAGGGAGAATCAGACCAACCACCTGAAGAAAAACTTTTGAGAGCTATATTTGGTGAAAAAGCAAGAGATGTTAGAGATAATTCTCTTAGAGTTCCTAAAACAGAAAAAGGAAGAGTTTTAGATGTGCGTATTTATACAAGGGAACAAGGCGATGAGCTGCCTCCAGGTGCAAATATGGTTGTAAGAGTTTATGTTGCTCAGAGAAGAAAAATTCAAGTAGGAGACAAGATGGCTGGTAGACATGGCAATAAAGGCATTATAAGTAGAATTTTACCCAGAGAAGATATGCCTTATTTACCTGATGGTACTCCAGTTGATATTGTTTTAAATCCTCTTGGTGTTCCAAGTAGAATGAATGTTGGTCAAGTTTTTGAATTATTAATGGGCTGGGCAGCATCAAACTTAAATTGTAGAGTTAAAGTTGTTCCTTTTGATGAGATGTATGGTGCTGAAAAATCACATCAAACTGTTCAAGCATTTTTAGAGGAAGCCTCAAAGCAAGATGGTAAGGATTGGGTTTACAATCCTAAAGATCCTGGGAAATTGTTACTAAAAGATGGTAGAACTGGCGAACCATTTGATCAACCTGTTGCTGTTGGATATTCTCACTTTCTAAAGCTTGTTCACTTAGTAGATGATAAGATCCATGCTAGATCAACAGGTCCATATTCATTAGTTACTCAGCAGCCATTAGGTGGTAAAGCTCAACAAGGTGGACAGAGACTTGGAGAGATGGAAGTATGGGCTTTAGAGGCATATGGTGCAGCTTATACTTTGCAAGAATTGTTAACTGTTAAATCAGATGACATGCAAGGAAGAAATGAAGCATTAAATGCAATTGTTAAAGGAAAACCAATCCCTAGACCAGGAACTCCGGAATCATTTAAAGTCCTAATGAGAGAATTGCAATCATTAGGTCTTGATATAGGGGTATATACAGATGAAGGTAAGGAGGTTGATTTAATGCAAGATGTAAATCCGAGAAGGAATACTCCTTCTAGACCTACCTATGAATCTCTAGGAAACTCTGAATATGCTGAAGATTAAATACTTTATCAAAACCTTCTAATTTAAATATTGTAAAAATGACTAACAGCAACTTAAGAACAGAAAATCACTTTGATTACGTCAAAATTTCTATTGCATCGCCTCAAAGAATAATGGATTGGGGACAGAGGACATTACCTAATGGACAAGTAGTAGGAGAGGTTACTAAACCAGAGACTATTAACTATAGAACCCTCAAACCAGAAATGGATGGTCTTTTTTGTGAAAAAATATTTGGACCATCTAAAGACTGGGAATGTCACTGCGGTAAATATAAAAGAGTTAGACATCGTGGGATTGTCTGTGAAAGATGTGGAGTAGAAGTTACTGAAAGTAGAGTAAGAAGGCATAGAATGGGCTATATAAAACTGGCAGCTCCAGTTTCCCATGTTTGGTATTTAAAGGGCATTCCTAGTTATGTTGCAATACTTCTAGATATTCCACTTAGAGATGTAGAACAGATTGTTTATTTTAATTGTTATGTTGTTTTGGATGTTGGAGATCATAAAGATCTTAAATATAAGCAACTCCTTACTGAAGATGAATGGTTAGAAATTGAAGATGAAATTTATGCAGAAGATTCAACTATTGAAAACGAACCATTTGTTGGAATAGGTGCAGAAGCTCTTAAGCAATTACTAGAGGATCTCGATTTAAATCAAGTTGCTGAGGAACTTAGAGAAGAAATAACAAATAGTAAGGGTCAAAAAAGAGCAAAACTTATTAAAAGGATTAGGGTTATTGATAATTTCATTGCTACTAGTGCAAAGCCTGAGTGGATGGTATTAGATGCTATTCCCGTCATCCCTCCTGATCTTAGACCAATGGTTCAGCTTGATGGAGGTAGGTTTGCAACATCTGATTTAAATGATCTTTATAGAAGAGTTATAAATAGGAATAACAGGCTGGCTAGGCTTCAAGAAATTTTAGCTCCAGAAATAATTGTTAGAAATGAAAAAAGAATGTTGCAAGAAGCCGTTGATGCACTTATTGATAATGGAAGAAGAGGTAGAACCGTTGTTGGTGCAAATAATAGAGCCTTAAAATCACTAAGCGATATTATAGAAGGAAAACAAGGGAGATTTAGGCAGAATTTACTTGGTAAACGTGTTGATTACTCTGGAAGGTCTGTCATAGTAGTTGGGCCCAAGTTAAAGATGCATCAATGCGGACTACCTAAAGAGATGGCTATTGAGCTTTTTCAACCTTTTGTGATTCATAGATTAATACGTCAGAATATAGTAAATAATATTAAGGCAGCTAAAAAATTAATACAAAAAGCAGACGATGAAGTAATGCAAGTCCTCCAAGAAGTTATCGAGGGTCATCCAATACTCTTAAATAGAGCTCCAACTCTTCATCGGTTAGGTATTCAAGCATTTGAACCTAAATTAGTAGGTGGTAGAGCTATCCAACTTCATCCACTTGTATGCCCTGCTTTTAATGCTGACTTTGATGGAGATCAAATGGCAGTTCATGTGCCTTTAGCATTAGAAGCACAAACTGAGGCACGCATGCTTATGTTGGCAAGTAATAATATTCTCTCACCAGCAACAGGAGAACCAATTGTTACTCCATCGCAAGATATGGTTTTGGGTTCTTATTACTTAACAGCATTGCAACCAGATTACAAAAAACCAGACTTTCGCGATAATCAAAAGAACTATGCTTCATTGGAGGATGTAATTTTTGCTTTTGAAGATAAAAGAGTTGGTCTTCATGAATGGGTCTGGGTAAGGTTTAATGGTGAAGTTGACGATGAAGAAGAAGCTAATAAACCAAAAGAATCCAAAGAATTGGAAGATGGTTCAAGGATAGAAATTTGGAATTTTAGAAGAGAAAGATTTGATTCCCAAAATAATTTAATAAGTAGATATATATTAACAACAGTCGGAAGGGTGGTTATGAATCATACGATCATTGATTCTGTATCCAAAACGTAATCTTCTAAAAAACACTAAATTATTTATCCATAAAACAATGACATCATCTAAATCAAAAAAAAATTCAAGAGTACGTAAAACTTCAAAAAATTCAAAAAAAATTAATAAGGAATTGATGCCTTTATTGGCTAAAACCCCCCCCTCGTTCAAAAATAAAGTAGTAGATAAAAAAGCTTTAAAAAATTTAGTTTCATGGGCTTATAAAACTCATGGAACTGCTGTAACTGCAGCGATGGCAGATAATTTAAAAGATTTAGGATTTAAATATGCTACGCAAGCAGCTGTTTCTATCTCAGTCAATGATTTGAAAGTTCCTGAAGCTAAACAAGATTTAATTGGACAAGCAGAAGCCCAAATTACTGCCACTGAAGAATGTTATAGACTTGGAGAAATTACAGAAGTTGAGAGGCATACAAAGGTTATTGATACTTGGACTGAAACTAATGAGAGATTAGTTGATGCAGTCAAGAATAATTTTAATCAGAATGATCCTCTTAACTCAGTTTGGATGATGGCTAATTCTGGAGCTAGAGGTAATATGTCTCAGGTAAGACAACTTGTCGGTATGAGAGGGTTAATGGCTAATCCTCAGGGTGAGATTATTGATTTACCTATTAGAACTAATTTTAGAGAGGGGCTTACTGTTACTGAATATGTAATATCTTCTTATGGCGCAAGAAAGGGTTTAGTTGATACAGCATTAAGAACAGCTGATTCAGGTTATTTGACGAGAAGATTGGTTGATGTAGCACAAGATGTAATTGTAAGAGAAGAAGATTGCGGTACTGAACGGTCAATAGTTGTTGAGGCTGAAGATGACAAATTTGGCTCAAGGCTTCTTGGAAGACTTTCGGCAGAAGATATTTTGGATTCTGAAGATAACTTAATTATTCCAAAGAATACTGCGATAAGTCCTTCTTTATCTCAAACTATAGAGAAATCATTAATCTCAAAAGTAAATATAAGATCTCCATTAACTTGTGAGGCAAATCGTTCAGTTTGTAGAAAATGTTATGGATGGGCTTTGGCTCATAATCATTTAGTTGATTTAGGAGAAGCTGTAGGGATTATTGCTGCTCAATCAATTGGAGAACCTGGAACACAATTGACTATGAGAACTTTTCACACTGGAGGTGTTTCTACAGCAGAAAGTGGAGTAGTAAGATCTAAAATCAAAGGTAAGGTTGAATTTAGTTCAAAAGCAAAGATCAGAGGATATAGAACCCCTCATGGTGTAGAAGCTAAACAAGCTGAGGTAGATTTTTTATTAAAGATTATTCCTTCTGGAAGTAACTCCAACAAAGCACAAAAAATTGAAGTAACAAGTGGTTCTCTTTTATTTGTAGATAATGGTCAAGAAATTGATTCTGATATAACTGTTGCTCAAATTACTTCAGGTGCTGTAAAAAAAAGTGTTGAAAAAGCTACTAAAGATGTTATTTGTGATTTGGCTGGGCAAGTAAGGTATGACAAAGTTATACAACCAAAGGAAGTAACGGATAGGCAAGGTAACATTACTTTGAAAGCCCAAAGATTAGGTAGGTTGTGGGTCCTAGCTGGAGATGTCTATAATTTACCTCCCAATGCTAAACCGGTTATTTCAACATTAAAAAATGTAGAAAAGGGAACTGTATTAGCTGAAGCAAGTCAATCTAGTGAGTTTGGTGGTGAAGTGCGTTTGAGGGAATCAATAGGAGATTCCAGAGAAGTTCAGATCGTAACAACTTCAATGCTATTAAATAATTTTAAATTGATAGAAGAATCAACTCATGCAGGTGAAATATTTCATTTAGAATCTAAAGATGGAACAATCTATCGATTAAATACTTCACCTGGTAGTAAAATTAGTAGTGGTGAAGTCATTGCTGATTTAGCTGATGAAAGATTCAGAACAAAAACTGGCGGATTTGTAAAATATGCACCCGGTTTAAGTGTTAAAAAAGCAAGATCATCAAAAAATGGGTTTGAGGTAAGTAAGGGCGGAACCTTGCTTTGGATTCCTCAGGAGACACACGAAATAAATAAAGATATATCCTTACTTATGATCGAAGATATGGAATGGATTGATGCAGGTACAGAAGTTGTTAAAGATATATTTAGCCAAACATCAGGGATTGTTACAGTAACTCAAAAAAATGATATTTTGCGCGAAATCACTGTTAGAAACGGCACTTTTCATGAGTGTGATGATGAAGAGATTTTAGGTAGATTTACTGAAGAAGGAAAATTAGTTAATCCAGGAGAAAAAATTATAGATGGAGTTGATAATGATGAAATTCTCTTCGTTCAAAAATTGGAAACTTCAAAAAGTAAAGGTTTACTATTAAGAACAGTAGAAGAATTTACTATACCTGATGAAGCAGAGTTGCCTGAATTATCCCATGTTAAGCAGGAAAAAGGACCATCCTTGGGTTTAAAAGCTGTTCAAAGACTTACTTATAAAGATGGTGAATTAATAAAATCAGTTGAGGGTGTAGAACTCCTTAGAACACATTTGAGTTTAGAAAGCTTTGATGCTACCCCCCAGATGACAATTGATGTTGAGACAATTCAAGATAAAAGTGATAAATCAATAAACAGATTAAACCTAGTTATTTTGGAATCTATCTTGGTAAGGAGAGATACCATATCTGATTCGAGTCATGGTTCAACACATACTGAATTACAAGTAAAGAACAATCAGCTTGTTAATGCTGGAGATGTAATTGCTACCACTCAAATTCTTTGTAAAGAGAAAGGTATAGTTCAATTACCAGATGCGGTTGTTGATGAACCAATTAGGCGACTTATAGTAGAAAGAAAAGAAGATAAAATTAAAATTAATATCAAAAGTAAAGCACTTGTTAAAGTTGGTGATCGCGTTGTTGATGGAGATTCAATTAGTAAGTCTGAAAAATCTACTTCATGCGGAGAAATAGAAGAAGTTTCTAGCGACTTTGTAACATTACGATTTGGAAGACCATATATGGTTTCTCCTGATTCTGTTTTACATGTAAAAGATGGAGATTTAGTGCTTAGAGGAGATGGTTTAGCTCTATTAGTTTTTGAAAGGCAGAAAACAGGTGATATTGTTCAAGGTTTACCTAGAATTGAAGAGTTATTAGAGGCAAGGAGACCAAGAGATTCCTCAACTTTATGTAAAAAATCTGGAGTCGTGCAAATCAAAGAAGGGACTGATGATGAATCAGTATCTCTATCAGTTATTGAAAGAGATGATTCTATTAATGAGTATCAACTTTTAATAGGACAAAATATTATGGTAAGTGACGGACAGCAAGTTTCTGGTGGGGAACTCTTGACTGATGGTCCAATTAATCCTCATGATTTACTAGATTGTTTATTTACGGATTTAAAAGATCAAAAACCTTTAATGGAGGCAGCTCAAGAATCTATATCAAAATTACAAAGAAGGATGGTAAACGAAGTACAGAACGTTTATAAGTCTCAGGGCGTAGCTATTGATGATAAACATATTGAAGTCATTGTTAGACAAATGACTAGTAAAGTTCGCATTGAAGATGCAGGCGATACAACTCTACTTCCCGGAGAGTTAATAGAATTAAGACAAGTAGAAGATACAAATCAAGCAATGTCTATTACTGGTGGAGCACCTGCGGAATTTACTCCCGTTTTATTAGGAATAACTAAAGCCTCTCTTAATACAGATAGCTTTATTTCAGCAGCCTCTTTCCAAGAAACTACAAGAGTTCTTACCGAGGCTGCCATAGAAGGAAAGTCAGATTGGCTCAGAGGTTTAAAAGAAAATGTAATTATTGGAAGACTAATACCCGCTGGGACAGGTTTTAGTGGGTTTGTTGAAGAATTAGCTTCAGAAGCCGGCCCTCATCCTGATATTCTTGCTGAAGAATCTGCTGGATATAGAAGAGCTCAGAATTTGAGGCCAGACTATACAGTTGAGATGCCTCAATCACCTGCAGTAAGTTCTACCGCTATCCTCGATGATCCTAGTGATGAAGATTTAGAAACTACAAGGAATAGACATGGAATTGATCCTGCTTCAAGTAATTTTGCTGCTTTTGCAAGGCCTAACAGTGAAAACCAATTTTCTGAAGACCAATTACCTGATCCAGCTGCTTTAGAGGGGTTACAAGAGGAGGGACTTCTTTCTGATGAATAGAAACTATTTTCATCAATAGTTACTAGAATATTATTTTAAATTTTCATTAATGATTAAGCCTGATATTATTCCTAAAAGAAAATTACCTCGTTATGGGTTTCATTTTTATAATGAAAGACTTAATGGAAGAATGGCTATGATTGGATTTATTGCGCTTATTTTGACTGAATTATTCTTAAAACATGGCTTATTAATATGGTGATTACTCTATATAATTTGGATTACTAATAATTGAAGAATCTTCTT
>QCUB01000010.1 GCA_003210895.1 Prochlorococcus sp. AG-676-M04
AATCCAGTATCGCCCATTAGATTATTTATGAATGCAAGAAGATCCACAAATAATACTTTCTTTTTTTAGATTAATTAGAAAATGAAACTCAATCAAATAATTAACCTGCATAAAGGTTTAACTGTGTTTGTTGTGGCAGGGTTAATGATGTTTTATAAAAATTATTCAATTGCTGCATGGGTTTATTTATCTTTGCATGGAACTTATGGAATACTTTGGTTGTTAAAAGAAAAAATATTTCCAGATCCATATTTTAAAGAAAAAATAAATCTAATCACTTCAATTACCGGGTTTATTTTTCTTGGTAGTTACTGGATAGCCCCATTTATTCTCATTTCCTCCCAAAAATCAGTTTCATATCCCATAATTGCAGCTTCTATTTCAATAAATATAATTGGTGTTTTTCTCCATTTTGCAAGTGATGCTCAAAAATATTTCACTCTTAAAATCAAAAAAGAACTTATTAAAGATGGATTTTTCAAAAATATAAGAAATACAAATTACCTCGGTGAAATACTAATTTATTTATCATTTGCCATCCTTTCTGTGAGTTTTATACCTTTTGCTATTCTTGCTTTATTTTTCTTTGGAGTCTTTCTACCAAGAATGCTAAAAAAGGACAAATCACTTACAAAATATGCTTCATTTGCGGAATATAAGCGAATAAGTGGTTTACTTTTACCCAAATTTAATGAAGGAAATTAAAATTCCAATATGGAGGCAGGAGTTAAAGGCTGCAAGAAAAAAAGAAGGTAAATTACCCTCAAGTAGGTGGTTTCAGCTTTGTACTATTAACGGGAATAACGAACCTAGATTACGTACGGTAGTTTTTAGAGGATGGCAAACTGAAAGTTCAATCCTTGTTTTTACTGATAGTCGCAGCGAAAAAGTTGCTCAATTAAAATTGAATCCTAATGCAGAAGTTTTATGGCTTTTTTATAAAAGCAAATCACAATTCAGATTTAAAGGAAAAATGAGGGAGTTAAAGGAAAATATGAAATATTGGGATTCTTTATCAGATAGATCCAAATCAACTTGGTTTTGGCAACATCCAGGAAAACAGATTAATAAAAATATTTGCACTTCTCAAATAATTTCTAGTGAATTAAATAAACCAGAAAGTTTTGTTGTATTAGAATTTGAAATATATTCTGTAGATCTCCTTAAATTAGTAACGCCTATACACAAGAGGTATGTCTGGCATAAGGAAAATAATTGGGAAAAAATGGAAATAAATCCATAAAATATTTCTAAATTGTTTACTTAGGTTGAAAAAATTAAATAGATCGGTCAGTTTTATAAAAGAAATATTAAACATATGAATTTCTCAGAAATTCCTGAAAATCCTCTAATCTTTTTATCTTGGGTAACGGCTTTAGGACTTTTCTTAAGTTTATCTGAAGCGACTTTAAAAATTAAATTTGAAAAAATAAATTCCTTACAAAAAAAACAGGAATTTATTGATAGTCTTTATCCAAAAATTTAATTTGAAGTATCTGAGAGTAGGTTTGCTTGTAGGAATTGGAAAATACCACCTTTGTTGGTTGATTCCTCTTGACTCATTGATTTACCAGAATTAGTTTTAGTTTTTATTGTTTCTTGAATATCTTCATCATCAGATTCAGATCTCAATACTCTTATAATTACTTCATCAATTGAGAAATCTCCAGGACCTGTTAGTGCTATTGAGGTAGCTGAAGCGAAATAAAGTAGTAAAAGTTCTAACAAGAAAATATTAAAACCCGATGTTACTAGAGCATGATAGATAGCAACCGATATAGTACCAACTATTGCTAATGCACCGAACCTTGTAGCTAAACCAAGTATTAACAACCAGCTTCCACCAATTTCTGAAAATGCAGCTACATATGATAAAAATATTGGGAAAGGTAAGTGTAGAGGTCTGACAAAAGCATCAGCAAAATTCTCTATATTAGCTAGCTTTTCAAATCCATGATGAATTAAAACTGTACCAGTAATTACTCTTAGGATTAATAAAGCAGTATCTTTGCTGAATGATTTTGTAAGTATTGTTGAAAGCACTATAAAATGTATTTCTTAAGTAAAAATAACTAGCCATATTATTCATCGTGGATTAAACCATAAAACTGATCTTTAATTAAGTATTTATACTTAGTGTTATGCATATTTCAAAATTTTTTTCTTTTTAAAAAGCTTTTACCTTTCAAAAATTTCCATTACTAATTTTGAAAAACATATTGATTAATTTTGGGTATATTTTCTTTGAATTTAAAGAACCCTTTGTTGGCAAACTTCCATGCAAATAAGTCTTGATCTCTTACTAAATTAAAAATCACCTTATTATTTAACTTCTTAAAACTATTTATAAAATCGTTATTTTCTCCAACACCAGGATAAATCATATCTAATTGATCAATATCAAACAATGTCTCTTTTAATTTTAAAGGATCAATCTGAATAACATTATCAAATTGCTTTATGAATTCAAGAACTATTTGTTGCTTGAAACTCAGAACTGCTTCAGATAATTTTATTTTTCTTTGAGCATTGCCTAGTAGGATAATAAAAACGCTCTTGTAATTTCGTAAGGTATTTTCAAGAGTTGAAACATGTAAATCGTTCTCAAATAATATGAGGGTTTCTGACTTTGGTTCCATATTGCTTTTATAAATCTCATCATCAAGTGGTATTTGATTTTTTTCTTCAAGAAAGATTTGCCTATTATTAATCTTTTCAACATTGAACCTATTATTTGAAAATTTTCTGAGATTTGCTGGTGAAAAACGATATTGCTTTCCTTTTGTTTGTAATCCTGCAACCCATCTCCAACTCAAAAGATTTGAGGCAGCATCTCCATCATAAAGATATTTAAAGAAAAAACTTGCGCCTAATTGCCAGGGCAGACCTAAATTAAAAATCCAAGTACTAGCAAACCACATACGAGTATGATTGTGTAAGTAGTTATAAGTTTTTAACTCATTAACCCATGAATTGAAAAAACCTAATTCTGAGTTTCCATTTATTGCTTTTTCATAGGTTTCAAAATCAAATTCATAATTTTTTTCTGAAATAAAATTACACCACACCTTTGGTCTATTTTCCATCCAACCTTGCCAATAAATTCTCCAATAAATCTCTTCAACAAATTTATTAATCTTTTGAGAATGATATTTCTTTTTAACCTCTTCAAGCAATTCGTATTCTAATAAAACTCTATGAGAAATATAAGGTGATAATTTTGAAACGGAGCTTTTATTCGTTGGGCCATAATCAAAATTACGCAGTTTTTCGTAGTTTGTGATTTTATTCTCTAAAAAATCGTCCCACTTTTCCTGAGCATCTAAAAGTAAAGGCATTTTTATATATGCTAAAAACTTTTTTTCTAAATTGTATGGGCTTAACTAAATAAAGGTTTTTAATTTCTTAATTTAATCATTAAAAACCTTGAAACAATTTTCTGAAAAAATGTTTTATTGAAGTATTTAATTTAAACCTTAAATGAGTACATTTTATACTTTTCAAGTGAACTCCTCATAGGAAAATATATATGGATAAGCCAATTTATTTTTTACTCCTAAAGTCAAATTTGAATCTATAAATCCTTGACTTGAGTAAAAAATCGCCTCAAAAATATTTTCAAAATTATCCAAGAAATATTATGGGTTCATTATTAGAAAAAAATGTTAAATATCTTGATGAACAATATCGAATAGGAAATGCTCTTATATCTGATAAAGCATTTGATCAACTTGAAAGAAACTTACTTCGTACAGATCCAAAATGTGATTATTTTAATCAAAGAAGTAATTTATTATTACCCTCATTACCTAAACATAATCATAAAGAGTTTTTAAATAGCTTATTAAAAAATACAAGATTGAGCATTCAACCAAAAATTGATGGTTGCGCTATTGCAATTAAATATATAAATGGCAAGTTTAATAAAGCCATTACAAGAAAAGGATTTGATGTCTCAAGCAAAATTGAAAAGATTAAAGATGTCCCCAATAGCCTTCCTATCCAACGAGATTTTCAAGTTAGAGGTGAGCTTTATGCCCCAAACGAAACTCCCTATTTTTCCCAAAAAATTACAAGCGAATTCCTCAACAATAAAAAAAGGATTACAGAAAATTTCAGCTTTTGCTGTTTCCAAATACTTAATGGAAGACTTAACCAGTATGAAACCCTTAACTATCTTAAAAAATGTGGCTTTATCACCCCTCACAGTTACTTCACAAATTTCACAAGCCAAGTCGAGTTATTTAGAAAAAGATGGTTAGATGGAAAAATATTTTCTAAATACCCAACTGATGGAATTGTCATCAAAATTAATAGCAGAAAATTACAGTTACTTAGAGAAACAAATTTTTCAAAATACAATGAATGGCAATATGCAATTAAAAATTAATCAATAAAAACTAATAATAATAAAATAGTAATAATTTAACTACTCACGATCCTTACCATAAGTACTTACGATAAAAAATATTCAGCAAACTTGATTTTTAATTAAGTTTAAATATCTTCAAGAAGAATTAGAAAATGACTACCACTATCTCTAAGAATAAAGATACTAATTGGACCATATCAGATATTCCCAATTTATATGGAAAAACAGCTTTTATTACTGGAGCAAACAGTGGTCTTGGATATTACACTGCTAAAGCTCTAGCAGAAAAAAATGCACATGTTTTGCTTGCTTGCAGAAGTTTAGAAAAGGCTAATTCGGCTATAAATAAATTAAAGTCACTAAATCCTGAAGGTAAATTTACACCTATAGAACTAGATCTATCAGATTTAAAAAATGTAAGTGAAATTGGATCAAAAATATCAAATGAGTTTGATAACTTAGATTTGCTCATTAACAATGCAGGTATAATGCACCCACCAAAAACATTAAGTAAACAAGGTTTCGAAATACAATTTGCGGTTAATCATTTAGCGCATATGCTTTTAACAATAAAATTTCTTCCTTTAATCGAAAAGAGAGAAAGCTCTAGAATAGTTACAGTAACTTCAGGAGCTCAATTTTTTGGTAAAGTTGGATGGGGTAATCTAAAAGCAGAAAATTACTATAACAAGTGGGAATCATACGCAAACAGTAAATTAGCTAACGTAATGTTTGCTTTAGAGTTAAATGAAAAACTAGAGAAAAAAAATATTTTATCTCTAGCGGCGCATCCAGGTATTGCAAAAACAAACCTTTTTTCAGCACAGAAACCGAAACCAAGTCCAATTGAAACTTTCTCTTTAGAGTTATTTAGCCCAATTTTTCAATCAGCAGAGATGGGCGCTTTACCTCAATTATTTGCTGCTACTGCCCCTGATGCAAAAGGAGGAGAACATTATGGGCCTAAATATAATTTTAGGGGTCATCCAAAACTATCTCCTACTTCGCCATTCGCTCTAAATAAGAAAGAAAGAAAAAACCTTTGGGAAAAGAGTATGGAAATACTTAGTTGTTTTTTATAAGTTTTTTAGTTTTATTAACTTCAAAAAATATTTCAAAATATGCAATTCACTTTCTGAAAGTTTCATAAATTCATTTAAAGCCTGATAATTTTCTTCATCAAATTCTTTGGCTAATTCCAGAAATTCTTTATGATTTTCATTTACAAATATCTCTGCGATTTGCGATGGAGATAACCCCTTCTCAATCAAATTGCCCGGAGCATTTTTCTCCCAATTTTTATAAAACCAAGAAAACCATAATTCAGTAATATTTTCTCTCATTTTATTAATCTGGGTATTTATTTTTAGATTTGGGAAATAAAAATAAACCAGAAATTATTGCAAATATTGTTAAAAAACCTATAACAGGTGTAAAAAGAGGTTGTAGATTTATTAAGAAAAAATTTCCTGTATGAATTTTCATAAGCCAAAAGAAATCCAATCCAAAATATTGAAAGAGAGAATATAAGCTTCCACTAAGAACGGTTATAAATAAGGGGATTGATGCTATGAGAGTAATACTTCTATGAAGTTTTCTTGTTTTAGTTTTAGACATTATTTGTTTTTTCTAAGGTATTTATGAAGTTCTTTTTCACTTTCACAAGCCATCCACATGTCTTTTATTTTAAATGTTCCAACGCAACCAAGTTTTTTAGCTTTTTCTTTGGCTTCACTTTCATTTGAATAATAACCTCTAAGATGAGCTTTTAATTCATTATCTATTAAATTAAATCCAAAAATAATTAAAAAGAGGTTTATTAATTTTAATTTAGAAATCAAATTTGTTTTAAAAGGATTTTTCATAATTAGATAGACCAGCTAGTGTATAGTCCTCAATTCAATTATAAATTTAATGCCTATTAAAAAAAATTCAAAAAAGGAAGAAAAAATAAATTTTGTTATTGGGTTAGGAAGATCTGGATTTTGGGCAGCAAAGTATTTAAGAAGTATCGGTAAGAGAGTTATAGTTTGGGAAAGTAATAAAAATAAAGAACTTTTAGAAACAAAGGCAATACTAGAAAAACTCGATATATCTGTTTGTTTAAATAAACAATTTTTATTTGATGAGTTTTCTACATGTCTTAAACAAATTGAATCTGTTGTTGTAAGTCCAGCGATACCCTATGACAATAAAACAATAATCAAACTTAAAGAAAGAGGAATCGTTGTAATAGGAGAAATAAATATCGCATGGGAAAGTTTAAAGAATATAAATTGGATTGGGATTACTGGTACTAATGGGAAGACTACAGTTACTCACTTATTAAGTCATATACTTATAGAAAATAATTTATTAGCCCCATTTGCAGGCAATATTGGGACCCCATTATGCGAAATTGCTTACACAACAAAAAGCAAAAATATTGATTGGTTAGTCGCTGAATTAAGCAGTTATCAAATAGAAATAGCGACAGATTGCATAAAACCTAAAATTGGAATTTGGACAACATTTACACCCGACCATCTTGACCGTCACAAAAACCTTGATAATTATTTCAAGATAAAAAATAGCCTACTAAAACAATCAGAATTTAGAATTTATAATTACGACGATAAATATTTAAGAGAAAATTTTAAATCTCTTTCAGCTGGAATATGGATAACCACTAATTATAAAGAATCTGATTTGGATCACTGTGATTATTGGATAAATAATGAACACATCGTAGTAGAAAGGCAGGAAAAATTATTTAGTTTAAAAAACTTTAAACTAAAAGGTAATCATAATGCTCAAAATCTATTACTAGCTGTAGCAGCTGCAAGGAAAATTGGATTAACCCCTGAGAGAATAAAGAATGCTTTACTTTCATATAAACAACTTCCCCATAGAATGGAGACAATATTCCAACGCAATAAACTTGAAATAATCAATGATAGTAAGGCTACCAATTTTGACTCTTCTACAGCAGGTATAAATTCAATTAAAGGTGCTCCCATAATAATTTCTGGGGGGAGGATAAAAAATGGCGATTCTATTGAGTGGGTAAAGATTATCAATAAAAAAGCAAAAGCTGTATTTCTTTTTGGCGAAAGCTCGCAAATTTTAAAAAAATTGATCCTTGAGGGAGGATTTAAGAATGATATTTTGACTTTTAATGATCTTTCAGAAGTAATCAATTACTCCTATTCTTATATAGAAAATAATCAAAATGAAACTTTATTATTTTCTCCTTCATGTTCGAGTTTTGATCAATTTAAAGACTATGAAGAAAGAGGAGATATTTTTAAAAAATTAATCCATGAAAAATTCAATCTAAAGCTTTTCTCGAATTAAAAATTTAGTTGGACTAATTACCAGGTCGGTCATTACAACCAAGTCACTACTAGCAAATTTTCTCTTATTTAGTTAAATTTTAAATATAACCTTTTAAGCAACATGAGTGAATCTAACAATTTACCTCAAGCAATAAGCCATAAAAAATTAACCTATTTGATGCTAAATGCACAAAAAGACCTTAATGCTTCTGATGATAAAAAAAATTCTGATAGCTTAGAGAAACAGGAATTTAATGAATTAATAAAAAACTGGGAGATAGTAACTAAAGATGTTATTAAGACAATTTCTAAGCGAAATAAAAACTTATTAAAAGATAAATCGTCTAATTCCTTAATTGCCTTAGGTGCTATGGAAGTACATCTAAACATGGCTTTACAAGCTCTAAACGCATTCAAAAAAGACTCTTTAGAATAATTACTAAATATTTGGCATAGAGAATAAGAGCATATCGACATCGGTATCTGATTGAATATATACATCACAAAAATCAGAAATCTCAAATCCTAAACCGTCACCAGAAGAAAGCTTTTGAATTGATTTATTATTTTTATCTCTTACTAATAAATCACCCTCTATCATTTGAATCCAATTAAATTTTTTTATTTCTGAAGGCAAATATTTTTTGTTTAAAAGTTTAAATCTACATCGCCATATAGATATATCTTGATTTATAAAAAGCTGACAATTATTTTGTTTTAAAGAATCAATAATCAGATTATTCCCAGAAGTATTCTTAATTGAAATCTGATTATATGATGGCTTGAGATCTTGAATATCAGGATATATCCATATCTGAAATAATTTGCAGTCTGTATTTTTTTCATTTTTTTCACTATGAGAAATCCCTGTTCCTGCAGACATAACCTGCACTTCATCTTCATGTATTATTCCTAAATTATTTAATGAATCTCTATGAGTAATCTCCCCTTTTATAACAATTGTGACTATCTCCATATTCGAATGCGAGTGAGTACTAAAGCCTGAATTAGGAGAAATTATATCCTCATTAATTACTCTAATTTTTCCAAAATTATCCCAGAATTGGTCTCTGTGTTCTGCAAAAGAAAATGAGTGTTTCGAATCAAGCCATTCTCTATTTGATTTAAATCTTTCATTAGATTTTCTTAATTTGATAATATTAAAACTCATTAAAACTAGAATAAATTAGAAAAATTCTAAGTAATTAAAAAAATATTTGTAAAAATTTCATTAAGAATGATTCCTAATGGAAAATAATAACTATTAAAATTTAGATATTTATTTTACTTTGCGCTTTAGTAGCCTTTATCAATATAGTTCTTGCTTCGTCTCTCGTAAGGCATTTTTCCGCTTTTACATTTAAATTTTTTAGTTTTTTTAACTGCCTTTTATTACCCATACTTTAACCTATTCTTAAAATTAGCTTAACATACTTTTAAATAAATCACCTCTTAAACCTTTGTATAAATCAAATCGCTTTCAAATGATGCAGCTTGGAGAGTGGAATTATCAGAGCAATATAAGGGGTGTATAGGATTTTCTTTTTTTGTTTTTTTTATAAAAAGCGGACCTAAAGGATTCAAAAAATTATCTTTTTTTATTGAATAAGAATTCATTATTTTTTTATAGATTTTGTAATTTCTATTAAGAAAGATCCCCTTATTGCCCCAGCCCAACCACAAGTGACAATTTTTATTAGCAGACCAGTATTTTAAACTTTTATTTATAAACTTATTATTTAAATAGCCAACTGGATTCTTATGGATCAATAGTTTATCAGGAGTTTTGGAAATTAAAGCGAAAAGATTTATTATTTTAAGATTTCCATAATTATAGTTTTTGCAGATTTTGATTATTTTCCTCGTTGTATTATCAATATAAATTGAATCTGAAAGAGATGGATTTAGACCAATGAAAATTATTTCTTTTTTTGATGTATTTATTTTAAAACTTAAACTCCATCTATATTCTCCATTTGTGCTTATTAAACAACTTCTTTCAATAAAAAATTTTTTCAACCTAGACCTACACCTCTGGCCATTAAAGTCGCAAAAAGAGGGATAGTCGCAAAACCTACTAATTCAGTAGTGATAATAAATCTAAATCTTTTTACAAGTTTTTCTGAGATCTCAGGTAATTTATTTTTACTCAATGGTATTGCCCATAAAATATAAGTTGTTGTTGGGTATAAAGACAATAATCCAACCAAAATATAGAGAGAGACTTTAATCCAAAAAATTGGATTTTCTGTATAAAAATGACCTCCTTGTCCAAAATATTTTACCCGTAGAATTCCAGTAACTAATATTGCAACACCAGCTAAGCCATAAATAACATCTGCAACAACCATTGAAATAGTTTGGTTTCTATTAAGATCAACTTTTAAAGTCAACCTTTCAAATAAAAGAGATCCAAAGCAAAGTATTATCCCCAAATAATGGATATAAGCAACTAATGCACTTTTAGCTATTTCACCATTAAATAAAGTTCCTAGTAACATTTGTAAGTCAAAATTTATACAATACTAACTGTTTAAATATATATTCGTCCAAAAAATACTTTCAATTAAAAAGTAAATCATAGATTTTAAGAATCTAAGAATCTTTTCTGCCCCTCCTGAAAAGAATCTTTTTTATTCCATACCTCAACTACATCTGGAAAATGCTTTTCCATACAAATATCACAGACCCCATGACTAAATCTAATATCACTTATCTTCGAGAGGTATTTTTCTAAATGCATCCAATCACCATCATTATTTTTTACTTCCCTGCAATAAGAACAGACTGACAATATGCCTTCTTGTTTATGCAAATCAGACAATGCCTCTAATAAATATAAAGATTTCTTTCTCAACTCCAAGAATGAAACTATTTGCTTGGATAACAATTCCATTACATTGTATTGCTTAGGAGAAAGATTACCCGGTTTCCTATCAATTACACAAAGAGTTCCAAGCTTATTACCATCTTTATTTTTAAGAGGGAAACCAGCATAAAACCTAATTTTAGGATCGCCCGTTACTAGGGGATTATTTATAAATCTTTCATCCTGAAAAGCATCTTTAATAATTAATGGACTATTTTCTTTTATTGCATGCGTACAAAATGACCAATCCCTTGGTGTGTCATTAATTTCAAGGCCTACTTTTGACTTAAACCATTGCTTATCTCTATCAACTAAAGTCATTAAAGATATTGGTACATCACATGTGGATGCTGCTATTTTTGTAATGTCGTCATAACAGGATTCTGGTTTAGTACCCAATATTCGATATTCGGCTAATGCTTTTAACCTTTTTTCTTCTTCTTCCTTTTTAGGAATTAGATTTTGCATTATTCTTTTTGAGTTTTTAAACTTTAAAATTAATCTCCCGTTTAAAACCTTTTTCCTTTTAATACTTAATAAAAAAAAGATAAACTTATTGATTTGTTACTTTATTAAATAATTCTGCAACTGCTTGTCCTGAAAGCCATCCACTAGTCCAACAATGTTGGAAATTGAAACCCCCAGTTATTCCATCAACATTTAGAATCTCCCCAGAAAAAAACAAACCTGGGCATATTAAACTTTCCATACTTTTAAAATCAACTTCATTAATTGACACTCCCCCTGAGGTGACAAATTCCTCACCAAATGGGCCTTTGCTAGAAATATTATATATATCTTTTAAGAGACTATTTATCATTATCTCTCTTTCATTAGAGAGAAGATCTGCCCACTTCTTATCTTTATTAATATTCATTTTATTTAATAAGAATACCCACAATCTTTTAGTTAACAATGGGAGGGGTCTTAAATTTATTAAGTTTAATTTGCCATTATTTAATTTAAGTTTATTTATTTTTTCTTTTAACTCTTCATATTCCAAGTCTGACCATTTAATTATTAATTTACATTTGTATTTTTGGTCAAATAACTCTCTTGCAGCTATTGAAGAGAGCTTTAAAACAGCAGGTCCGCTAAACCCCCAATGAGTTATAAGTAAATCTCCTCTATTTTTAAAAGACTTTTTATTTAATTGAATTTCAATATCTATATTCTTTATAGATACTCCACTACACTCATTCAACTTAGTTTCTTTAGTAGTGAAAGTAAAAAGCGATGGAACAGGTTTTACTATGGTATGACCAAGACTTTTAGCTAATCTATGTCCACTTGGATGACCACCAGTTGAAAGAATAATCTTTTTTGTAATTATCGAATCCTTTTCACTATTTAAAATAGTAAAAAGATTATCTTGAGTTTTTAAAATTTCTTTTACAAAAAATTTAGTTAATATCTCTACACCTTTAGTCATTGCATTTTTCTTTAAGCAATTTATTACATCTAAAGATGAATCTGATACCGGAAATACTCTATTATCAGACTCAATCTTTAAGTTCAATCCTTTTTTCTCAAACCAATCAAATACATCTCCAGCGGCAAAACGATTAAATGATTCTAAAAGCTTAATTCCACCTCGAGGATAGTTTTCTGCCAACTCATTAGGAATCCAAGATGCATTTGTTACATTACATCTACCTCCTCCACTTATTCTTACTTTCTCCATAAGTTTTGAAGTGCCTTCAAGAATTATTATCCTTTTAACTCCATTTTCAGCGGCTGTTACAGCTGTCATGAAACCTGCCGCCCCTCCACCAACTACCACTAAATCAAAAGGATCCAAAAATTTAAGCATTCAATATTTTCCTTGTTTCGATAATAGCAATTCAATTGATTAAATAAAAAAGATTTAAATCAAATGATTTAGCTCAGAGTGAATTATTTTAAAATATTTAGAAAATCAGAAACCATATTTTAAATTTTATGATTCAGATGAACACATAACTTTTTTTTTTATATTATTTTAGATAGATGAATGATCTATTTTCCTATGTCAAATACTCGGAAGCTAGCTTTCCAATGACGGGTCAATATACAGCACTTTTGCTATTAACTACAATTATTTGGATACTTCTTTGGATTGGATATAGACAAAATAAAATAAACGATGAAATAAAGAAAAAAGAAAAAGAAGAAAGAATTAATGAAAAAACAGAAAGGAGAAGAAAGTTAGAAAGTTTATATCCAAATAGAAAAGGTAATTTTTAAAATATTGTAGAAAATCTATTGAAAAATTATTAAAGTTAATTCACTTTAGATTTATTCTCAAATTCGCTTCTAACTTTAATAAGCTTTAAAATTTCCTGGTTAAGTTCTTCTTCAGATTTAAAACCTAAAACATCGAAGGTCTCAAGACCTATCGAAAGCTCATATTTGTTCATTAGTTCCATTTTTAATAGAATAATAACTATTAATATTATTAGATATTTATTAAATAAAGTAATTACTTAGTGATAGATTCAACATATTAGTTACTTCAATTGGATATAAGAATAAAAAGTATTTATTAGTTAATTCAATTGGATACTAAGAATAAAAAGTATTTATTACTTAATATATTTCTAATCAATTTATCATATTTTTTTAATGAACTTATTTAAGGTAAGTATTAAACCTTATGAAATTTCCATTGGCAGCTGCATTTATTGGCAGTATGGAAATTTATATTATTTAAATATAAATATCAAATTTAAATATCATGGAAACTAATAAATTAAAATCTTTAATACAATATTTACCAGGATTTATTATTCTTCTATACGTGCTCTTTTTAGCAGTAACACAATTTGTAAAGTAAAAAATTTTAAAAATTATTAATTTTGATTGGAATCATTTCTGCATTCGGAGCAGCTATATCTTGGACTTATGCATGCTTTATATGGAGATCTCATACTGTAAAGTATCAATCCATAGACATTAATTTAGTAAAAAATATAATCGCATTTCTAATTTTTCTACCTGCATTTATTAATATCAGTTTTTCCGATTATTTAAAATCTATCCTTACTCTGTTATTAAGTGGTGTTATTGGAATAGGTTTAGGAGATACTTTTTATATAAAATCATTACAAGTAATTGGTACAAGAAGAACTCTATCTATAGAGTCATTATCTCCAATTCTGGCAGCATTATCGGGTGAAATTTTTATTAATGAAAATTTAGCACTTAAATCTTATGTAGGGATTATTATTGTATCAACCTCACTTTTCATTTTACTTAGGCAAAGATCTAATCTTATAGTTCATAATTTATCCACAATTAAAGAACAAAACAATTATAAAATTTATATATTTCCTCTTTTATCAGTCTTATGCGCCGTTTTAGGGGGTCTTTTATCTCGAATGGTCTTTTTAGAAAGCGATTTATCTCCTTTCCAAACAACAGAGATCAGATTACTTGGAGCAATAATTTTTTTAATAATAATCAAAAAATTTAGAGTAAATTTCTTCTTCAAGAAATTAGATAATAAAGATAAAAAAGATTTTTTACTTTCAATATTTTTAGGAACAAATCTAGGAATATTGCTACAACAAATTGTTTTCAAGACCCTTCCTTTAGGCATAGGATGGACTTTACTTAGTACATCCCCGGTAATTTCTCTTTTTTTCGCAACAAAAGAAGAAGAAAAAATAACAAAAGGCATAATACTTTTTACTACATTATTGTTTTCAGGTTTATGTTTAATAATTTTATAAAAGAAAAATCTATGTAAGAAATACTCATGTTATTAAAAAAAACAATAAATAAAATTACCTTAGAAACATTTTCAATATGAAAATTTTAAAGAAAAAGACACTTGGTATCTTTGAAGTTTATTTAATTTTCTTATCATGCATATATGCTGGCTTTATTGGTTATAAGTCCTTATTAAATATATTATTTACCTAAACTAATTTATTTTTTGAGCTGACTTTACAAGGTGACCTCCATCTTGATCATCATCATCACTTGAAGCAAAAAATAAAAAATATATTCCTAGCGATGCTATTGAAATTGAGATAGAAATGGTTGATAGCTCGTCCATCAATAAAATTATTTCTTAAATACTAATAGAAAAATTAATAAAAATTTGTAAATTAATTAACAATCTTCAAATATAATTTGAATTGACAAATTATTTATAATAATTGTATTGAGATATTTGTTTTGGTGAAAGTTCTTATCAAATCCCCATGCAGCGCTAGTATAATAATCCAGTATGGAATAAAGAATTGGCCTATTTGGGAGTCCGAACCAATAAATTTTTCATGGAATTACAGTGAGAAAGAAATATGTTTAATAATTGAAGGGGAAGCAAAAATTAAAACTAAAGCAGGAGAAATTTACTTAATTAAATCAGGAGACTTAGTTGAATTTCCCAAGGGAATTTCTTGCGAATGGCAAATAATTAAAAGTTTTAAAAAGCACTTTAGATTAGGGGAATAGATTTTGAAACGATTTTCTCATCAATTCACCAATTTTGATAAATAAGCTAATATTGGTTAATTAATTTTTAAAACATATATTTTTTATGACTTTCACTGACAATGAATATTTCGAAGTTATCCAAAAAAACCAAACAGTCAAAGAAGCCTTCGAAACTATAAAGCAAACATGTATTAATTTACAAAATCAAACTAATTGCCCAGAAGAAGATATCGAGAATTTTCTGATATTTATTTCTAAACAATGGGATAATTAATGATTAATAAATCTTTCTAAAAAGATATTCAAAGTATAAAAAATAATTTTAATATTATTTATCAGTTTTTAGAGTTTCAAAATCTTTTTTAGGACCGGTATTAATACTTGATGTTCCCTTAGCAGCTGACACAAAGAAAAAGAACCCTACTATCCCAGAAATACCAAAAATTGCAGCTAAAGGGTCAAAAGTGAAAGAGAACATAAAAAACTGTAAAATCAAAATAAATAATAGTTTTTGAATTCAAATTACACAATTATTGTTAAGTAACATTAGTTACATGGACGTATCTCAATATGTCAAGAGTAAATTATTCATCAGAATTTATTATCTAAAACAATTGTATTTAGATTTCAAATAAGAGATTAATTTCTTATTTAATTATTCTTTAAACCATTTGCATGACAGATTTAAATATATATTTTAATGAATTATTCTGTAAAAAAATAAGACGAGCACACAGATCTAAATATCCACAATTTACATTTTTTTTGATTAAGGTAATTATATGACAGAAATTTATTCAACAACATCATCATTTAGCCCTGTAGCAGCAATATTATGGTGTTTCTATCCTGTAGCTATACTAGTTTTGGTAGAATTATTTTTAGGAGGCGGATTTGATGATGATAATGATGATCAAGATGGAGGCATGTTAATCCCAGCATATTCAAACGCTAAAAATTAAAGCTTAATAATTTGAGCTATACAATAAAAAATTATATAATAAAGAAAAATCAACTCTCCTAGTATAATTTGGATAACACTACATTCATTTCTCTAGTGTTATTAACTTTTTTTATAAGCATTTTACTCTATTGGTTAGTTATCAAGACATTGAAAGAGGGTAAAGAAGCTCTCAAAGAAATGGGAGGAGATAATAAATAAGTATTTCTATATTAATTATTTTATTGAGTAAATAAATAAATTAGTAAAAATTACTTAAAAAATAATTTAAATAGTTAAAAAATATATTTTAAGTTTGAGAGAAATTACTTATTATTGGATTAATATTTTGTTTTAATAAATTTTTTTAAAGAAAACTAAAAATGCATCTTAATTCCCTTCTTTATATTTTTTCTATAGCTTTATTTATTTATGTCATGGCGCTATTTTGGAGAGATCTGCCTAATCAAAAAAAAAAGTAAAAATTAATTATTATTAATTTTGTTGACCATACAAATAAATTTAGTTATTAATTTAATAATGTTTCTATTAATTTTATATAAATGCAACTTGAATCATCAAATAATTCAAAAGAAAAAACTTTCTCTCAGTCGTTAAAAATAGAAAAAGAAAATATTATTTGTAAGGAAGGTTTTTGTACATTACCGAATCAAAATGAAAATCCAAGCAGAATTGAAAATAATGTGAATTTATTTGATCCTATTTAATCTAAAGAAATCAGTATATAGTATAAATTCCAAGGAAATACCCTACTAAAATAGAGCTTATTTCGTTAATTATAATAAATTAGAATTAATGTATAAGAAATTTTTTAATGCCTATAAGGAATTTTGGCTTAAAGCTACAGACTTTAATAGCAAAACCACAAGATCTGATTGGTGGTGGGTTCAATTAGCTAATGTAATTGTTACTTTTTTCACTTTACCAATATTTTTAAGAACGTTAGATTTTAACATTTATGGCATTATCTGTATCCTGCCCCAAATAGCTATTGATATTAGGAGATTAAGAGATTTTGGAAAGAGCTGGAAATGGATTTTTATAAATTTAATTCCAGTTTTTGGATGGATAGTGTGGTTTATATGGCTGGGGTTTGGTAAATCTGGGAACGGAAGATCAAAAATTTTTTAAAAAAAACTTTGAATTTTAGCCTAGAGAATCTAAATCTCTACGATAATGAACTGAATTTTCTTTATTAATCGAAGCATTTTCTTTTAAATTTTTGTTCATATTTTTTTTAAAATTAAAAATTGAGAAGGATGTAAAAGGATTTTTCATATCATAAAATAACTACTTATAACTTAATAAAAAGACAATCAATATTGGGAGTATTTTGCATATTTAAACCGAACATTTAGGTTCATTAACCCGTACCAATAAATTCAAGCGATTTATTATTTTAATTTTTGATTTTACCTTTTTACCTTTTTACCTTTTTACCTTTTTACCTTTTTACCTTTTTTAAAATCTACGAAAGTTACTTTATTTCTTAACTCTAATTGTTTTTTTAGAATTCGATAAACATGCCATTCACATTCACTTAACTTTTGAAATTGATCGAGTGTTTCTTGATCTTCTTCATCAAATCTATCAAAAATATCTGATATACCCAGTCTATTAACTGTAATAAAACTCTCTGCTACATCTTCAGGATTTTGACCTGATGCAAAATCTTTAAAAGCCTCAAAAGAATTTAGCTTCCTATTTAACCAATTAAACCACAACTCTGATCCACTATTATTTTCTTCTTTAACTATTTTCTTCATTAATAAATTATCTACTATATTTATAATTATTGGTGATTCTATATTTGGCACCTGTACAATTACTCATATTTATATTTTGAAAAATTTAATACGCAATGTTTAAGTGAATTTTGTACTTATTTAGTATAAAAAGACTTAACGAGATAAATCAAAGACTAAATTAAAGGAATCTTAGGTATTTACTCTATATTATTTGAATCAAAAAAAGCTAAGATAAAAATTTAAAGAGCAAATGCTTTCTGTACCATTCTACGATTTCCCAACATCTCCTTTATTAATAATCGGAGCGCTTGGTATTGTTGTAGCAATAGCTGTATTTTTCCTAGCCTATCGAAAATACTTTAATTCACCTTTCAACAAAGAACTTCAACAAAAGAAAAAATCTTTATTAAAAGAAAAGCAAGAACTTAATGTGAGATTACAAAAAATAGATCAAGAGTTAAAAAATTTATAAACTTAATAAAATAATTCATAAACTTAATAAAATAATTTATAAAATTCACATAAATAATTATCCCAAATCTACAAATTTTGTCAGTCAAATAAAAAAATAAGGTTTCGAATTCAAGATTTTAAGTTTTTAATAAAGAATTATGACTTATAAGAAGTTATGGATAAAGAACATCTTGTAGAATTAATCTCTAACAGCTTGATTTACGAAAGTCAACATCTTCAATCAAGGGAAAGTTCTAGTGAAATCATAAATTATTTAAATAGGTTAGATTTGGATCAATTAAGAACAATGTCTAAAGAATTTATTCTTTAATCTTTAAACTCCATTAAACCTGAAAATCTTTATTAGAAGCCAAATTTAAAATTAAATATAATTTATAAATAATGGTCATAGAGTCGAATCTTCTAAACTGGATCTTAAAATAATATCACTCGTTATTGAAGCTGTTTCGAAAATTAATTTTTTTTGTATTTATGACAATTTTTATAGGCAATTTACCTTGGGAGACTGAAGAGGGAGACCTTAAAGACCTCTTCAAAACTTACGGAGAAGTCATCAAATGTACAATTCCTTTGGATAGAAATTCAGGAAGAAAAAGAGGTTTTGGCTTTGTTGAAATGAACAATAACAGGTCAGAAAAAACTGCTATTGATGATTTACAAGATGTTGAATGGATGGGAAGAGAAATAAGAGTTTATAAAGCTGAGCAACGAGATCGTGCTCCTTGGAGCAATAGACGTCATAAAAATAAAAAATAAGTAAATAATTCCTCTTTCATTATTAAATACTTCAATATTTTTGTTAAAAAAATTCTAAAACTTTATTAATAAAGAGCTTTCTAGATTTTCTATACACACTTATGAATCATAATAAAACCAGGAATGCTATAAAATTATTTTGGGGAAAGTTTTAGTTACTGGAGCATCTGGGTTTATTGCAATTCACTGTATAAATGAGCTATTAAATACAGGTTATGCGGTCAAAGGATCTCTAAGAAATATGAAAAGAGAAGATGAAGTAAGAAAATCTCTTGAAAAAGGTTCAGATGATCATAAGCTGGAATTTTGTAAACTTGACCTTTTAGATGATGAGGGTTGGCATGAAGCAGCCTCTGATTGTGATTACCTTCTTCATATTGCATCTCCGTTCACTATCGAAGAGCCAAGAAAGGAATCTCTTCTTATCAAACCTGCGCTAGAAGGCACTTTAAGGGCTTTAAATGCCGCAAAGAATTCTTCTAAACTTAAAAAAGTTGTTCTTACTTCTTCTATGGCTGCGATTGCTTATGGCCATGATAAAAAGTTATGCAACCCTGAAGACTGGACAGACATAACAAAAGATGTTGGAGCTTATGTAAAAAGTAAAACAATCGCGGAGAAAGCGGCATGGGAATTTATTCATAGTGATAATGAACATTCTTTTTCAATGACAACTATTCTTCCTGGAATGGTCTTCGGTCCAGTACTGAGCAACGATATTGATGGGGCATCGGCAGAACTTATTTCAAAAATGATTAAAGGTAAATTTCCTGCACTCCCAGATGTTTTTTTTACTGTCGTAGATGTAAGAGATGTCGCCAAGTTACATGTTGAGTCTCTAAGAAATAAAAATAGTGATAGTAAAAGAATAATTGCGACTTCTCGTAAAGGAATAAATATTATGGAAATTTCAAATATTTTAAGAAAAAATGGCTATAAAAAAGTACCTCAAAACTTTATTCCAACAAAAATGATAAATTCTCTGGCACCATTTAATAAAGAGATGAAAAGTATGGCTGCCATGGTAAATAGGGGAGCTTACAGTGCTGATATTACAGAAACTATTTCTATATTTAATTGGGAGCCAATTACTTTAGAAAACACTTTAATAGATATGGGTAATTCCTTAAACAAATTTCAATCAAATGAACCAATAACAAAGTTATGACTAAAGTTTTCGTTCATCTTCAAATTCATAATTTAACCACGATAAATTTTTACTCGACTATCCTAGGTATATTAAGATTGTAAAAATATATATGAATAAAATTAAGAGATCCGACTTCTTAATAAAGCCATTTCTAAAAAGAAATAATTTTAGAGCTTTTTATCAATTAATCTCTACTCTTATACCAATAATTTCTTTATGGATAATTGTATCTAAGATAGTAGATTCTTCTTTTTTAATAATTACAAAAGCATTTTTATTAATTCCCATTCTTTTTCTTCTTACCCTCTTATCCTCAAGAACATTCTCATTAATGCATGACTGCGGACATAATTCTCTATTTGAAAAACGTTATTTGAATAACTTAATTGGCTTTTTTCTTGGTTTATTAAATGGGATACCTCATAAACCTTGGGCTAATGACCACGCATTCCACCATAGAAATAATGGAAATTGGGAAATTTACAAAGGACCAGTAGATGTTTTGAGCTTGCAAGATTACGAGTCTCTTAGTAAAAGAGAAAAACTTATTTATAAAATAAGTAGACATTGGTTAATGCTTTTACCTGGCGGTTTCTTTTATTTAGTTATTAAAGCTAGATTAGGATTAATTTTAATTATTTTTAATTTTATTAAATCTTTAATAAAAGAAAGTTTTAACAAAATCAAAAAAAGAAATTATCTGGAACTATTAAAGATTCAATCGAGAATTAAACCCCCTTTCTCCGATTATGGAGACAACTTTGATGAATTATTTGATCTAATAGCTAACAATCTTATTGTGATAAGTGGATGGATAATCATGTGTAAATGGCTAGGAACTGTTTTTTTCTTAACTTTTTACTCACTAATTTTAACTTTTTCAGCAGCAATATTCATCTGTATTTTTTTCATCCAACATAACTATGAAAATGCATATGCAAGTAGTACAAAAAACTGGGATATTGTCGAAGGTGCTATTTCTGGGAGCAGCAATTTAGATATTCCAAATTGGTTAAATTGGTTTTTAGCTGATATTTCATTCCATAGCATTCATCATCTTTCTGAAAGAATTCCTAATTACAATTTAAGAGCTTGTCATAAAGCAAATTTACATTTACTTAAAAAATCAAAAGTCCTCAAATTAACTGATTTTCCAAATTGTTTTAAATATATTATTTGGGACAGTAAGAATGAAAATCTAATTCCAATTAATTAAAACTTAGCTAAATCTTCTTCGCATTTTCCTTTTTAGAGGAATACTACTATAGGCGTGAGCTCCAATAGTTGGGGGCAAGTCATTTTTAACAGGATGAATAAAAGCATTTGCCATGCTCTCCAACATTTTAGAAAGCCAATTCATAATTGATCTCATTTGAAAATCTAAAAAGTACACTATTATGATCCTACGAAATTTTTAAAAAGTAAATCAGCATAAAGACTGATTTACTTTTTATTATCATTTATATCAATATGAATAATAAGTAAAGGTTTAAAGATATCTATGATTAACCACAATTGGCAAGCAACAAATTATCAAAAAGAAAGACACATATCTAGTACAAAAAAATATATAAAACAAAAGTTAGATGAACTGAAAAGAGAACTTGAATGTCCCAATGAATTTATTTTTGATTTTATAAAAGATATTCAACAAGATTGGGACCCTAATAGTTCTAAATTAAAAGCCCAAAAATTACAAAAAAAGTAACCTTAAAGATAAATCTTCAATAAATAAAATTAAGTTATAAGTATTAAATTAATCTAATAAAGTTTGTTGCAAGTTGACTTTTGATATCTTTATGAAATAAATACTCAAAGCTAGTAACTATTACTTATCTTTTCGAATTATCTTAACAAAGTAAAATTTAAATTTTAAAGTCATGCTATATATCATTCAAAATTAAGGAATAAAAATTATGGATCAGTTGTCTTTTTCTTCAAATCAAATAACAGCAAAAGATACAATAGATTCATATTTTGAATGCATAAGTGAGTGCAGCATTATTGATGGCCATCAAGAATGTATTACTCGATGCGTAGAAGTTCATCTTAAAGGAGGAAATAAAAGTGAATAAAAAATATCCTCCTCAAAGAAAAACTACTTTAAAGTGGAACTCAAATGGAGATCTTTGTGAAATTGATATGCTAAGAATTTTGGATAAAATTTCGGCTGCTGAACTTAATCAATGTGAATTAACATGTGATTTAGATATATAGATTTAAATATAATTTTTTTTATTTTTTATTTAATTATTTGTAAAAAAAATCCTTATATAAAAATATTTTTTAATGAATCCATGATTAAGAATATAAATGACTACAAAAATCTAAGTAATTCTGATATCAGAGAAAAAAATTTAAATTTAATACTTGATTCAAATTCCTACAAACTTGCTCAAGAAGATATTAATTTTCTTAGAAGTGATGAAATGCGTGGAGTGAGGATGCTCCTAGAAATAACTAAACCTGAATTAGTACTAGAAGAACAAAATATTATCTCAACTATCATTGTTTTTGGAGGAGCAAAAATTGTCGAAGACTCCACTACTCAGAAAAAAATCGATGAAGTAAAAAACTTACTAGAAAAATTTCCTGAATCTTTTGAACTAAAAAGTAAATTTAAGAAGTTAAAGAACTTACTTTCTATGTGTCATTACTACCATTCCGCAAAAGAATTTTCAAAACTAGCTTCAATCAACAACCAAGATGAAAAATGCAATACTCATGTAATAGTTACAGGAGGAGGACCAGGAATTATGGAAGCAGCTAATAGAGGTGCTTTTGAAGCAAACTGTAAGTCCATTGGGTTAAACATACAGCTACCTAACGAACAATTTCCAAATTCATTTATAACGCCTGGACTTTGTTTTAAATTCAATTATTTTGCATTACGCAAAATTCATTTTGTAATGCGCTCTGTTGCTGCTGTTTTTTTCCCGGGAGGATTTGGGACTCTAGACGAATTATTTGAATTATTAACTCTTCGTCAAACAGGAATGAAAAGTCAAATTCCAATAATTTTATTTGGCAGAAAATATTGGAAAAATTTAATTAATTTTGAATTCCTTGCTGATTACGGACTTATTTCCGAAGATGATTTGAAAATTTTTAAATATGCTGATACAGCTTCAGAAGCGTGGGAAATAATTGAGTCAAGCAAAGTATAAAAAATAAATCAAAAATTTAGAAAATTTATTGTGGAGTAATAATTTTTATTTTCAATCTAATTACGGGAGTAACTTAAACCTCTTTAGGTTAACTTTCTTAATTTGTTATTAATTACTTTGCAATAAACAAATGATTTTCACTGAGATATATTTTAACCATGATCCAATCTTCTAAAATCGCTCAAGTTTCCCCTTTGGATTGAGTGATACTGCAACACAAAAGCAGATCGGGCATTTTTTAGCAAAAGCTACACTCTTATTAGAGTATTTATACTTATCACTTTCAAAGTTTGCTTCGTCTGTTTTTTGAAAATTTAGGATATTACATATCCTTTTTATATTTAGTCTTATTATTTAAATTTTTAGAAATTTCTTGCCTTGTTACTTGTAAAGGTTCTACTCTTCCTGCATTTCCATGAGTTGGGCAGTAGTAAGTCATTAACATCCATTTTTTATCATAATTCATAACTATAATCTCCATTGAAAAAAAATCATAGAATCTATCTAGGATATATATCTAAAAAGCTTCTCATCCTTAATCTTTTTTTCGTTTTTGCTTAACAATATATATAGTTGTGAAGATATGGCCTCATTAGAGATAAATACGCATGACTAAAAAATTTTTTACTGCTATTTCTAAGAATAATTAAAAAATAAACTAATGTCTCTAGAATCTATACTCATGATTGTCGCTCCAATATGTGTATTTACAGCCGGAGTTATTATTTTACCGATATTAGTAAAGCCACGTAAGCAATCAGTATCACCTAAAAGATACGTTCGTGGTTTATAAAATTAATCCAAATCTCTAAAATATTATTCTTGAAATACAAAAGTAATTAAATTCCTAAATAAAAATTAAGACTATATTAAATAAAATCTATCAAACATAATTCTATAAAATGGAGTTTCCAGCAGCAATTCTTTTTGATTTAGATGGTGTTCTTTTAGATACAGAGCCTTTGCTCGCTGATGCCTGGTGTGAAACCGCAAAAGAATATAATCACTTTTTATCAAAGGACAAATTATTAGAGTTAAAGGGAAGAAGAAGAAGAGATTGTGCCAAAAAAGTACAAAAATGGATAAATAAAGAAAACTCAATCGAAAAATTACTCATTATTCAGAAAGCAAAAGTAGATAAGCAACTCTCAAAAGCAAAACCTTTCAAAGGAGCCATAGATTTAATTAATTTTTGCTTGAATTCAAAATTACCTATCGCACTAGTAACGAGCAGTAGTAGTGAGAGTTTTAAAATTAAAAGTTCTGCGAATCCCTGGTTAAATTTATTCTCGACAAAGATTCTTGGAGATGATAAATTTATTTCTTCTGGAAAGCCTTCTCCTGATCCCTATCTCAGAGCATTAAAACTATTGGATGTAGATCCAAAGAAAACATGGGTTATAGAAGACTCATATGCAGGATCTGTCTCTGGATTAAAGGCGGAATGTAATTTACTGTTTTTTTCAAAAGATATTGAGATACTAAATAAATTAATAAATGAATTTACTCAAGAAAAGATTCAAAAAATAAATGAGTTATCAGAAATTATTTATTATTTAAAGTTATACAAAGGATTTTAAATTAGAATTCGTACAAAAATTTATAATCCCAACTCTAATACTTAATATGTGCGGAAGGTTTGAACTAAAAACTAAATTTGATAATTTACCTAAGATTTTAAAACAAGACTATCCAATTGGGCTTGATACTAAATACGAGACTCAGAATTTAATTAGACCTACTGATCCAGTCCTTGTAATTAAGAATGAAGGGAAGATTAAGACTACTTTTATGACATGGGGCTTTATATCACCTTGGGCTAAAGACCCTTTTGAGAAGGGAATACCTAGACCATTTAATGCGAGATCAGAAACTATTGAAGATAAAAAATTATTTAGAGGAAGTTGGAAACATAAAAGATGCTTAATACCAGCAAGTGGTTTTTTTGAAAAAGCATATCGTATTAGGAAAGAGAATTATAGAACTTTTTGGTTGGGAGGGATTTGGAGTAAATGGTCTTCACCTGATGGGGCAGAGTTAGAAAGTTGTTGTATTTTAACAACTGAACCAAATAATTTAATGAAACCTATACATCATAGAATGCCTGTGATTATCCCAGATGGATTCGAGGAACAATGGACCGAACAGGTTAAAGATAGTTCTGAATTAAAAGGTTTAATCCCCATAATGATGGGGTGGTCATCTTCCGGATGGATAATAGAAGAAGTTAATAAAAAGCATACAGATCAAATGAATTTATTTTAATTTAAAAAAATTTTTCATTATAGTTGTTATTGAATTTATAAAGATTATTTGATATAACCTCAAACCATAAATAGCTTTAAATTGGATCTTTTTAAAATTGTGGCAAAAGTTATAAACAGAAAAATTAGATTTTTTAAATGGCTAAATACTGGTCTGATTTGCCTATTTATGCCTTAGCAATTACTTCTACTCTTTTTTTATATTTAGTATTGTTGATCGCTATTAAATAATTTTTTTAATTTAATAATCCATTAAAAATTTCGTGACTTTTTAAAAATTTACCTTTTTGTATTAATAATTAAAATACGAACAAATTAATACTATTTTTCATAGGAAACTATACAAATACTTTCATAAAAAGATTCTTTGATGGATAATAAATTATGTAAATATAAATTTATTTAAAACCACATCATAAACCAAAATAATTTGAGCAATATAAATTTTTCTGGCCTTAAAGGTCAAGCTCTTGAAATAAAGATCAGTGATATCCCAAGCATGAAAGAGTTTAAAAGTGTTATTCCAGATCACTGCTTTAATTCTCAAACCATAACTTCGTTAGGCTATCTTTTACAATCAATCATAATTCAGGCCATTGTTATAGCTATAGGATTAGCAATTCCTTTCACTCAAAAAATGATCCCGATTTGGATTCTTTATGCATTTTTATCAGGAACCACTGCGATGGGTTTTTGGGTAATTGCCCACGAATGTGGTCATGGAGCCTTCTCGAAAAACAGGATTTTAGAAACGATTACTGGATATTTCCTTCATTCATTATTATTAGTTCCATATTTCTCTTGGCAACGTTCTCATGCCGTTCATCATCGTTTCACCAATCATATAACTAATGGAGAAACTCACGTTCCCATAGTTATTAATGGAAATGGAATTAGTGAAAAAATTGGTGGCGATAGGGAACTTGCTTTCTCAAGTGAATTAGGCAAAACAAAGTATGGAATTCTTCAGCTTGTATTACATCTTATATTTGGTTGGCCTGCTTATTTATTAACTGGAAGTACAGGAGGGCTAAAATATGGGACAACAAATCATTTTTGGCCAACGAAACCTTTTTCTAAGAGATTGTGGCCTGCAGTATGGGCTAAGAAAGTTTGGATTTCAGATATTGGTGTAGCTGTAGTGATAATTGGACTTATTATTTTAGTAATTAAGCATGGAATATTTCCAATAATAGGAATGTATTTGGGACCTTTACTAGTAGTTAATTGTTGGTTAGTTTTATATACTTGGCTTCACCACACAGATTCAGATGTACCACACCTCTCTAATTCAGAATTTTCTTTTATGAGAGGTGCTTTTCTCTCCATAGATAGGCCTTATGGAAAAGTTATTAATTTCCTTCATCATCACATTGGTTCAAGTCACGTAGTTCATCATGTATGCCCAAGTATTCCTCACTATCATGCGAAGGAAGTTACTTTGGTAATAAAAAAAGAATTTAATCAAGCCTACCTTTTCAACCCTGACCCAATACACAAGGCTCTTTGGAATATTGCTTGTAATTGTATTGCTGTTAAATCAGATAACAATGATGGTAAGTATATTTGGCAATCCTCTTACAAACAAAGCTCTAAAAAACTTATTAAAAATTAATCGAATATCACATTAATTTACGCAAATCTGAAAATAATATAAAAGAATTAGAAACTTAGTCTTTTTTATCTTAAATAATTAACTGGAAACGGTTTTAATTTTTTAAGTTATGAGCGGAGACAATTTACACGGGAAGCAGCCAATTAAGTTTTACTCTGAGGAATTAACACTTACTAAGGTGCAACTATTAGAAAAGCAATTAAGTTTAGGAGATAAAGTATCAGACTTAGATGAGAAGCATAAGGAATGGAGCAGGAAGTTATCAGGATAGTTTCTTTTTAAGGATATGGAAAGTACTGAACAAATCAAATAATCAAAAGGTCCAAAATTAATTAATACCCTTTTGGGGATAACTTATTTTTTTTTAATTATTAATTTTTTATAGGCAAAACTATTTACATCCAGTTCTATAAAGATACTTTCCTGTAAATTACTGAAAAGTTATTAGCTGGCATGCAAATAAGCTCCTCTTTAATAAAACCATTCTTAATAGCTTCTTCACTAACTTCTCCAAGATCTCGAAGACCCCAAAATTTATTTTGCATTTTTAATGAACTATCAAATAAATTATTACTTTGACTTATTTGCTTATTACCAATTTTAAATGGTCCATATAACATCACAAATTGTCCCTTTTTTAATAATTTCCCAGACTCCTTAAATAGTAATTTTGTACAGTTCCAGGAGGCTATATGAATCATATTTATAGATATAATCCCCTGAAGAGAAATCAGCAATTCTGATGGAATTGCCCAAGGCGTTTTCTCCACATCAATATCTAAAGGTTGAGGCATTTTTAAATTTAAGTCTTCATGATCAATCCAAGAACTAATGCTATTTCTATGAATTAGTTCAGGATCACTTGATTGCCAAGTTATTTCTGGGAAACATTTTTGAAATACAACCCCATGCTCTCCACTACCGCTGCCAATTTCTAAAATAACACCTCTTTTTAGTTGAATTTTTGATAATACTTCTCCTATAGACTGTCTATTTCTCTCTGTAGCAGGAAAAAAAAGTCTATTATCCAAAATAGTTTTTATTTAGCTCCTCTCAATTTTGGAGCTTTATAAAACATTACTTTGAAGCTAAAGAATAATATTAAAAAACTTAGAATTGGTAAAAAATAAAGTATCAAATCAGAACTGAATAAGCTCGGAATGCTGGCAAAAATCAAATGCATATAGTAAGTAGTAAATGACATAAGTGTTAATTTTTTTATTTAATTTATTAATAGCAATAATTTTCGAAAATAAAAAGAGTTTTTTTCCTATTTTTAAGAATATAAATTTAATTAAATATTAGACTGCTCTAAGATTTATTCTTAAAGTAATTTAAAAATAAATAACATTACATAAAAAGAGTCAGCCTGTATCCCTACTAGCTGACTCTTTAAATAATATTAGTTAAAATTCATCATAAGTGAGGATATTTTTTTTAATAAATTTCATTAAGTAGCTCATGTTTATTTATAAATAAATTAAATACCATGAATCTATTAATTTCTTGAATATAAATTATAAGAGCCAACTCTAATCACAGTCATAGAGGTAATTATGATATAATTGTATTATCTCAGGTAGAGATAAGAGTAATTAATACTGACCTAGCCAAATAATTTCTTAAAAGAATCTGATTTATCTCGGTCAAAACTTTCAAATAAATTATTTACTTTGATCTAATTATTAGATTAAACATAAAAGCTAATACCCCTTATCAAACCTGAATTTATTATATATCCAACCAATGAAAAAACTAAACAAAAAGTATACCGATTTATTGCATCAAGCCTCAATCGCAACTGGTAGAAAAGAGGCAGTAGGTTTATTGCATAAAGCAGCAAAACTTCAAACTAAATTTGAAGAGAAGTCAAAGCTTTGAAGTAGCTTTTGATTAAATTTCGATCTAAACCTTTAAAAAGGTATCCTTTTTTTTATGTCTTCTCCAACAAAAGAATTCTTGGATAAATTTTATGAAATATGTAGAGAATATCAAGGAGAAATTCCGCCAAATAAAATGGCAGAAATTTTTAGAGATTATGCAGATAGATTAGATTTATAATATTAAATATAGATGAAGCTAATTCCTCAACTTACTGAATATAGAACTACAAAAACTTACTGAAACAATCCAACCTAATTTTAGACAAAACAACGTTTTTAGTAAAATTTAAAGATATAGGACTCTCCAAAGGGATTAATAATTTAATAATTGTACTAAACTCTTTTGAGCTTTCACTCAGAAGAAAGATTAATTCTCTTTAAGCATTGCCTTAAGTTGTTGATCATCCAATTGTTCCAGATAATTTCTAATTGCAAGCCATGAATTGTGACTCTCTATCTTTCGACTTTTCTTGAATATGTTTGCGGAAACTTGCTCAACTAATTCTTTATGATTCATGAATATATTCTTCATCAACTTCAATAACTACACCATTAAAAAATTCTGCTAATAAGTTTGATGGATCTTTAACTGAAACGTTTCGATCTTCTTTATAAATTTTATTTTTATTTGAATTTAAGTTTGTCATAGGTCTTGAGATTTGTGATTAAGTTTTTTATTGATAACGAAAATTGCTTTTTTTTGATAAAGCTCGCATGAATGAGTTAAATGTTGACCATGACAAATAAGTTTCTGATGCCTGCTGCAACGAAGAATTGAACCAAAACTTTCTTGACTTAAGTAATCAAATTTTGAACAAGTCATGCAGACATGACTACCTATCGATCTAGAATAAGTTGGATGTTCAATATATTCCCATTCTTCATGAATCTTATGATATCTATCAAGAAAGGAAGGGGCTGCTGCTATTTTTTTGACCATCGCCTTAATAATACATTTGTACTATTATTTATAACCTCTCACTTTCAAGAAGTCAACTATTGAAAGGAGGATAACCCTCATCATTCCGAACAATAGCCAAAAAACATCTCAACGAGTTTCCTTGAGACAGTAACGTATCATAAATGTAACATTATGAATTATTTTTTTGTTAATTCAGGCTTTTTCTTTACAAAAATAAATATACATGTTATATTTATTAACATAAATTACTTATTAAACAAATGACACCTGAAGCAGAACGTTTTAACGGTTGGGCAGCAATGTTAGGTTTCGTAGCAGCAGTTGGTGCTTACGTAACAACTGGTCAAATCATTCCTGGTTGGTTCTAATGAAGAACAACGAAACTAAATTAGTTGAGAAAGAGAAAATTGTAGCTGAGAAGCTTAATGGAAGATTCGCGATGATGGGTTTCATTGCATTAGTTGGTGCTTATTTAACAACAGGGCAAATTATCCCTGGGTTTATTTAATAATCTCCAAAATATTTGTTAACCAGATTGAATATCAATCTGGTTTTTTTTTGCCTGTTATCTTCGTTAATTTCTTTACCGCTTATCCATTTAAGTAGTCTAAATTTAAAAAATGAGTATCTATATTTGAGAACAAATTTATTTTCTATTATTAAAAAATTTAGTTAGTATTATTTAAATAATTATAAAAATATGAACTCAATTAATAAATATTTGCCTTTTAACTTGAAAGTGCTGAAAGTAATGCCATTTTTTATTATTTTTAAGCTTCTTACCTTCTCAAGTTTTATTGTATACATTATGAATCGATAAAATGATTTATCCTACTCCTCAGGTAGTTTTTAGCTTACTAATTTTGTCTACTGCAGTAGTTCTAATTTGGGATATCAGATACAATCCTTTCGGTGAAGATGAAGACGGGATATAAAAAAGGGTTAAAAAACCCCAAATATAAATAATAAGAATCAAATATTATTTAGAATTTTTATTGCCTAAAATTGTTTGATCTTCTTTTTGTCTTTTCTTAAAAATTGAAGGTTTATATTTAATAAACTCGCCATTTTTGGTTGCCAAAAGCTGAGCTTGTGAAAGTTTTCTAGCTTTTTTAATTTTATCTTTAATAAGTATTAGATGATTAATGACCTTTGCAATAATGGAAATCCCGTTCCCTATTCCCACTTGATGCGTCCAGATATAACAAGGATGAACGTATATTTACGAAACACTTTTCAAACTAAATTGGGTTTTTAATCAGTATAAAAAATCTGTCAGAATAATAAAAATCATATTAAAGTTAAATCAAATAATTGGAGGGAAATTAAATGACCAACCTCGGATTTGAGATTCTATTCTGGCTAATTTTATTAACCTATATTGGAACTAGACTTACCCAAACTAAGAAAGGTTACAAACAACCATATTAAAAATAAGGAGGTTCCAATCATGCCATCTGGATATCCTTACAAACATATACACAAAATCAACTAATTTCTTAATTAATTCTTTTATATCCTCTTGGACTGAATTAAGAACACTAAATTATAGTCAAATTAAATGCTTGCAATTAAGCAGCTGTTCCTCGGAAAATAAAAAACGAGAAGAGATTCCTTATTTTCATAATTAAATAAGGAATTACTCATGGTATTAAATAACACTTTCAAAACTATTCAAAACAAAACAACTCAATTAGGAAATAATAAAACATCAAATTTCCATATAAAAGATTTTTGGGAAGAAGAAAGCGAAAAACATCCCTCTAAAAATGAGTGTCTTTTCTATTGCGAATAAAATCTTCTTTTACATAAAATTGTAAACTTTGCGGATTGATTTTTAGTAGATCCGTCCTAAATTAAATTTAATTTTATCTGAGGAAGATTTATGACTACAAGAAAGAAAAATTCCAAGACAAAAAAAGTTGAAACTAATACAGAATGGTTAGATAAAGTTATTAATCAATTAACCAATAAGGATTTTATTCATTAATCCTTTGAAATTTATTTAAATTAAGAAACTTTAAATAGCAGTATTAGATTGAGATCTAGCATCAAATCTCTTTTGAATGAAGTTAAAAAGAAAAATGATTACCGGGATGTGAGCTAGGCCTCCAATAATCACTTTTGTTTCAGAATAAGGCATATTTTAAAAAGATTAAGAGCTGCAGGATATTTAAGCATATATTTGGTTCAAATCATAAATCGAATACTGAAATAAATAAATTAAATAATAATCTTGGAAATTTGTGATTAGATAAACTAATTAATGTCATTGTTTTAAAACTTTCTTTGAAATTAATTTAAGTATGAATTACCTCCATCTCAACTTTTTAAAATAATTAACTTATAACTACTAAATACAAGGTATCCTTATAAAATCTCTAATGAAATTATAAAAACATTACTAAATAATTCGAATCAAAAAGGATTCTTAAATTAAAATAAATTCCTTTTTTAACAATCTCATTGTAGTTATTAAGTATGCTCTAAATTTTTAAGTTATCAATTTTAAAATTGAGGTAAATATTAATCTAAAGATGAAAAGTTTAATTGTAAAAGGTGCTAGATTTTAAAGAAATTTAGGGTGCTAAATGAGAGTAAAACTTGAACCTGAAACAGCTTTTATAGGGAAAAAATTTGCATATATTTTCCTTGGAATAATATTTGGACTTAATGGAATAGCCTTTATTTGGTATTTCTTCTTTTCTAATCTAACTTAGAGCCAATGAATTATCACTTATTAGTAGATCTTGGATTTATTAATAATGGGATATCTTTTGTCCTTATACTTAGGGAAAAAGGTAACACCTCTAATAAATCTAATTAGGTATGAATAAAAGATTTATAGTTGAAAAAATAATGACTCTTATTATTTCTCTTATTAGTTAATGGGATTAGCTAAGTTAAGGGCGTTTCTTATGATTCTTCTTCTTGTCGGAAGTTCCTTTATTGGTTTATTTATATTTATTTAAGAGTTATCTTAAATTCAAGAGTTGCTCTAATTTTTGAATAAACCAAAATACTTATTTACTAACTAATAACTTGCCTTGGAAAACTCAAAATTATAGATGTATCTTTCTCCATCCCCACCATTATCATCATCATCATCTTCAAAAGACGAAATTAATATATATATGCCCATCAAGCCAAGAATCATTGAAAGATAAAGAATCGGATCAGTCATATTTCTACCAATAAAAAAATTATGATTGATATTTAATACTTTCGCGGCATATCTTTTAAAAAATACTAATTAATCTATAAATTCTTAATTATTGAGCAATAATTTAAAAAAAATTCACTTAATTAGTAAAAAAGATTCTTTTCAATAAAAAAATAAAGAAACAAAAAAGAGCTAATTGCAAAATACAAATCAACTCTAATTAAAAAAGTTAAAATCTTAAACGTAACCAGGAATAATTTGACCCGTTGTTAGATAAGCACCTACTGCAGCTATAAGTCCAATCATTGCAAATCTTCCATTAAGTGTTTCTGCAACAACTTTTTCTTTCTCAACTTTTTTTGTTATGAAGTTTGTCTTTTTCATTTGATTGTTGTTTGAATAAATCATATTTTCCTCTTGAAACTGTTTTGTTAAATATGCAATAACTAATGCAGTCAGGGATACAACAAAAATCAAAAAGCCGGCAAGTGGACTCATTAAAAAATACCTGGAATGATTTGACCTGTTGTTACATATGCGCCTAGCAAAGCAACAAAACCGATCATCGCCCAACGACCGTTAACTTTCTCAGCATTTTGAGGGTAACCATCATATGAAACAGACTCATCAATATATGGACGAGTTTCAGAAGGAAACATATTCTGTCTTCCGCCTGATTCTGTTGTTACTTGTGAATTAGCCATTTTTAATTATTTAATTGTTAATGAATGTAACATAAGTATTAAAAAAAGTAAAGTTAAGTAGCTAAAAACCCAATAATCGATAATTTATTGACAGTTTTGTAACATATACGTCAATTAAAGCCTTTATAGAGTTAAAGAATCCAGAGATCATGAGTCCTATGAGCTTTTCTTAGCTATAGAGCTCTCTAAAGCCTCAAATAACATTCACTGAGGGTTGAATAAGCATTTATACTCACACTAAGTAATTTTACTTACTATTATATATTCAAGGCATTTAGGAAGTGCTTAGCTGGTTGAACTCAGTCAATCTGAATTTAACTTATTCGTCATGAGAGTTTGCTGGTAGGGATATAAGCAAACTCTTTTTTTTTATTTTCCAAATAATACCTTAATTTTGAGCATAATAAATTAAAAGATTTTTGCTAAAAATAAACTTTTTTAATTCATTCATTAATATCTAAGATAAAATCGTGGAATAGAATCTTAAAACTCACAGTTTATTTTTTGAAATTTAACTGTCAAAATAAATTAATTTTGCTAAAAAAAGGGATGTAGATTAAATTTAAAATGTCCGTAGATTTCGTTCTTATTCCTTTTTGTATTATTGCTATTTTATGGCTTTTTAATAGAGAGAATAAGATATACCGCAATAATAAAAAAGCTCGATAAGAATAAATTTAAGCTCCAAAACTTTAAGCTAGGTATTTAATATAGCTGTGATTGTTTTGATATTTTTTATTTAGATTGTAGTGATATCTTTTTTAAAATTTGCTATTAAAAAATATTTAAGCGCACAATTTATTAATAATTAACTTATCCCAATAAAGTCTTGAACGATTAATTTGTTCTAATTTTTGTTTGCAATGAATACAATTACAATTTTTTAGCGATGTTTTAGAAGTCATAACTTCTTTTTTTTTAATAAAGCAAATTTCTAAATTAATTGCAATAGCCAAATTTCTATTTTGTGAAATTCCTAAAGAATAAATCTTTAATTATTTTTTACATATTTGATAAAAAAAGATTTGTTTATACTTTTCTCTATAAATATAAAAATTATTAGTATTAAATTTGTCTCTGGTTTATGGAATGATATTACTTTCCCAAAAAATTATAATTACATTATTACTTATAAGTATTGGATTAGTAGTTACTTTTGACATAAAATTTGACTCCCTGCAAAAGTGATGGCTATTTCCGACTTAAGTGGACTAAGAATTATACTACTTTCACTTTTGAAACTTGAACTCATTTATTACTATCAGAAAATAAAAACACGTCGCGAACTAATCAAAGAAGATGATAAATGATAAAGAATGTGATATTTGTAAACAATCTTGTAAAATTCAATTTAGAGTCAAATTTGTAAATTGCACCAAAGGGATTTTCTTTTGTAATCAATGCTGCCGTACCGTTGCACAAGAAGATAAAAACTCTTATGGAGGAACTAGTAAGTCATAATTAAAAAAGATATTACTTGCATGCAAATAGAGTTAAAGAAAAAGCTAGAAAAGAACGATATTATTTTTAGAGTGATAAACTTATTAATTTAGAAAAACTTAAAATTTAAATTAATTTAAAAAGAATAAAAAATGGTCTCAATATGATTAGTATTTTATAATTTTAAAAAGATATTGAAAATCTATTCAAATAAATTTCTTTGAAAATTACAACCCCATCGCTTATAACAAAAATTATCAGAAAAATAACTTCACCTTTGAATTCTGTCCCATTAATGGATAGATGGTTAGTGGCGCAAATACTACCCCCAATGCTATTCGCTATCTCAGCTTTTACTGTAATTTCATTATCGGTAGGAGTAATGTTTGATCTAATAAGAAAAATTGTCGAATATGGTTTACCTTTATTTACTGCAATAAAAGTCATTTTTTATAGCCTGCCTAGTTTTCTGGTTCTATCTTTCCCAATGGCAGTTTTATTATCTACTTTATTATCTTACGGAAAGCTGTCGGCAAACTCTGAACTATTAGCCTTAAAATCCCTAGGCATAACAACGACAAGGATTATTGCTCCAGCTATTGCTGTTTCAATTTTCATGACATGCTTAACATTTTATTTTAATGATAATTTAGTCCCGGCAAGTAATAAGTTGGCAGAATCAACTTTAAGATCTGGAATTGGAAGTTCATTTAATAGTGAAAAAGGTAAAAATAATATTATGTTTTCTAGGAAAGGATCAAGAATACAATCATCAACAAATAAACCATCGAAAACGAATACCTTTCTTACTCATATATTCTATGCTTCACGATTCGAAAAAAATATGATGAAAGGAGTTACAGTCTTAGACTTTTCAAGAGACGATATTAGACAAATTCTTACCGCAAAAAGTGCTACATTTGACACTGAAAACTCTTCTTGGATATTCAAAGAGGGTAGTATTGTTTCTATTGATTCTGTTGGTCAAACTACAAATGTTCAATTCCAACAATATATATATCCATTTGTTGAAGGGCCCTTAGATTTAGCAAAAGTTCCAAAAGATGCTAGTGATATGACCCTAAAACAAGCGTTGGAAGCTGAGAGAATATATAAAAAGATTGGGAACTTAAAAGAAATTAGGAGAATGCAAGTTCGTATTCAAGAAAAATTTACCTTCCCTTGTGCATGCTTAGTATTTGGATTAATTGGGAGTAGCTTAGGATCAAAATCAAATTTAAGATCCTCGAAAAGTCAGGGGTTTGGATTAAGCGTTATTTTAATTTTGATTTATTATATTTTGTCATTTGTATTTAGTTCTTTTGGTGTTCAAGGATTACTTACTCCAATTATTGCGACTTGGTTACCAGTTTTTATTTCATTGGGTGGCGGATGTTATCTTCTTAGGAAATCAAGTTTGTAATTATATTTTAAATTTATTAATATTAGTTTTTTTTAAAATTTATATTATGCCAAAAATGTAAGAAAATACCTGTTGATAATAAAAATTCAAATATTTCTTGGTCATTCCTAATATGTGCAACTGTAGAAGCCCAGGAAAGATCGTAATAAGCAAAAAACAAAGATACTATTAAAAAAAATAAGCTTAATTTTTGGCTAGGTAAAGAGTTCAAGTAAGGCCACTTTCTCCATCCTACCCAACCTAAAAAAATACAAATTAGCTGCAAAGCAGGATCAAGAAGATAATTATGAAAGAAAGGAAGGTTATGCAAATTAGTTTCTCCTTGTATACTTATTTCTGAAATTGACTCCAACGCAAAGCCTGTTATTCTTTCACCCCAACTTATTTCTTCAGCAGCAATCAAAAAACAGAAAATACTAAAAACCAACCAAATAGTCGAATTTAATGATTTCTTTTTCTTACTTTTATAGAAAATAAAAAAACCAAATAAAGAGGAAAAAAAATATTGAATAAATTGTAACCACTCTAATGGGCCATCTTCTTTTTTCAACAAATCGAACCAACTTGATCCAACTATAATTTTTCCAAAAGGTAATATATAAATAAAACCGTAAACAAAAATTAAATAGTATATTGGAAATAAATTAACTTTTGAGTGTATTGAACCCCAAGGGGTCTTAAGTTCAGTCATAAATGTTTTAAATATTTATATAATAAAAAACTAAATTAATAGTAAATATTTTTTTAAAATTTATTTAATATTTATTTAATTAATGGCTATTCAATAGAATTAATTTGATTTATTCTTTAAATTCGTTT
>QCUB01000011.1 GCA_003210895.1 Prochlorococcus sp. AG-676-M04
ATTTTGTCCCTGGCACACCTTTCTAATTAAATCATTGGATAATTAAAATTATAGTGATTATACATTCACTGGCTCAAGGTCCTGCACAGAGCTATCTTGATCATCACTTTTATTTTTGACCTTATAAGCGTATATTAGTGATCCAACAGCAATTGATGTTGAAGCTAATATACCCGAAATTAGTATCAAAGCAAAAAGGCCACCAATCAAACCTCCCTTTAATCTAAGTAGATTAGACTTTATAAGTAAAACCAAGAGGAATAATGTAGTAGCTTTAAGGGAGGTAACCTTAATAAAAGCAAGAGGGGCAAAAGGATTTAGTAACATTTAAATTTTTCTATATTAGTTACTCTAAAAAGTAAATTGTAAAACTGCTTAATATTAAAAAAAAAAAAAAGACTCGTAATGAGTCTTATCTTAAAAAATTGCAAATTTAATTTAAATTTATGCGTCAGGATCAAAATTCTTTAGATTAGGTCCTGCAACCAATCCGACCAAACCAAAAAGAACTAGAGAACCAATTCCAAAACCAGCAGCCCAAGGGTTGAAACCACCTAAGGCAAATGAAGCTAATAAATTCATAAATTTAAAATCGTATATCTTCGAGATAGCATACAGAATTATTGAGGTAAATATACCCAAATTGAGACATTTCTTTGTAATTGAAGGCAATTCAATCTTAGGATCTCATTTATAGCTCATTCAATATTAGCCAAAAAGAATAATTGACTTTGAGTCATTCCAAAACAACAAGTCACTTTATTTTCATGTAATATTCAATTAACTGTAGAAAATTTATTATGAATAAAGATTTAACATTTATATACGATGGAGAATGTCCTTTTTGTAATCAATTTGCAGAGCTTTTAGAACTTAAAAGTAAAATAAATAACATTTCTGTACTAGATGGTAGAACAAATAAGAACATTACTAACTCCCTTATGAAAAAAGGGTATGACATAGATAAAGGAGCAATTCTTCTCGAGGGTGATGATATATTTCATGGGGCTGAAGCAATAAATACAATATGTAATCAAATAAATAATCCATCTGGCAGACTTTTAAAACTCTTGTCAAAGATCTTTAAATCAAACAATAGAACAAAATTATTGTTCCCTTTCCTTATAAGAGCAAGGAGATTTGCATTGATTGCAAAAGGGGTGCCAACATCCTTGGTTTAAAAAGTTATTCTTTCCAAAGCAATAAATGACATATTTATAAGCTTATTAATGAATAAAAGATAATTTTGTATTTTTTAGCTAGAACATAGAAATAATATCTTTACAATTAATGATAGAAAACTTTAATCCATTTATTTCTTTAGGTGGTAAAGATGAAAAAATAAATCATATGGCAGAGGCAGCACTTGAGATGAATTTGACATGCAATGATTTAAAAAAGGATCTTGATTTAACGGATGGAGACATGGTTGACATGTTGCAATTAGTAATGGATGGTTTTAAGAATAAAAATTAAATTAATATTCTTATTAAAAAATTTAGTTTTACTTAAAATTTTTGATGAAAAGTATTCAATTTGAATTTTCAAAATATAAGTCAGTAAATTCTTTATGGTCTGAATTGATAGAACATTATGGATTTGAAAGAGCTCAAAAGATTGTTTCTCAAGCAATAGATTTACAAAAAATGAATGGTAATAAAAATGTAACTATTCCTATTATATTTTCTGGGACTGGAGGATTAGCATTAATTCCTATTCAATCATTAAAAGAGGAGACTTTAAAAAGTAATACAAAAGATAATCAAGTACTTATATTTAATCTTAAAAAGAAATCATTTCAAATTTTAAACGAAGCTAAAAATACATAATTGTATTTTTGGAAAACCTTAAAATATAATAAATTAAACTTAAAATTTTAATATGTGAAATAATAGATATACCAAACTCTTAGAATTTTTTCTCAATATATATAAATTTAATTTATAGTCAATATAAATATATATCGAATAATGACTTTTGAAGCCAAATATCTTGGTTCAAATGGTTGGTTAATCAAATTTGATAAAACCAACTTAATAATAGATCCCTGGCTTACTGGTGATTTAGTATTCCCTCCAGGAGAGTGGTTTTTCAAAGGTTCACTAGACAATGAAATCTTAATTGAGGAAGACATTAATATAATTCTCTTAACGCAAGGGTTACCTGATCATTGCCATATTCCTTCATTAAAAAAGTTTAAAAAAAATATAGATATCATATGCCCTAACAGTGCAAAAAGAATCCTTGAAAAATTAGGTTTTACCTCGATTAAAGTTCTTCAACCATCAGAAATAATTAAAAAATATAGTTTAAGAATAGAAGCTACTGCAGGTGCACCTGTACCACAAATAGAAAATGGATACATAGTGAAAGAGGATAAAGGAAAAGGATTCTACATAGAACCACATGGATATCTTGATGAAAACGTTAAATCTCAAGAAATAGATGCTGTAATAACTCCAATAATTAATCTTGAACTTCCTTTCGTAGGATCTTTTGTAAAAGGCGCAGATGTACTTCCAAAATTAATAAATACTTTTAATCCAAAATACATACTTTCAAGTACTGCTGGAGGAGAAGCTAAATATACAGGTCTCTTAAACAAATTTATATCAGTTCAGGAATATGCAGAAGAAGTAAAATGTAACCTGGTAAATTTAAAGACTATGGATTCTGTAAAAATTTAAAGATTTTTTATAAAAAAAATTTATAACTTTATAAATATTGCATATAAACTAATAAAATATAAAAGTAAAGGAGTATCTAAAATTCATTCGTTATTTTTTTCAACAATTTTTCTATTTGCTCTAAACACAACCTATTTTTGCGACAATATTAAACTCAATTTAGTAATTAGAAATAATATTAATGGAGATTTCTCAATAGTTAAAACTATCTCTGAAATTGAACCTGGAGCATTTATTAATATAGATTGGAATGGGAAAAAGCTTATGCTTCCATATTCTCTTAGAAAAGATTACTTATCATTTACAGACAGAAAATGGGATTGGAGATATCAAATAAATCAAGAGGGGTTGGCAGAAGATAAAAAGCCCATATTATATGAGTTACTGCAATCTGGAGAAATCAAGAATCATATATGTCAATTAGGAGAAACCTAATTATTTTTACTTTATTATGCACATAATTGTCTTTGATAAATTATTTAGTTCAAAGAATTATTTAAATAAAATATGCTAAACGTCTCAGAAAATAAGAACAATAATGAATATATAAACCTGGAGGATTATAAATCCTTTGATTATGAAATACCTAATATTTTCTTGGATTTCATAATTGAAGACTCAAGAGTAATTGTTAAAACCGAACTTAAATTAATCAAAAAGAACATTAATATTAATTCCCTTATTCTTGATGGGATAGATATATTTGTTGAAAAAATATATTTAGATGAATCTTTATTAGTAGAAAATAACTATTCAATACATAAAGATAAATTATTTATTAAACCCATTCTTAAAGAAACTTTTACCTTAAAAATTGAGGGAACAATTAAACCAAAGGAGAATTTTTCACTTTTAGGAATGTATGAAAGTAATGGAATTATTACTACGCAATGTGAAGCAGAAGGGTTTAGAAGAATAAGCTACCATTCTGATAGACCTGATGTTTTAAGTAAATATAAAGTAAGGATAGAGGCAAATAAGGAAGAATATCCAGTATTACTATCTAATGGAAATCTAATCAAAGCAAATGATCTTGAATGCAAAAGACACGAAGTGATATGGGAAGATCCATATCCCAAACCCTCATATCTTTTTGCTTTAGTTGCAGGAAAACTTAACTGCATCAAAGATAACTTCAATACTAAATCTAATAAAAAAGTAGAAATAAATATATACGTAGAAAAAGGTGATGAAAAATATGTACAGCATTCAATCAATTCATTGAAGAAATCCATGAAATGGGACGAAGAAAAATATAATCTCGAATATGATTTATCATTATTTAATATTGTTGCAATTAGGCATTTCAATATGGGGGCAATGGAAAATAAAAGCCTCAACATATTCAACTCTAAATTAATACTTGCAAATACTGAGACTTCGACTGATGAAGAGCTAGAGCGTATAGAAGGTGTAATCGCTCATGAGTATTTTCATAATTGGACTGGTAATAGAATAACGTGTAGAGATTGGTTTCAATTATCATTAAAAGAAGGTTTAACAGTATTTAGAGATCAGGAATTTACCGCAGATCTTCATAATCGTTCAATAAAAAGACTTGAAGATGCAAAATTCCTGAGAAAAGCTCAATTTAGAGAAGACTCTGGCCCAACATCACATCCAGTGAGACCTGAAAAATATTTAGAGATAGACAATTTTTATACGACTACTATTTACGAAAAAGGAGCCGAAATAATAAGGATGCTTAAAACATTAGTTAAAGATGAAAGTTTTAATAATGGTTTTAGGAATTTTATTTCTAATTATGATGGGAAAGCCGCAACTATTGATCAATTTGTTGAAAAAATTTTAGAGAATAACAAAGAAATAAATATTGAAAAATTCAAAATCTGGTATAAACAAAATGGCACTCCATTGGTTAAGTTCAAAAGAAAATGGGATAGAGAAAAACAAATCCTTAAAATACAGGTCTCTCAAATAAATCCAAATAAAAAGAATCTTTATAACGATTTACCTCTTATAATTCCTATTAATATTGCAATATTTTTGAGTAGTTATGAAAAAATAAATAAGACACTTATCTTAAAAGAAAAGGAAGAAGAATTCACTCTAAAAAATATAACCTCCAATTTTGATACCCCAATAATTTCCTATTTTCGAAATTTTTCAGCCCCAATTAAATGGGAAACAGATACTACATTTGCAGAGAAATTATTAATACTAGAATTTGAAACTGATTATTTCACAATATATGACACGATAAAAGGTATATACAGAAAAATTATTTGCAAAAGAATATATGAAGAACCCGATATTAATATTGAGAATAAATTAATAACAACATTAAGATCAATTATTAGGAATAATAAAAGTATAAATTTATCTCTCTTATCTGAAATACTTAGTATCCCAAACTTCTCAGAAATAGAATCAGAAATCAAGAAAATTGATCCATTAAAAATTTATAAAACTATCGATGAATTAAATTATCTTTTTGGTACTAAATTAAAAGAAGAATTGTTGAATAAGCTTAAAGAGATAGATAAAAATATTACTAGAATATGGCCTGAGGGTAAGGATGAAAGAAAACTAATAGAAACAATATGGAGGTTACTTTTACATAGTAAAGATGAAGTAATTAAAAGTAAAATAATTAGTTATGTAGATAGTAATTCAATGACACTATCGAAAGCTGCTTTGAATGTATTCACAAGGATTAATTGTCCGGAAAGAGAATTAATTTCAAATATATTTTTTAATAAATGGAAAAATAATCCAGTAGTCTTAGACAATTGGTTCTATTTTAAAGCTTCTATTGAGATAGATAGTAATCAAAAAAGTCTTGAAGATCTATTTAAAAATAAATATTTTGATGTCAAATCACCCAATACTTTAAGATCTATATTGAATGCTTACGTAACGAGAAATTCATTATTCCACTCCATAGATGGATCAGGTTATAAGTACATAGCTAATAAAATTCTAGAATTTGATAAATCAAATCCAATAGTAATTTCACGCTTTTTAAAAATATTTAGTACTTTTAGACAATATGAAAATCCCTATAAAAAGAATATAGTTAAAATTCTTGAATACATTAAAAAAAATAAACTTTCAACAAATACAAGAGAAGTTATAGATGCAATTTTAAATTAATAATTATTCTATTTATATAAACTTATAAGGAGTATTATTAAAATACTAATAATAATAAAAATCAAAAATGCTTTTGTAGTGATTAGTTTTTTAAAATTATTTAATCTATCTTTTTTAAATTCTTTATTCCACTTACTTTTTATGTAATTATTAGTTACAAATTTATTAGGTCTCCCACAAAATAGGCAAGTTGGAGCAGTTATTGAGATTAAATTTTTGCATTGTGGACATTTTTTTTGCTTCATAATTTTTATATCTTAACAAATAATTTTAAGATTTTTTTTATTAAAAAACTTTATATAAAAAAGTCTCTTAAGTAGTAAATATTAAGGATTATTTATACAAAATGTTTTGAGAATAATTAAATTAAGTTTCAAAAAAAGACTTAATTAAAACTAATTAATAATGTGGAATATAATTAATTATTATTTTAATTTTTACATGTTCGCAATTGCATTAGGATTGGGCCCTCTAGAGACAATTACAATAGCAATATCAGCTACAGTTTTTATTGCTGCTTTTACATGGGTATCAATTAAAGGTGATTTAAGAGAACTTGCAAGGGAACTTATTGATGATAATAATAAGCAAGAAGAAAATTAACTTTTTCTATAAATAATTAATTATGTAACTTTGGATAATCAATAATATGTCTTATTTCCTTAAGAGATGCTCCATAAATACTATTGCCATTTAAATTAACTCCTTTCCACTTTTCTTTTTGGTTAAAAGTATCGTTAATACTAGATTTATTCTTAAAAGAATGATTATCATCCCATGTTAAAGTTATATCCCAACCTTTATAGTTTTCTATCATAGAAAAAATAATAATACATCTAAATACTACATACAAAGACAGAAAACAAAAACGAAGGAAATAAGTAGTTTTTTATTAATATTTATTTAATATTCTATAAATTAGGAAACAATTTTAATTTTAAGTGCTGACTTGTCGGCATTTTCGCGAGCAATATTAAGGTCATCATCTGATGAGAGGACTACCCCCATTCTCCTTCCTTTCTTTGATGTTGGTTTCCCAAATATTAAAACTTTAGTATTCTCTATTTCAAGTGCTTCGTTTAGTCCAGTGTATGAAGGATTATTAGATTCATTATCTGAAATTATTACTCTGGATGCTGAGGGCTTTAATAGTGAAATATTTGGTATGGGTAGATTTAAAAAGGCTCTTAAGTGTAATTCAAATTCGTTTATGTTTTGACTAACTATGGTGACCATTCCCGTATCATGAGGCCTAGGAGATAATTCTGAAAATATAACCTCTTTGCCTCTAACAAAAAACTCAACCCCATATATACCCGAACCATTTAAATTATCTAATATTTTTGCAGTCATTTTTCGGGCTTCATTAATCAAGGATTGATTCATATCCAATGGTTGCCAGCTACATTGATAATCTCCTTTATATTGTTCATGACCTATTGGCTCACAAAATAGGTTCTCTCCACTATCTTTTCTAATAGTTAAGAGAGTAAATTCATAATCAAAATTTAAAAATTCCTCAAGTATTACACCAACTATTTTTCCTCTTGAATTTTTTAAGGCACCATTCCATGCAAATAAAAGATCCTCTTTCCGGTTAACTAAACTTTGACCTTTACCTGATGAACTCATTAGAGGCTTTAGCAAAAGAGGGAAGCCAATTTCGGATGATTTTTTTTCTAGCTCTTCAACATTAAAAACATAACTAAATTTTGCAGTTTTTATATTTAATTCTTTAGAAGCAAGGTTTCTTATTTTATCCCTATTCATAGTTATTTCAACAGTTCTAGCATTAGGGACGATATTTATTCCTTCATCTTCAAGTTCCTTTAAAGCTTCAATCGAGAGTGCTTCAATCTCGGGAACTACAAAATCAGGTTTGAGTTCTTTTATGGTATTTTTTAAAATTTCCTTATCACTCATATCTATTACAAAAGAATTATCAGCTAATTGCATTGCAGGTGCATTTTCGTATTTATCAATAGCTATTACTTCTAAGCCTAATCTTTTAGCTTCAACCACTAACTCTTTTCCAAGTTCGCCACTTCCGAGTAATAATATTTTCTTAGGAATAAATTTTAAAATGCCCATCCCTGAATTAATTCATGTTAGTTTTCATCATCAGATAGCTTGTTAGAGAGTTTATCTTTTCTTTTATTAGCTTTTAAACTAGACAAAAATAAATTATTTCGGAACCAATCATTTTGCTTCATTCCTCTTGTGATTGATGTTGAGATCGCACCAAGAAAGAAAAAACCCATCATTACCCAAAGGATTCGTTCTAGAGCAATTGAAGGCGAGAAGCCCTGCCCTGATTTAATAATTTCAGTAAGAGGGTCTAAGGGATCCAAAATAATTTTTAATTCACATACATCAATTATATAAGCAGAGAAAAAACTTTTTACTAAAAATTACAAATAAAAATAATAAGATAAAAGATCCTTAAAAACACAAAAACATTTTTACAATGTTATCTTCAAAAGATATTTTATTAAACATATGCTAGTAGAAGTCCGAAACACAACTGTTATATCAGGGAGTGGAGAAGCTAGAAAGCTTGGCGAATATTCTGAAAATGTAATTTTGATAGTAAACGTCGCTAGTTATTGCGGAAATACTGCTCAATATGAGGATCTCCAAAAGCTTCACAATAAATATGCAAAAAAAGGGTTAAGGATTCTCGCTTTCCCTTGTAATGATTTTGGGAATCAAGAGCCTGATTCACTTAAAGAGATTAAAAACTTTTGTTTTACAAAATATGGTGTTGAATTCGAAATTATGGAAAAAGTTCATGCGAAAGGTAATACAACAGAACCATATACAACGCTAAATAAAGTTGAACCAACAGGTGATGTTGAATGGAACTTTGAAAAATTCTTAATTGGTAAAGATAGTAAAGTTATTGCGAGATTTAAGCCTGGTGTTCAGCCTTTCGATGAGAACTTAATCGCTGCTATAGAAGTAGCTTTAGAATCTTAATATAAAAATTAGATAACTTTTATGTTGATAATACGAAAATACTTATAAGCTCTAATTATTTTCACATTAAAAAAAAATGAATTGATTTAAGATTTATTATATTTCTTTTTTGATTTTTCTTGGTTTGTTTTTTTTGGGCTCTAACTTTGCTTTTTTTACACCATCTTTGACATCAATTACCTCTGGTTCCTCTGACTTTGCTTCTACTGCCTCTTCTTTAACTTCAATTACCTCTGGTTCCTCTGACTTTGCTTCTACTACCTCTTCTTTAACTTCAATTACCTCTGATTTCAAATCTAATTGCGATACTAATTTATCCTTAGAAATATCCTCTTTTTTACTAAGAAGAAACTTTAATAAACGTTGGAATAAAAACCAACCTTTTTCTATTCTTTTTGGGCCTAAAATTATTAGAACAATAACTGATATTACAAAAATTGCTGGAGAATTTAAACCTAAAAAATTCATCAATTTGAAACATTCTAAATGTACTTTAGTACATCATAAAATTTAAGGCTAATTATTTTCAAAAGTTGGTAAATAAAGCTCTCTATTTGAAGCAATAATACCTTCTTCTTTAAAGAAAATTTCTAATTCTTTTAAATCGCTAATATTAATATTATCTCCGCAGTTATCTAAAATATTATTAGAAGTAAATTCCCAAAGGTCTTCTAAATATTGATCATCATCAGGAAAAGCTACAAATTTTAGATATGTATTATTTAAAGCATATTCACTTGCAAATTCAGAATCTAATCCCTCATTTTTAGCATCACAAAAAACTTTAGCAAACCTTTTACCAACTACAGTTTGAGCACTAGACAAATCAAGACTTCCTTGAATAGCATAAACATTATTAGGAGCAATAAAAAGAAATATTGGCAGAAGAATTGATAATAAAAGGATCAAAAATACAAAACCCAAAAAATATAATCTTTTACAAGATAGCAAAAATAGTCACTAAATTAAGACAATAAAAAGAAATCTAATTAAATTTTTTAAAAATAAAAAACAGAACCAAATTAATGTTAATTATTCAATTTATAGTGTATATGTAAAAGTTAATATTTACATATGTCTTCAATTATAAAATTAAGAGGCAAAGGCGTATCGAAAATAATAAATAGTAAAGTAATGTTGTCTCCTCTTGCAGGAGTTACCGATAAAATATTTAGAAAATTAGTAAGAAAATGGGCTCCTGACTCCTTACTATTTACAGAAATGGTTAATGCGACAAGTCTAAAAAATGGATATGGTACTCAAAAAATTAAACAACTTGAATTAGAACCAGGTCCTGTAGGTGTGCAGATATTTGATAATAGACCCTTTGCTGTTTCTGAGGCAGCAAAACTGGCAGAAGATTCAGGAGCATTTCTAATTGATATAAATATGGGCTGTCCAGTAAAAAAAATCTCAAGGAAAGGGGGTGGGAGTGCATTAATTAATGATCGTTTATTAGCTGTAGAATTAGTAAAAAGAGTTTCAAATTCTGTTACAGTCCCTGTTACAGTCAAAACAAGGCTTGGTTGGGACAATAAAGAAGAAAATATAGAGGAATTTCTATTAAGTCTTCAAGATGCTGGAGCTGAAATGATAACCTTACATGGAAGAACGCGAAAAGAAGGATTTTCAGGCAAAGCAGACTGGGATATGATTGGAAAAATTAAAGAGCTTTTAGAAATACCCGTAATAGCAAATGGAGATATCAAGAATCCTAAGGACGCGCTTAATTGCTTAAAAAAAACAAATGCTGATGGTTTAATGATTGGGAGAGGCGTACTTGGTTCTCCATGGAAAATAGGAGAAATAGATTACTCTGTTAAAGAACTTAAAGGTTTTAAAGAACCAAATATTGAAGAAAAATTGTTATTGATTATTGAACATTTAGATGAACTTATAAAAGAAAAGGGCAGTCATGGTTTATTAATAGCCAGAAAACATATTTCATGGAGTTGTAAAAATTTCCAAGGAGCCAACAACCTTCGTAATAAATTAGTAAGAGCAATAGACGCCAATGAGGTTAAAGAATTAATAAATAAAGCCATTAAAACTTTAAATAATGAACAAAAAACATTAACGTGAAAATAAAAAAGTTTTTTAAAATGAAAAAAATTAGTTCAAAAACTAGTGAAAGAGTCTGTAAACATATGAATAATGATCACATTGAATCTGTACATAAATATCTGAAATACTACGGAAAAATTTCAGAATTTAAGGAAGCTTATCTCGAAGAAATTTCTAGTCAATTCATGAAAATTAAATATGATGAGAATTATGCAATTATAAATTTTAAAAATGAGATCTCAGAAGATGAAATTCATGAAACATTAGTTTCTATGATAAGAGAAATTGAATAGTTTTATTTAGTCCAAAGTTCGTAAGAAAAGGACATCTAAGAATTTTTCTCATAGTAATCAGTAATTACTTTACATTCTTCAAACGTAAGCGTACTCAATCTTGAACTCGCATTACATTTTAAGATTGCACAAACAGCTAACAAATCTGAGCTGTCAACATTAAGTGCTTCGGAAAGCTCAATAACTCTTAGACCTTTCAATATTTTTTACTTAAAAATGTATTGATAAAAACATTGTACTTTGAATTAATGTGCAGCATTTTTTCCTAAACCAGCTATAAATGGGAAAGCTTGTTCATCACCAAAAATATCATCATTAGAAGTTATAGGGATATCACCTTTATCCCTAATATCATTTTTAACATCATTAGATTTTGATTCCTTAGATAAATCATTACTTAATTCGCCACCAATTTCATCGGCTAAGCAATTACTAAAACTAAAAAAAAAGGAACTAATAAAAACAAATGAAATTAAAATGATGCTTTTCATAAAAAAACTAATAAAAAATATTCTCTTACAAAAAATAAATCTTTGAAAAAAATTTAATTATATTAAAACAATTCTAAATATATAAATGAATACAAACTATTTATTTAATTTATTTCTATTCTTGAATCTTACCAAGAAATAAATTCCAATAATTATAAGAATAGCCACAGAATATTTAAAAAGAAAAACATAAACGACATAAACTAAGAAAGGAAACAAGCACGCTCTTTTAAAATTAATTTTTTGAGATGAGTTCATTTTTTTCCAATTTAAATATTCTCTCCACTGGAATATTTTCTTCATTTTTCTTTCTTTATAATTTCGATTAAACATAATTTTAAAAATATAGTTTTTATTTTTATTTTAATTAATACAAATCAACTTCAATGAATATATTTTTATTATAAATATAAACATAGTACATTTTAAAATTTTAATATAAATGAAAAAAATTTGGAAAATTGAAAAATTAGTTTTACCACAACATTCAGATCATGCAGGAGTTATGTGGCATGGTACATATTTTGATTGGCTTGAAGAAGGAAGGATCAATGCACTTTCAAAAGCAGGTATAAATTATGTTGACCTTACAGAAAATGGTTTTGACTTGCCTTTAATAGATTCTTCAATAAAATATATATCACCCTTATTTCTTGGAGATACTATAACAATAGAAACTATATTTAAAATAAGCGAAAGTCCAAAAATAAAGATCCACTCAAAATTTATTAACAAAAGCAAAACTGTTTTGACCATAGCTGAGGTTAATTTGGTTCTAATAAATAAAAAAAGTTTTTCCATCATAAGGAAAAGGCCTGATTTTATATCAAAAGCTTTTTTAAAATTAAACGGTTAAGATTATAATTAGTTAATTTATTAATTATTAGCGCAATTGAATTCTATTCACTAATGAAGGATATATTTCTTGTCTTGGATTCATATCAATATAAAATGGAATCAAGTTATCAGGAAACATCTTCTCTAACTAATATTTTTACTGAAAATAAATTCATAGGATGGCTAGGTCTTTTTATTGTATTTTTTTCAATCTTTGCAATCATTATTTTTCAATTTCTTGAATGGGAAAGTAATGACAAAACTAAGGAATAAAAAAGACTTGACTTATAATAAACATAAATATTTTATAAAATGGCAATTTACCTAAAAATAACTAATCCAACTGAAGTTGTAAAAAAAAAGACCTCTAAATGGTTAACAGATATAACACCAGAAAGAATTGATAGAAAATTAGTTGAAGACGAAGTTATTAAAGGTATTATTGAACAATTAACGTTGGAAGGTATTAAAGGTGAAATCTCAGCAATAAGTGGTTTTGATGTAAAAGACTCTAAATTAATTACAAAAAATGATTTTATAATTAGAAAAACAAAATCTTTTTAACTAAAAAATAATAAATAAAAATAATGAATAATATTTTTATTATTTTAGTTTCTCTAATTTTTTTATTTTTGATAACTATTTTTAGAGCTTTTCTATTAAAAAAAAGAAAAGATAAATTAAATAATGCCTTAAATGCAAATTACTTCATTGAAACGATAAATAGACTTATTGAAGAAAATAAATACAATCTATTGGAGGAAAGAATTAGATTAAAAATTATTGATGCTTATGGTAACGAAGACTTGAAAAATTGGATTGGTAATCCCCCTCTCGATGAGAAATTAATTAAGAAAAGCATCAATAATGGTTCAAAAAGGTTAAAAGAAGGTATTCCATACTTTTGGGAAAAAGTCATTTTAAAAAAATTTTCAGGTCCAGACATTTTTTTTGAAAAATGGAAAGCTTATTGCAAGATTAATCCAATTATTAATGACGAAATAATTGGTGCGAGTAGAATTTTGGAGAATGAAGACTGGTTTATATTCATAGCTAGTCAAATAGAAAAAACCTGTTTAAATTTAATAGAAAATAATACATCGAAGAATAATAATCAAAACTATAAAAAAGGAATTATATTTGAAAATCATTGTATGGAAATTCTCAAAAAGAATGGGTGGAAAGTGAAAGAAACACCTATTACCGGAGACCAAGGAGTGGATTTGATTGCCTCCATCGATAATTTAAGGATTTGTATTCAATGTAAAAATCATAAAAAAGCAGTAGGCAACAATGCTGTTCAAGAAATTTCTGCTGGTAAATTATATTGGAAAGGAACCCATGCTGTATTAGTATCAAAATCTGGTTTTACTAAATCTGCACAAAAACTAGCTAGAGCTAATAAAGTAAAACTAATAAATGATTTTGAATTAAAAGATTTAGAAAATCTACTAATTTAGTTAAATTACATAAGTTGGGATATCCCTTCCTTATATAAAATAAGTGTCGTAAAAATTCCAGAAGCCCATATTAAACCTCTAGCAATAGGAATATTTAAAACATAAGCGCCAATATACAAGAAACGTAAGAGAGGGTGCATCCAAGCAGCTATTAATGAGAGATTTGAATCAGGTAAAGTAATTAAACAAAGTATGCAAGCTGGAGCATGAATAGAAATGCTTTCCCAGCAATTCTGATGACACCAAACTGCTCTTTTACCAAAGTCTGGCAATTGATCAAATAATGCTCTTGGTGCAGACATATTCTCCACAGAATAACCAGCTTTGATTCTTCCTAGAGTCAAAGGAATTGTCGATAGTAGTACAACTACAACAGACAAGCAAAGGCTCCAAGCGAAAACTATTGGCATATATCTTAATTATTTAATTTAGCTTAATAAATTACTACTAATTATCGCGGAATAATATTTAATTTTTAATTTTAAAAAATCAAAATTATAATTGTATTCATAACCTATATTAAAAAATATTCTAATGGACATTTCAAAACTATTTATAATACTAATAGGAAGTATTTTAATTTATCTAACTTTTTTATTTTTAGGATTTAATTTAAGAAGTAGAAATATCAAAGCACAAAATATATCAAAAAAAGATAAATAGTTGTTATTTACTTGAAAAAATTTTTTATTATTTTTTTATCATATTTTGTGTAATTACAACAAATTACACATAATATTTTATTAAGAGAAAATTATTTTATAAAAATCTATTCTGTTTTATATAAAACATGATGAAAAAGGTCTATAAATTTATAAAAAGTTTTTTATTCATATCATTATGGCTAATAATCTCTTCTTATTTACAAAAATATTGGAATACATTCCATTGGGAATATTTATACCTTAATTTAAGAACCATCTTTGATAATGAATTTTGGTTCGTTTTGGAAAGATATCTATTTGGACTTGACCTGGGTTATTGGATAGAGGAATTATTAAAATTTTTGTCATATGAGATACCCAAAGAGACCTTTAAATATGTGCCAATATTCTTTTTCTTAAAATATATTTGGATTAAAAGATAAAAACAATTTAGAGAGACTCAATAAATTCTTGAAACCTTTCAAATAAGATATTGTCTTTAATTCTTCTAAGAATAAATAAAGTTCCTTTATCACCCCTACAAATTCTAAGATCATTGCTTAAAAAAGTAATTTCTAACCATCCTTTTTGTTCTTTTTTAATTATGTTTAAAGCGTTTATCTTCCTTATTCCAATACAAGGTCCAATTATTCCAGCATGAGTAAAACTAACACCAATTTTATTTTCATTTAAAGTTCTCAATTTTGCTACTATTCCCGTTCCAATAATTGAATTAATTCCTCTAGGTTTGAGTAAATTCAAACCATCTAGATTAAGAGGATCAAGAATTTGAAGATTATCAACTAGAGGAGAGTAATTTAGAAATGGAGCTTTTGAACTACTCCATCTAAGCTCCCATACTCCTTTTAACTTCTCAATATCCTTGCTAAGAGTAAATTTTGATTCCTTCTCTAGTTCTTCAGCCATATTTTTAATCTTTTTTGTATTAGGACTTGAGAGGAGTAATTCCAATAATTGTTGTTCTAAATTCATTTAAAAAGATTTACAAAATGACTTGAGCAAAAATACTTACGTTGGTGTGCTATATTCTACTGAAAATGTTTTGATTCCATGACAAAAAGTTACTGGCTTAAGAAAATATCTATTCCAAATGCTGATTTATTTCTCGAATACATAAGGACAGTCTTGCCATGGATAAAATCGGTAGGTGGGGTTGTAGTAAAAAAAGACATTACTCAAAATTCCAATTCAAACAAGTGGGACGGGGGGCAACTAGGCATAGTAATAGAATTTGAATCTAAGATAGCTGCAAAAAGAGCATTTTATTCTGATGTATTTCAAGACTATTTGAGATCAAGAGATTTGATGGAACTTGTTACAATAAGCACTCTTTGATATAAAAAATAAAAATAGAAAACTAATAATAATATTTGCCTACAGAAAAGAACAAATTAATTTCAACAAATTAAGTATTTATTACTAGTAGTCATTTTTTGTAATGGTTATAACTTCTTTATTCATATAATATTTAGCAAAATATAAAGTAATAATAATTAAGAATTAAATTAAATGAACTACTCCACTGAACAAGAAGATTATTTAATGACAACCCCTTACACCAAAAAAATTCAAAAAAAATTTAAGGAAGTTAAAACTTTTCTTGAGAAAAATGGATTCAACTCATCTTCCCAAGGACTAATGCAGGATATTATTAGTTCTCAAGAATATATTTCCAAAAATGATTTATAAAAAATTATTTTATTCAAAGCGTTTTAAAATAATAAATCCCACCTATTAAGAAAGGTAATAATATTCCCAAGAATAAGAGAAATGATTTCTTAGATTCTCCCTGTGTTATTGGATTAATTTCAGGTTCAATTGCGAATCCATTTTGTCTTCCACCGCTTTCAGTTGTATAACCTTTTTTATTCATAACTAAAAAATTTCATATGATTATCGCATGAATATTTTTTTGTTTAAATAATTTTTACATTTAGAAAAATTATAAATTTTCTAATGATTATTATTTAATTTCAATTTTGGACTTTAATTTAGCAGCTTTCTTAAGTAAACCAACAATCTCTTTCCTACCATTGGCGTGATCTGCTCTATCAATTAAATCACTGTATCTTTTTATAATTTCTCTATGGTTCATTTAATTAAATATATTAATACCATTATAAAAATAGAATTAATTTTTTTTTGTATAAAAGATATCACAATCGTTTTTAAATTCTCTTAAAAAATCTACCTAAACCAACCTTTCTTTTGAGGTTCTTGTATAACTTTTATAGGTTCAACTTTTTTACCAAATAATCCTTTTTTCTTTGGTTTCAAATCCTCTTTTACCCGTTCTTTTTTTCTTCCAAATAAACTTCTCTTCTCAGGTTTATCAACTTTATCAATAGTTTTATTAACTTTTTTTATAGTAAATTTCAATTGAGTTTGAATTGGTTTTTTGCCATCTGATAAAAGCTGATATACAAAAAATCCAAAGACACCAAAAAATCCTACTGCTTGAACTATGGCGGTACTGATATTATCGAACATATACGATTATGAGTTTTTTATACTTTTTAATTATGGAAAAATATTTTTACAAACGCGGAAGAAAAGATTACAGACTTATAAATTAAAAATTAAGATATTAAAAATTTTATTTATAAAACTATTTATAGTAGTAAACCAGGTCGATTATTAAAATTGTAAGGACAGATATTCCCAAAATATAAGGGAAATAAGGATATTTATTAAAGATCTGATTTAATTTGTTTTTTGAATCGCTTTTTACTAATTTCTTCTTTCTAGGCGGCAAACCTAATTCTTCTCTCCTTTTTGCTTCTCCCATTTTTACATATAGTTAATTTAAAACAAATATAGTTCATATATATGTTCAAATACAATACTTAAATATTTTCTAAATTTGATTATAAATTTGATTATAAATTTAGTTAAGATGAAAATATTAGTAAAAAATAGATGATAGAAATTGTTTGGTCAGTAAATATAATGGTTGCAATTTTAATTGGTGGAGTTGGCTGGGTCTTATATTATATTTTCACTTACGATCAGAAATATACTTCTTAAAATCAAAATGCCTGAAAGAGATTTAGTTAATTTCCTAAAAAAAATTGAACAATTAAATAAAATATCTGAATTAATAGATAAAGATCCAGTTAAAAAGAAAGAATTGTCAGATTGTAATAATCATGAAGATGTAATTAACCTTACCTCCAAGTGGGGTTTTGAAATTGGCAAAAGATGGGGGGAATATTAAAATAATTAATATCCAATCAATAAAAAAATATTTAAGTAGCACTAATATTCATAAAATTAATTAATATAAAGTTTGTAAAAATGTAATTATGACTAATATTGAGGAGATAAAAAAGAAGATATATCAAATAGCTGCTATTACTGACAGAGGGCAAAGACTGAACAAATTAATTGCACCTATGTATCAAGAAAAATCAAAAGAGATGGAAGAACTTATAAAGATTCTTGAAGATTTTAATACCGAAATTTCTGAAGAAAAATTATCTGGAGAGTGGGAATTAATTTATTCAACAGTTGAATTATTTAGAAGTTCACCGTTTTTTTTAGCTATAGAAAAAGCATTAAATGATGAATTCAAGAGTAATCTTTTTTTTAAACTACATCAATTACAAGTTGGATCATTTGGTCTTTCTACCATAGGAAGAATTGCTCAAAAAATTGATTTTGATAAAAAAGAATTTTTATCAACATTTGATACCACAATCTTTGGGCTTACAACAATTCCAATTCTTGGATGGTTCAAGCTTCTTCCAACTTTTGGAGGCAGAGTAATTACCTTGGCTGATGAATTAAATTTAAAAGATAATTTTCTTCAAATGAGATTGCGAAAGACTAAAGTCTCAAAAGTCGAGGGGCTTAATAAGATTCCAATTTTTAGTAAACTTCTTATGGATAGATGGTATCCAGTAAAAGAAGTGTGGGAAAAATTACCGTGGAATAAAGAAATCCCTTCATGTGAAGTATCAGTAATCTATTTAGATGAAGAAATAAGGATAATGAAAGATTTATATGGATCTATTTTTATTTATGTAAGACCAACAATATCTTTACTAAATTAAGTTTTTAAATTTTAAGTAAATAATTAAAATAATAAAAGTCTAGTTAGATTAATTAGATTTACTTAGAGGAATGTCGCAAGATCCAAATAAATGAGTTATGTTCAATATGAACATTAATTAAATTATGCTAAAAAATAAAGAAAAAAATTCTGTTGTAAGAGGAATATTCTTAATTGTTGGTTGGGGTTTAGGTTTAGATAGATTTTACGAAGGAGATAAAAAAGGTGGGATCTTATCAATTATTGGATGGAGTATTACATTTTTTACTTTCCTTTACCTAAAATGTTCAGGATATGTATTTGTTGATGGAGTAAAAAATTATTCAAATTATTCACCAAATCCTTTAATTGTTTTACCTTTACTAGGTGCAGCGTATGGAGGGTTTCTCATTATCAAAAAGGCTTTCAGGTTAGCTAAACAATTTGAAAACGCTGAGTAATCATCTCAACAAAATTTAAGATAATAAACCTGATCCTTTCAAATAAAATTTAAATAAAAGAATAACTAGTAAATTAACAATTGCTAAAGCCACAATTCCATTTCTGTTTTTTACATCTAGCCTTTTAATTAAATTAGAAAGATAAACGACAGGATTTACAGGTTCTTTATTGTTCAATATTTATAAAATAAAATTTAGATAAAATTATCATGAATTCTTTTTAAAACTGAATAATGTAAAGTTCAGATTTTTACAGATATATTTTGACTATTACATTATTCCTGCATTTCTCAAGAAAGCTTTACCTATATTTCCAATAACAAAAAATAAAGACAAATTTATCAAAAGAATAATTAATAGTGCCAACATTTTATAGTTTGGATTTGATGTGATTCCATCAAATCCATCATTGAGAATTCTTTTAAAAATTGAATTATTCTTAGTTTCTGGTTTTTTTTCATTTAAATAAGAGTTTCCTTTTTCTTCTTTAATGTCTTGATTACTTGCTTCTTCAAGAAATTCAGTAAATGCCTTAACATTTTCTTTTTTATTACTTTTTTTCTTTATCTCAGAAGATGATTCAATTGAATTTTCCTCAGGGATTTGCTTTGATTCTTCCAAATTTTAAATTTACGCTAGGGATATATTACACCATAAAAAAAACCCACTCGATCAAATGTAGAGAAGGTTAGTTAAGATTAAAGTTCTTGAATACATAATAATTAACTTTATCAAGGTTTGCGATTATAAATCTTGTATCTAAACAAACAGAATTGTTTAAGTTATTATTAAAATAAAGGATGCTTGATTCACAAACAATAAAAAATTGTAAGGATAATCCAACAATAAGAGACATAAAGATAAAAAATATTGAGCACGCTATTGATCAAGCAGAAATGATGATAAAAGAGTCAAAAATGAGTCAAGAAGAATTAAGTTTTTTGAAAAGAAAAATATCTGATTCAAGGCAGGATCTGGAGATTCTTTATTTGATGAAAATTTAAATAAATAAATGCTTTTCAAAATGAACTTTTAGTATATTTGGAGACTTATGAATATTTGGAAAAAGGTTTATATTAAAAAAAAATAAAATCATGTCTAAGAAAAATATTTATATACCTATAAAACTAGTACCATACATATTTGTCTCAATTGCAGCTATTACAATTGCTGCAACTACAAATATAATTATTTAGTACTTAAGAGCCTTATTTATGATGATTAATAAAATGGTTCAATAGAATATATTAATTAATTAAAAACAGATAAGAACAATAAATACATGAAGAATCTAAGGATTACCCTCGCAGTGATTTTTTTATCTATGTTTTTTCTAATTAGTATCAAAACATATCGTGATTTTATTATTTCTAGTGATTTAAAAAAAGAAAAAAAAATTAAATTAAAAAAATCAGCTGAAGTCTTGAATAAATGTTTTGATCTTAAAAACAAGAGTGAAAGAACTCTAAATGATTCAATGAAATTGATTGAATATTGTTTAGAACAATACGGATCTGAAAAATAATTTAATTAGCATATGCTCAACTACTTATATCTTTTTGCATTACTCATCTAAGATAAAAAAAATGGTCTATGGATAAAAACAATATTAATAGATGGGAACCAACAAAACTGCAAATCGAAGATATCATTCTTCCTGCCTATACGGATCTTTTCAAGAGATGTGTTGCTTATATCAATGAGCTTGAATGTCCACCACAATACATAGCTGATATGTTGGGAGATTTAGCTGATGCAATAATGACTTCATACCCTAAAGTTAAAAAAAATAAAAGTTATAATTTATAGTCTTTAAATGAGTAAAATTACATGTTCTTATTTAGGGAACTTAAAATGCGAAGCTAAACATCTCCAATCTGGGAATCTAATCACAACTGATGCACCTATAGATCATTGTGGGAAAGGAGAAAACTTCTCACCAACTGATTTACTCGCAACTTCTCTAGGATCTTGCCTTCTAACGATAATGTCTATCAAAGCAAGATCAAATGGTTGGGAATTAAAAAATATTTATTTAGATATTGAGAAAATAATGACTAAAAATAAAGAAAGGAGAATAGCTCAACTAAAGATAGATATTTATATTCCTGATAATTTATCAAAAGAAAAAATTGATTTTATAAAAAATGCCTCTGAAGATTGTCCTGTAACGAGAAATCTTTCAAAATCTCTTGATATTAAAATAAATTGGCATAACCAATAAACTTCACAAAAATAATTTTTTAATTTTTAATAATAAGACTATATGAAATACTTCATTGGATTAATTATTCTTGTAGTTGGAATATTTATGATGACTGATTTAGCATTTAAAACTAGATATACAAGAAAAAGACTATCCAATAAAAAAAAACGTCAATAAGATTTTTGTTCATAAAAATATTCTTAGGATACTTTTCTGAAATTTCTACTATTTTTTTCAAGCCATAACCTTTGCTTTTTATTTAACTCTGAAATGTATTCTCTAGATTTTCTAGCTAATTGAATTTTTTTTTCTCTTTGCTTTACTTCATTTAATTCTTGAATAGAGTAAATTTTAGTATTTTGTTTGTTCTTAAAAATACTTAAAAGACTATGGAAAAATTTTTTCATAAACTTAATCTACTGTCTTTTGTGATTTTGCCAATAGAGAAAATTACTTCTATATAACTCTAATTTCTAAAACAATTGAATTATCGATTTTTATCAATTTTTTTATCAATCAAATCAATTAATGGGATCATAAAATTAACATTTATTCCTACGGTGCACCATATATATGTAAGACAGAATATCAATTTTATATATAAGTTAGATGGTATAGTTACAAACAATTTAAAAAAACTTCCAATAAACAATATAAGTATCCCTATTTGCAATAAGCCCTTAGCTATCCATAGCAAACCTAGTTTTTGAATGTTCTTACAGAACCAAAGAAAAATAAATCCAATTATAAACAATAGAATTAGATTTACTATCATGAAATTAAGTTCTGAGCTTACATGATAATAAGACCTCATCAAAAGGAGATGACCAATATTGCGTTTTTAGAGCACTTTTAATATTAACGATATTGATTTATGTTTAACAGAATTCTAAATGCCAAAACTATGTATTATAAATTTAAACATTTGCAAATCTGAATTAAATTAAAACAACTTAGATTTTAATAAATTAACTCTCTTTTGATTCACTCCTAAGTCACCTTCTCCAACTCTTGATTCAGACCTTACTAGCAATTTACTAGTTTCAGGAACAAAAGATACTTCTAAATCGTCTACATATTTCATCCACTTACTTGTTATTTCAGCATGAAGATAGTCTCCATCAAGGTCAATTATCACTGATCTTGGAGAGTTCCCAATAATTTCTTTGATGTTTTTGAAAGGTTGTTCTATTGAACTAACATCCCATTCTTCTCTTACACAATGTGCTATTTCTACACATTCAGTCAACTCAATATGAGAAGCAAATGAAGCGGAAGGAAATATAAACCCTATAAATATAAAAATCGTTACTATAAAATTATTCATAAAAAAACATAAACTATTACTTAATTTAACGAACAAAACTAAAGATTTGGAGGAATCATTTTAATTGGATCTAATTTCTTCTGTCTGTTCAAAAGAAATCTCAAGATCTGATAATAAAAATTTATATAAAAGATAACCTTAAATAAGGTAACAAACAGAATGAAAGAGTCTTAAAATTCATCTATACAATCAATAAAACCAAATATTGTGGAATTGACTGAATTAATAAAAGATTATGTAACCACCGAATTATTATCAAGTATTGAACTTGACTATCTTGAAGGAGAGTTATGGGAAACAACTCAACATATTGCAGAGATAAATACATTGACTACGGCTCCAATAAATATATGCAAGAAATTAGACCTAGATGAAAATTCTTGCTGGCTATTATGTTGCGCAGCTGTTCTTGATTTTTCAAGACCTTTAAAGATTAAACAAGAGAGAGTTAATAATTTAAAAAAATTAATTATTCAATATAATCTTTCCGATAAATAATAAAAAAGACCCCTTATAAAGGGGTCTTAATTGGTTTTAATAAATCAGGTGTTTCCTTGTTTCCACTAATTAAATAAAACCTCTCCTACACACAAATATATAATCGCATTAATAATTAAAAGAAGAAATAACTATTGGGCATGTATATAAACTGTCACAAGATTAAAAACAAAAAATACCCAAAGCAGAGTTTGGATATTTCGAATATCAGAAAAATATGTGTGAGGAGTTTCTGATCCTTTAAATTTACACCTAATTGAATTGAAATAGCTACAGTATAAATTCCTAATTTTGAGTTTTTGTGTTCATTAATAATTAAACCTAGGATAATAAAATGAGTAAAAGTAATTATTAAATTAAAAAGAAATACAAAAAAGATAATTTACATTTTCTCAATTATGTTCACTTTTACATTAATTAGACGAGTTGAAAAATATTTTACTAGATAAATAGATAATAATCTTGATATGTATTTTCTTAAAACAAAGAGGGGTACTATATACTTCAATTGAAAAACCTTTTTAAAGGTAACTAAAAACAAATTTTTTATTTTAAAAATATCTAGTCTTCAATACAGTATAAATAAGAGATAAATAAGAATAATTTAAGTATAAATTCACTTCAAAAAATTAAAAATCTATCTTATATAAATCACAGAGATAAGAGGACTTTATGAAAATAAAAAATACCTTTTTTATTAATAAAGAAAATATTCAAAAAGACTTTAAACCGAAACATAACTATCAAGTAGTAGAAGAATACTGGAAGAGAAGAAAAGAATATGAAAAAAATCTATCTAAATTCTGCTAGCAAATATTATGAATTTTATTATTTCTTTATTACTAACTGCGGGAATGTGGGTGCAAGTCCCACAATGGGATGCCGACTGGTCAAAATGTGCAGTAGATGTTCCAGATAGTTCTTGTCATTGGTATGTCGCGGCACCTGATAATACTTTTGGAGATGGATTTGATTGGGAAAACGCTCCTTGGTTTGACGCTAATGGTCTAAAAGATGTAGCAAGAATTGAGAAAGAAACTGTAGTCGAAAAGCTTCAAGATAAATAAGGAATATAAATTCTTCAATTAATTTTTTTAATATAGTTTTTATTTTTTCTCTAGTTAAATTTAATATGGAAATAATCTTTTAATAATTCTATGCGCTTCAAAGTAAGTTTAAAAAAAGACGGCAAAGAGTTTGATGAGGTTGTGATAGCAAACAATAAAAAAGATGCTATTGAGGTGGCCTTAAAAAACAATCCAGAAGCGGAGGTCCTTAATTCTGATTGGACATTTAAACTATGAAAAAAGTTTTAAAATTTATTTCCAATTTTTGGAATTATTAATGAAGCAACGCAAATAACACTTATAGCAGGACCAGGAGATAAGTTTAAAACAATTGAAACAATAAAACCCAATAGAGAAATACAAAGTCCAAAGAATGAAGATCTCATCATTGCAATCCTAAGACTTTGTGCTTTATCAAGTCCTAATAAAGTAGGTGTTGATAGTAATGCAATTACTAAAATTACTCCAACAGCTGACATTGAACTAACGATAACTAGTGCAGTCGTGAAACTTAGAGCTAGGTTTAATAAAGACACATTTATTCCACTAGCTGAGGCGCCTTCTGGATCTAATCCAACATATACAACTTTTTCATATCCGAACGTTATTAATAAAATGAATGTTAGAAAAGCAATAATTGTTCTTAACAAATCGCTAAGGTTTGCGGTTAATAAATCCCCAAATAATACTGCCTCTAAATCTATTCTTATCCCAAGAAGTGGAATTAGTAAGACTCCAAAACCAAGCATGCCAGCAAGAATTGTATTCATTACTGCTTCATAATTTTCACTTTTTTTGTTAGTTAAACTTTCTGCAATAACTGCACCAAGAAGACCACTAATAACTCCTCCAATTGAGGGATGAATACCTAGAGCCAAAGCGAGAGCAAGTCCTGGTAAAACACAGTGAGAAATTAAATTGACTTGTAATAATCGTCTATGAGTTATTAAGACGGTTCCCATCGCTGGGCATAAGATTCCAGAGAAAATAGTAATTATTAAAGGGATTAACCACCAGTTGTTTAAAAAAGACATTAATCGTATGATTCGTTATGATCTAAAAAACAGGACATTAAAAGATCTTGAAAATGATGGTAACCAAGCCTGACATTACCAAAAGACAAGAGCAACTTCTTGAAGAACTTAAAAAATGTGATGATGAATTGAGTGGTCAAGAATTGCATAGACAATTGATTATCGATGGCAAATCTATGGGTTTGACAACAGTTTATAGAAATCTTCAAGTTCTTATAAAACATGGATTAATTCGATCTAGACATCTTCCAACAGGTGAAGTACTTTACACTCCTGTTGATAGAGATATTCACCATCTGACATGTGTTCAATGTGGAGAAACCTCCAAAATGGAAGGTTGTCCGGTAAAAGATATTCATAGCCCCAAGAAAAACCCAAAAAAATTTCAACTTTTGTTTCATACACTTGAATATTTCGGACTATGCCAAAACTGTTATCAAGCTCAGAGTTAAATTTAAAAATATTTTTAATCACAAGAATTATTCTCTTTTAAAGAACTAATATTAAGATCATCTAATTTGCCTTGTATTGAATTGGGACTTCCGGATGCTAATACTGTTTTATCTAAAACTACTACCTGATCATAATTATTGAGAGATGCACCCCAGTCATGACTGCTTATAAACAAAGCTAAGCCTGCATCTGCAAGTTGACGAACTATCTTAAGAAAATCGTCCTTTGCGGGAGGATCTAATGCAGCGCATGGTTCATCTAGTAGAAGAATACTTGCGGGAGACATTAAAGTCTTAGCCAAAAGGGCTCTTTGTTGTTGTCCACCAGAAAGAGAATCAAGTCTTCTATTTGCCAGATTTGAAATTCCAACTCTTTGCATTGTTGCTTCCAATTCGCAACATTTATTGACCCAAGACTTAGGATTTGCGAGAAGAGCCTTTATTTGGAATGGATTAGCATTTTTTGATTTTGAATATTTTATTTGACCTAAAGAGACTAATTTTTCAACAGTAATAGGAAATTTCCAATTCATTGAGCTTCTTTGAGGCATAAGTGCAACATGGGATCTAGCTTTAACTAAACTTTCACCATTAATACTTATATCTCCAATATCAGGATTATTTTGTCCTTGCAATAATCTCAAAAGAGTTGATTTACCAGCACCATTTGGTCCTACAAGAGCCGTTAAAGTTCCTGGTTTTATTTCAACTGAAACCTTATTTAAAGCTGGTTTACTTTTTTTTGAATAAGAATAAGTTAGATTATCTGCGATTAAAGTAGACATTAATGAATATATTTAAATCAGTTACGAATTATAGTTTACCAATTTTAAGGAATCCATACTATTTTATAACAATTGATACCAACTATTGCCATCTTAAATGAAAACGATTATCATTTTTAGGTATTAAAAAAATTTTTAAATGTCAATTTTTAGAAGAGTACTCTTTAGTAATAAGAAATCTAAATATGCAATTGTCAAAAACTCTTTACTAGCAAGCACCATTTTATTTTCTACTGTTAGTCAAGATGTTTTGGCAAAAGGAAAATCATATGTAGCTGTAGAGCCACTAACTTGTGATCTGGTTAAATCAATAGCCTTAACTTCAGACAAAGTAACCTGTTTGGTAAAAAGAAAACAAGATGTACATGACTTTAAAATCACTCCAAGACAGGCTCAATTACTTAACAGTGCAGATAAAGTTTTTACTCTTGGGAAAGAGATGACCCCAAGCATGAAAAATTGGGAGAGTAAGCCTCAAACTGTTGTAATTGGTGTAAGTGCTATAGATGTAGATGATCATTCCGATCATGGCGCACATGATGATCATTCTGACCACTCTGCAGCAAAAGTAGATGATCATTCCGATCATGGCGGACATGACGATCATGCAGAGGGATCATTTGAATGGGCAGGCAAGTTTAAACTATCTAAAGGTTCCTACAGTTGGTCATTCGCAAAGTTAGGCGGGGAATATGCAGATCCAGCCATGAAAATGGTAATTCTTGAATCAAATGATATTGAATCTTCTGAAGAACTAGCTAAAGAGCTATTAGGGTCTAAGGACTCAATAAACAAAAAAAATAATGGAACTCTCGTAGCGAGTAATAAAGCCTATGTTCTTAATTTTGACCAAAGGAAGGAGATTACAGTATTTAATGTGAAAATTGAAAAAGATGGCCAATATACATTCTTTACTGAACATATGCCTTTTGAATTTGAATCAGACGAGCACTTCTTTAAAGATGTATCCAATAGCGATGTCGAACCAATTGCACAAGTTCCAGATGAAGGAGAAGGTCATCACCATCATGACCATGGGGGTTTAGACCCACATGTTTGGCATGATCCTCATAACATAATAAAAATGGGAGAAATAGTAAGTAAAAGTTTAAAGAAAGATATCTCTGTTTTTAATAGATCTGACAGAAAATTAATCAATTCGAGTTTTGCTTCTGTAGATTCAACACTAGAAGAACTTGATAGTTGGATTGTTGAACAGGTTTCAACAATTCCAGAATCAAATAGAGTTATTGTGTCTAAGCATAAAGCGATGGAATATTATGGTGATGCTTTTGGATTCGAGACTATTAGTTTACTAGATTTTCTTGGTGACTCATCAAGCCTAAGACCAGACAATATCCAAACAACATTGAAGATGCTTGATGAAGAAAATGTTAAGTCAATTTTTCCTGAACAAATACCAGCTTCTAAGTTATTAAAAAATTTAAGCAGACAAAGTTCGGTTCCTTTAGCTTCTAATCAAATATTTGTTGATGGATTAATGATGACAGGGAATACAGTTTCAGTTGCGGTTCACAATACATGTACCATTGTTAATTCATTAGGTGGATCATGTGATAGAAAAGCTGGCTCCAACTTGGAAGACACCTGGAATTCAATACAAAATTAAACTTTTCTATAGATAACGGTTTTCATTATCAAATAATGTCTAATATGTTATTTGTTAGACATTATTCCAATTAGGTCAACTAATAGATGAGAATTAACGAAAAAGTTCCAGTCACTATCCTTACAGGATTCCTGGGTTCAGGTAAAACAACTCTTCTTAATAGAATATTAAGTGAAGAGCATGGTAAGAGAATCGCTGTAATTGAAAATGAATACGGTGAAGTTGGGATAGATCAAGGTCTTGTAATAAATGCCGATGAAGAAGTATTTGAAATGTCTAATGGTTGCATTTGTTGTACTGTTCGCGGAGATCTTATTAGAGTCCTTGGTAATTTAATGAAAAGAAGGGATAAATTTGACTATGTTTTAGTTGAAACAACTGGATTAGCTGACCCTGGTCCTGTTGCTCAAACATTTTTTATGGATGAAGAAATTAGTTCTGAATTCACACTTGATGGAATAGTTACATTAGTTGATGCAGCTCATATTGATCAACAACTTGGACGTAGTGATGAGAGTTCTGAGCAAGTGGCATTTGCAGATGTCTTAGTTCTTAATAAAACTGATTTAGTCTCAGATGATGCTCTGAATAACCTTGAATCAAGATTAAGAGATATGAATCGAATGACTCGTATTATTCGCGCGGAGAAAGCAGAGGTTCCTATTGATACTGTTTTAAATTTGAGTGCATTCGATCTTGACCAAATTTTAAAGCGTAGACCAACTTTCTTAGAACCTGAATATCCTTTTGAATGGTCAGGAGTTTATGAAGTTGAGCCTGGGAAATATGAATTAAAACTTGAAGAAGGGCCAGATCCTGAAATGTCTTTAGTAGCTTTTGCTAATCAAGGATTTAGTGAGGAAGAATTAAAAAAGGGTGCAGAAGCTTCTGTAAGACTTTATGCAGAAAAAGCTAAAAACTTAGAACCTGGAAATACTATTCCATATAATGAACATGTAAGTCTTAAATTGCAAAAAAAAGGATCTAAATCTTTTATTTTGGATGTTGAAAAAGCTTCAAAAGTTGGATTGTTTACACAACATACTGCTGAAGAATTTAACATGAAAGTGTTAAAAATTGATGCCCAAAATAATTTAAAGGAAATTCCTTTTAAAACTGAACGAAACTGGGTAGCAGAACATGAACATGATGACGAAGTTGGATCAATTGCAATAGAGCGTTTTGGAGATGTTGATCCTGAAAAGTTGAATACTTGGATGGGAAGACTTCTTTCCGAGAAAGGAGTTGATATATTCAGGACAAAAGGGTTTATTAGTTATTCTGGCAACCCACGAAGAATAGTATTTCAAGGAGTTCATATGTTATTTACTGCCCAACCAGATAAAGAATGGGGAAATGAACCACGAAGAAATCAACTCGTGTTTATTGGAAGAAACCTAGATGAAAAAGAGATGCAAGAGGGATTTGATAAGTGCCTGATATAGAACCATTTAGCCCTAGAGGCATGTTTCATGAGGGTTGGACTGCTAAAGTTGATGATTACGCAATAGTTTGTGGTTGGGCTATAAGAGGGAAGCTTTTTATCGTTGGAGATGTAGTCGGAGGACTTTATGGGTTCGAAGGAGATACAGGTAAGCTTATTTGGAAAAAGGATGAAGCCCATTCAGGAGGTCTTCTTGCAATGTCTATCCATCCTAATGGAGAGATTTTTGCAACTTCAGGGCAAGACGGAATAGTTCGAATATTAAATTGCAATAATGGGGAAGAAATTAAAGCTATTAAACTTGGTAAAGGTTGGGTAGAACATTTAAGTTGGTCAAATGGCGGTTTATATTTAGCCATAGCTTTTTCCAAAAAAGTATATGTATTTAATCAAGATGGTAATGAAGAATGGGTTTCTGAAGAACATCCAAGTACAGTAAGCGCGATATCTTGGTCGAATAAAAATGAATTAGCAACGGCATGCTACGGACGAGTAACTTTCTTTGACGTAGCAAATAAAAAGACCAATCAAAAACTTGAATGGCAAGGTTCCTTAGTATCGATGCAGTTAAGCCCTGATGGAGATATAGTCGCTTGTGGAAGTCAAGATAATTCAGTACATTTCTGGCGTAGATCAACAGGACTTGATGCTGAAATGACAGGTTATCCAGGAAAGCCTTCTCACCTTTCTTTTGATGATACTGGCATGCTATTAGCAACAAGTGGTAGCGAAAGAATTACAGTATGGAGTTTTTCAGGTAATGGCCCTGAAGGAACTATGCCTGGAGAATTATGTCATCATAGTGAACCAATTTCTAGCCTAGCTTTTTCTAATAAAGGTTTGTTAGTTGCCTCTGGATCAAGAGATGGTTCAGTCGTAGCTAGTTTTCTTAAAAACGATGGTAATGGTGATCCTGTTGGGGCTGCTTTTGCTGGAGATTTAGTTGGAGATATTGCTTGGAGACCCGATGACTGTGCTTTAGCCGCAGTTAATGCAAAGGGTGTTGTAACCGTTTGGAATTTCAAAGTACGTACTAGTTCCTTTTCAAAGGGATTCAAGTAATTAATAGCTTATAAATTTACCAATAATTAGTTTTCAAATGTCTCTCCATACAAATCACTTCGCAGTCATTATCTATACCTTTTGGATGAATATCACAATATGAAAGACATTGTAAATATTCATCTATAGGATTATTCGTATCAATATTATTTTGATTATTTTGAATTTTTGAATTAGTCATAAATAGATTTCCTCAATTCATTTAGAGTTAACATAAACGAAGGAAATAAGAAAAGAAATGAGCAAAACTTCCTAAATATTAAGCAAGAAATATTTATGATTTAAAACTAAAAATAAACAAATTGATTACCACTATCGGACATTTTGGATTAAAAATCAATGCGTACAAAAACGGATTGTTAATTAAAAATATTTGGATTAATTTATGAATGCTGAGTTTTAGGAGGTCTTTCAAAATGATCGATAGCCTGCCTGCAATTTCGGAATAATACCGAACTGATTTAATTAACTGCTCCAATTATTTTTTATTAATGTCTGAACTTACTTCTTCTGCATCGTTTAGGTGCCCTATAAGAAAAAGTTCAATACTAGAGTCTTTGCCCCAGTTAAAAAAATTTAGTTACTTAAGGTTAGTTTTAGCTAAAGAATAATTAACAACTAGGATCAATGATTTAGGCTGGTTGCTAATTTTGATAGAAAAAATAAGTAAGAGAATAAAAAGGAGTGCTTTTAAAAGCACTCCTTTTTTTAATTTAGATAAAAATAAATTTGGCATTATTATTTTTCTTGAGCTATTAATTGTAATAACAAACTTTATTGAAATAGGTGTTAAAAAGTGTCAAATAAACTTAGATATTTTTCTGACTTATTAGCTAGAGTGATTATTGAAATTGAATACAAAATAGTTGTTAAGAAATTAAAGAGACAAGATCTGATAGCAGATGTTGACGATCAGAGATTACACCATTTCATATCTTACTAATAAGTTTCACTTTAATTAAATGAATAACAATATTACCTTTAAAAAATTTCAACTAAACTACAAATCTATTTTAAATTTAATTATTTGTATTTCTAATACTATTAATAGAATTTTGTTTTAATGAATGAAAAATTATTATTGTCCATACTGTAATCCCAAATATCAATTTCATAAGAAATCAACAACTGGGGAATTGATATGTGGTTTATGTGGGGATCCCCTTGTAAAAAAACCATATATTAAAATTAAACAGCTAGTTGCTATTATTGCTTCCTTATCATTATTACTCCCTCTGATTTACACATTTATTTATTTAATTAAAAACCAAATAAATCCTCCTAAGAGAAATTATCAAGCCCATAATATTTCAATCCACAAATCATCAATACAAAAAACATATTAACCTCTACAAAGTGATTTAGTTAAACAAGAATAATTATCTTCAATTTGATTTTTAAAATTAATATTATCTAACTCTTTAACCTTAGTAATTGGAGTAACTGATTCTTTGCAATGCTTCTTACAGCCTCCATTTAAAGAGTTGTGAGCTTGTGAAAATTGAATATTTGTTATTAAAAATAAAAATATTAAATTAATTGCTTGTTTTATTTTTGATTTCATTTTTAAACTAATTTATCTTTTAACTGTTCGTAATAAATAATATCAATTAATTCCAAGGGGTGTTAATAAGTCCCCAAATATCAAAAAAGAAAAATAAAATAGCAATGACTACTAAATCCCAGGCTCTCTCCCTAAAAGCCCAAGGAGCAATAAAAACTTCTCCTAAACCATGAAGCGCAGCTCCAGTAGGTAGATGATCTAAAACAAGTAAACTATGAGAAAGTATAAAAAGTAAACTTGCAAAATATCTAAAAAAAACAAATTGCCATTTGCCTGAATTCATGTTTTTTAAGATTTTTATGAAATATACTTCAATGATTAAAATAAATAAATAGATAGTGTTTGTATATATTTCTTTTTGTATTAACAAATACTTATTAGGGCTTCAACCTAAAGTAAAAAGTTAGTAAATGAAGAGATATATGTTTTCAAATTATCGCCCTAAAAATAGTTTTGATGAATACTTTAAAGACAATGTAAATTCTGCTAGAGAAATTTTATCCCCCTTATTGTCCGCTCTTGATAATATGGGTCTAACCGAACTGAACAGAAATCACTCAGCAGCCAAGAAATTATTACTTAGGCATGGAGCAACTTTCAGGTTAAATGACACAGGATTAAAAGGAACAGAAAGAATACTACCATTTGACCCTTTACCAAGGATAATAAGTAAGGATGATTGGATAACATTAGAAGAAGGACTAAAACAGAGACTTGAGGCAATAGATCTATTCTTAGATGATGTATATAACTCTCAAAATATTATTAATGATGGAATAATTCCAAGAGAGTTGATAGAGAGCTCAGATGGATGGAGACCTCAAATGTTAGGTTTTAAGCCTCCATTAAATAAATGGTGTCAAATTTCAGGACTTGATTTAATAAGAGATGGAAAAGGTACTTGGCATGTTTTAGAAGATAATTTGCGATGTCCTTCTGGTGTAGCTTATTTTCTAGAGAATAGATTAGTTATGAAGAATATCTTTCCTAACCTTTTCTCGGGAAGAATAGTTAAACCTATTGATGATTACCCATCATATTTACTAAAAACGCTCAAAGAACTTGCTGTTTGGACAGATACTCCAAAAATAGTCTTATTAACTCCTGGAATTTTTAATAGTGCCTATTTCGAACATAGTTATCTAGCTCAAGAAATGGGAATTCAATTAGTTCAAGGTCATGACCTTGTTTGTATTGATGATTATGCTTACTTAAAAACTACATCTGGATTAAAGAGGGTGGATGTAATTTATAGAAGAATTGATGATGATTTTTTAGATCCAATTCATTTTAGAAAAGATTCATATTTAGGTGTTAGTGGATTACTGGATGTTATGAAAGCAGGTCATGTTGCCCTCGCAAATGCTCCTGGGACAGGATTAGCAGATGACAAAATGATTTATTCTTTTGTTCCTAAAATAATAAAATATTTTCTTGATGAAGAACCAATTATAAAAAACGTTGAAACCTATATTTGCTATTACGAAAAGGATAGAGAATATGTTTTAAAAAACCTTCCAAAACTTGTTGTTAAATCAGTCTCAGAAGCGGGTGGATATGGAATGTTAATTGGTCCCCAATCAACTACAACTGAGATAAATGAATTCTCTGATAAAATTAAAAAAAATCCAAGAAATTTTATAGCTCAACCTACTCTAGAACTTTCTACAGTCCCCTCATTATGTGATGGTGAACTTTATCCTTGCCACGTTGATTTAAGACCTTATATTTTAAGGGGCAAAGATTCTTGGGTAAGTCCAGGAGGGCTAACTAGAGTTGCTTTAAGAAAAGGATCATTAGTAGTTAATTCATCTCAGGGTGGTGGATGCAAAGATACATGGGTTGTAGGAAATTAATATGCTTTTAAGTCGGGTAGCTGAATCTCTTTATTGGATTAATCGTTATTTAGAACGTGCGGAAAATATCTCTCGTTTCGTCGAAGTAAGTGAAGCGATGTCTTTAGATTGTCCGCCAGGTAGTGCAGAACCATGGCTTCCACTTATTGATGCTTCAAGTGATAGAGAAACTTTTGATTCAAGATTTCCAGAAAAAAAGCAAGATGATGTTATTAATTTTTTAATAAGAGATCGTATAAATCCCAACAGCATAATCTCTTGTATTCAAAAGGCAAGAGAAAATGCAAGGCAAATAAGAGACGTAATGACATCTGAGATGTGGGAACAGATAAATATTTTATATTGGAATTTACAAGAGGGTGAAACAATATGGGATCTTTCAAGACAGGAGCAATTAAGTGAAATAAGAAGAGGATGTCAGTTGTTTTACGGAATTACAGATGCAACTCTAAGTAAAGATCTTGCATGTCAATTTAGTATTTTAGGAAGATTACTAGAAAGAGCAGATAAGACATCAAGAATATTAGATGTAAAATACTATTTACTACTACCAAGCTTAGATGAGCTAGGAGGCGTACTTGATGAGTTGCAATGGATTGCTCTTTTGCGTTCGGCCGGGGCTTATCAAATGTTCAGGAAAGCAGAACAAAATTCCATTAAGCCAAATTCAGTAGCAAGATTTCTCTTGCTAGATAATAATTTCCCAAGATCTGTTAGATATTGCTTAGATGGTATAAGTAATACACTTAAAATGATAGATAAAAATCCAATATCAGATAATCCCTCAAAACTTGAATGCATGAGAGGTTTACTTAAAGCAAAGTGGAGTTATATCAGAATTGAAGATATAATCGATAACGGACTTCATGAAGCTATTGATTCACTGCAAATTGATTTAAACAAACTGCATAATCTTATACAAGATAAATATTTTATAAATAAAGAGTTTGATTAATGAAAATAAAATATATTCATAACCTTGAATATTCTTATGAAGAATCAGTTCAATTAGGGGAACATAGATTATGTATCAAACCAAGATCGCATGGATTTCAAAGGTTGATAAATTTTGATTTAAATATCTCTCCAAATCCTAAGATTCTTTATCCTTTACTAGCAGCAAGCGGTGAAGAGATTAACAGAATTACCTTTGAGGGCTATACAAATAATCTTTCGATTAAAGCCGTCAGCGAGGTTGAGACTCTTGAACATCCAGATATTTTTGATGGTGTTAAAGAAAGAGATCTTACATTACCCTTTTGCAGAAGCATCATAAATAGAGATCTTCAAGGTGCCCTAGAAGGATGGATGCCAAATGGACAGCATGATCCTTCTGCTGTTGAATTAGCTCAAGAAGCTTTGGCAGGCAGCAGCAATAATGCATTATCTTTCACATATCAATTAATAGAAATTATTCAGGATCGAGTAAAGTACACAAAAAGACATACAGGGCCAGCATGGCCAGCCAGCAGAACTCTTAGAGAAAGAGTTGGATCATGCAGAGACTTAGCAATGCTTATGGTAGAAGCCTGCAGATCAGTTGGGATTCCAAGCAGGTTTGTCAGTGGTTATCATTTTGAAGATCCCTTACCAAATGAATTTGATCTACATGCATGGGCTGAATTATATATTCCTGGAGCAGGATGGAGAGGTTTTGATCCAAGTGGTAAAGGATTAATAGATGAGAGATATTTAACATTAGTATCTTCTTCAAAATCTAACCTTACAGCTGTAATAACAGGAAACTTTAGAGGAAGAACAAACCTAAAGAATAATTTTTCATGGGAAATAAGACCTCTACAAATTAATAATTAATCAAACTTCTAAAATACAAAAACTTAAAAAGGTTATAAAAAACGTTTAATTCCATTGAGGTGTTTCTAATTTAGTGTTCAATGATACGCTATTTTGAATATTTATCTGTTTTCATTTGTTTAATATTTAAAACAAATTGAACTCAACTTTAAAAATCGAACTTATCAAGCCAAACAAGTCCGAAATGTTTGAATTGAAAAGTTACGAAAAATTTCGCGATACGGAAGATGTTAGATTTTTCGATATTAGTATAAATAACTCAAATTTTAGAGACCTAGTTATTCATAAAGGTCCTGCTGTAAGTCCTCCTAATGATGAGGCATTAGGCAATTGGCAATTTTATATTCATCACAATCAAGAAGATAATCTCTTAGCTATATCAGGAGGTCGGACATTTTTTCTCGTTAACTTCGGCTGGGAATATCCTTTCTACAAAGTAAGATTAGAATCTTGTGGTTTAATATTGAAAATACCTAGAGGTACATACCATAGATCTGTTTCTGATGAAAATGGATCTATTGTTTTAAATCAAGCAATAAGGGATGAAGAAGGTAGTATTGAATCTGAAT
>QCUB01000012.1 GCA_003210895.1 Prochlorococcus sp. AG-676-M04
TATATAAATGAAAATTTCTTGAATTTCTTAAGGGCACAAATTGAGTCAAAAAATACCAAAATTCTTGCTTCTCCAACCTTAATTTTAAATGAGTTTCCAGGTCAGCTGGGAGGCGAATCAGTATCATTCTCAGATATTTCTAATTCACTAAAATCTGGAACTATTGGTAGATCATATGGGAATGAAGCTTTTGTTGTGGTAGGAACTCAGGTACCAATTAACTGTACTTCTTCTGAAGATTCCTCCGTTCCTTCATTCACATATGGCATTAGAGGTTTGACCTTTGGAGCAAGAATTTTAAAGATTGATGATAATGGTTTTGTGACTTTTGCTATTTCTCCTGCAATTACTGCTGCGTCAGAACAAAGAAATATAACAAATTGCGGAACTATAGATTTATTAGCAACAAGAAGATTAGATAGTGGAACAATTAGAGTAAGGGATGGTAATACTTTAATATTGACCGGAGTACTAAATACTACTGATAAAGAAACAGTCAAAAAGTTTCCAATATTAGGAGATATCCCATTGATTGGGCAGTTATTTAGAAATACAGCTTCTTCAAAAGAAAAAAATGAGCTTGTAATTATGGTTACTCCTCAAATATTAAATGGTGGCGAAAAAACAGTTCAAAATCTAAATAATACCTACAACCCTAGTACTGATGAAATCTCATCAATGATGAATAATTAGAAATTATAAAAATTATTTATCTAATAACACTACACTTCCCGCCATTTGAAGAAGCTAGCCTGCCCATCCAGTTATATGCGTTAATCCAGTGATTACATGTTTGAAAAGTACCATTATCTATAGCTAAAGAGATGGTATCTATTCTAGCCGATCCCCCTAGAGTATCTTTTCTTATTTCTTCATTATAATCTGTCATACAGCCATCAATTGAATAATATGAATTTCTTGAATTACAATAAGGTCTTAAGTTACTTGGAATCCCATCTGAAAGAATAATAATTTGATCTGTATCCAATTCTTCTATGGCTTTCTTTATAGAACTTGATGGTTTTGTATTTAATTGATATGCACTAAGCTCGCTGACCCATTTTATTGCCTTTGATCTATTCTCAGATGTCGCAGTTCTTGGTTTGTCCCACATTTTTATATCATTGGTTCCAAAAGCTATTACTTGAAATTTAGTATTTCTTAGATTATTAATTGATTTAATTAATTGGTCTTTTACAGCTTCAATAGGTATTTTCCCTTGAATACGATATCTTCTACTTCGAAATCCCATCGATCCAGAATTGTCTATTAAAAAAGTAACGTTACCTATGATTTTGGTTCCAAATAAATGACAAGAATTAGAATTAGTACAAATATTATTTTGATTATTTGAGTTTGAGTTATTATTGATTCCCATCAAAACATCATCTTGAATTCTATTATTAGCTCCAGAAGTTTTCGATAGATAAATATTTTTTCCTCCAAATTTTTGAACATTCGCTGTAATACTTATTTCAGCAGACCTTCTATAATTATCAACGCAAAGAGAAATCCCTCGTTTTGATACTTTTGTCCAATTATTTGAACAATTAATATCTTCTAACGAATCACTGCTTATATCTTCCGAAATAAGAGCATTTGAAAAAGATGTTGAAGTATAAAAACCCTTTTCATCAATTTCTGGCCCATTCCTCAACAAATCAAAAGATGAATTATTTTGACTCTGTTTTAAATAATAAATTACAGGACATGTAATATTAGTCCATGAATTAGCAATATCTGAACTTTTAGAATAGGCGGCACTTTCAGTAGCTTGTTTAGGTAGACTAATCCCTATTAAAAATTCTCCACTTGGTAAGGAACAATTTGAATCTATATTATTTTTATTTATAAATATTCTTTTTCCACTATTAATTTCATCAACTATAAAATCAGTTGCAGTATCAATCTTAGAAAAGAGTTCTATTTGAGATCTATCATTTTTATTAGCTTGAGAAACTATATTTGATAAGTAGTATCCAACTATAAGAATTAGCATTGAAATAGAACTTGAAAGGATAAGTTCTACTAGAGTAAAAGCAGAATTAGGATTACCTTTTTGTGATAAATAATTTCTATATTTCATTTACATTTTTTAACTAAGAGGGAGGGCACCAACTATAAGCTTCATTGCTCAAATTTATAACCGTCCACAATTTATTAAAATCTTTTGTCTTGACTTTATATTTTATTTGAGCGATTGAAAAATCTAGTGAACCATCGGTTGTTCCATATAATGGAGGAGAAGTAATTAAACTTCTAGTAATAGATATTCCTCCACCTGATAACACTTTGTTTCTTATTTGTCCTTTGACGGTATTGGGGTTTGATCCGGGTACCCAACTTGAAGGTTCCCAACTAGGTAAATTAACTATACGTGAAATTATATTTCTACAACTACTTAAATCCGTATTATAAAAAGCTAAATTACCATTGGCTGAAATGTTGAAGTTATCAGACCATAATTCAGATTTAAGTTTTTCAATATCTCTTCTAATTTCATCATTAACTGCATTAGTTATATTTGCATTATAAATTACCTTTAAACGTGCAGATATAAAATATAGCGAATAAGACGAAAGCAAAGTTAAAAATACTAAGCTCAATACTGTTTCAACAAGTCCAAAGCCTTCATTCCTATTAATTATATTTAAGATTTTCTTCATTGAGATACCCTGAAATCTCTTAATGTATCCCATACTTTTATCCCCCTGCCTCGATAATAAGGGACACCATAATTAATACTGGAATCTCCAAATCTTGAAATTAAGGCATCTGGAAAGCTTTTATCAAATTGCCAATTTGTAGTTTTTATTTGATCTAAACATACATTTTTGGCCCATACGGATCCATTGATATGGATATTATTTCTTAGGTTTTTTGTCTCTTTTAAATCTATTCCATAATAATTAATCATTGGGATATTTCCTTTGGCACTGTAATAAGGTGAATTTCCCAATTCAACATTCCATATTCTTCCATTTGTATCATTATTAGCTAAAACAGCCTCGTTATTAATAAGGGAAAAGCCTCTTAAGCTATATTCATTTAATTGAGAATTCCAAATTAAAACCATATTAAGCATTGAATTAATTCCTGGATCACATGTTTCGCATCTTTGACCTACAGCTATTATGTGAAAGTTTTTCATATCTTTATCTTGAGATGATTTTAGATCAGTTTCAAAGGGAATTAAATCCATATTTGAAGTTTTAAAATACTTAGGTCTTCTAGAGTCAAAAGATCTTCCTGCAGGATCATTAATAAAAGAATAAACTCCTTTAGAAATTACAACTAATTTATTCCCTGCTGATGGATTCTGATAAAAAACTGACGGTAAAGACGATGTAGAAAAAGTAGTATCAGTAGCGTGAACAAAAGCACTGAATTTAGACTTATATCCTGTACTACTAAGAATAAAAGTATTATTTGGTAGATTTTTATTTTTCAACTTAATACCACCAAAGTTGGAGCATTCCAATGCTTGTTTATATAAAACATTAGATGAATTAGTCTGATCAAAAAGAATTACAAGATTTTCTGGTTTACCTGAGCCACAACTTTTATCATTTATATCTTTATGACATATCATTCCTCCATTACTTATTTCAATCGAACCCTTGAATACTAAGGTTAAGGGTGATTTAGAAGAGGTGATAACTGAAAAGGAAGCATTGTCACCTTTTACGATAAGATTATCAATATACGCAGTTCTGGGTTGAGTTTTATAATTATTCCAACCTCCAATTTCAAAAAAATTACAATTAGTATTTGGCATATTTAAATTTTTTGGAGCACACATAATTTCACCCAGACTCCAAGGGCTTATCTGACCTTGTGGATTCTTATTTGAAATATTTGGTCTAGCAGGTATAGATAATGGTTGAATCCATAAGCCTCCCTCATTAGGCAATGATCTTGAGTTATTTATCCCGGATAATAATTGGAGATTAGTACATTCTTGAGGAGAATAAATATTTTTTCTCCAAATAATTGAACCTGACTTATCGCCTATTACATTGAGATTTCCCAAGTAAATTGAATTTTCATCTAATTCATTTTCACCTGCACTTATAAAAGCAAATCCAGATTTAGGTATTGTAGATTTGACATCAATATTTATTCTTAATTTGTTAATAGAAGTTTTAATATTAGTATCTTTAGATTTAGTCATCCCTTCTATTAAAAAAGAATTTTCCCCCGCAAATTCTGTTCCTACATAATCAGATGATTTTATAGAAAAACTTTGTTTATGTTTAGAAATATCATTTGAATTTGTTTCAAGCAAATCATCCAGATTATCAATAAAACTTGAAGCATATGATCTATAAAGGCCCCAATTAATAGGTTTTATAGGTTTAGAAGTGCCATGATAGGTACACATTGGAGCGACTTGCCTACCAACACATTTATTTCGATCAGAGCCAAAACACCAATCTCCATCTGGCCAATATAAAGTTGACAAATCGTTAAATTGTCCTTTTACAAAGATTCCAGGCCACTCTTTACCAGAAGTGCCTGAATTAAAAATCGGACATTCATCATCTTCCATAGAGCTAGAACAAGATTTTGCTAGCCAAAAATAGTTATAAGATCTTTCTTTACTATTATTAAAGAAAGCTTTTATTCTGCTAATTCCACTATCAGAAGCATTCTTAGATTGCATTTCTAAGGCCTTAAATCTTGTGGATGAATATCTATTAATTGTTGAAGAAAGTAGTGCGGTTAAACTAGTTACCATTAATAGTGCTAAAAGCAATATTTGTGGCAATGCAAAACCTTCTTCATCATTGTTATTTGAAAAAATCTTATAAAGAAATAATTTCAATATTTATTTATCTTTTTAACAATCAGGAGTTGATACAGCTCCTGCAGAGCTTGCATCAACTACTTTTGTTGCACCAGTTGCATTGTTATAACAACCAGTCACCCCTCTTCCCTGTGGGCTTCCAGTCGAATTAGCAGTAAATGTTGTTTTATTACTTGCGTATGCCATAACAAAAGCGAAAGCTCCACTTGGGGCATTCCATGTTGTACCTGAAGTAACGGCAACTGGAGCTGCTGAGGCACAAGCTGTGGTAGTGGCGTTATTACATCCAGTTATTTGGATATATTCAGATAAATTAGCTGCATTTTGAGCTGCTGATCCAAATTCTGTATAATAAGCTTGAGCTGCTTTTACATAGGTCGCTATAAGAGTTGATGCCTCCTTTTGTCTTGCTTTATCACTGGCATTTCTAAAAGCAGGAACTGCTATAGAAGAAAGAATACCAATAATTACTACAACAACAATTAGCTCAACTAAGGTAAAGGCAGAATCAATATTCTTATTTTTTTTAGAAATATATTCTAAAAGTTTTAATTTTAAAGAAGTTCTCATTATAAGAATTGCTTAACTTTTACTAAAACTATACATTTTTTTAGATTTTGAAAACTATTTTTTTTAATTGCTTTATTTTTTATAACAATACATTTTCATAAATTCATTACTTGATTCGTTGCATATATTTATTTTAATTTTTTTTTGAACAAAATCTATCAACTAAAAATGAAACACTCCCACTTACTTTATAGTTTAATTTAGTTTGATATTTCAAAGCATATACACCATTATTAATCACTGCTGTAGGCGGATTTAAAAGTAAACATCTTAATGAATCTGTAAATCCATTGGATTGTTCTTTTAAACCCACTACTATTACATATGATTTTCCAAAATTATTCCTATTTTTTACAGAGACTTGTCCTTTTGGAGTGAATGTCAATTCTCCACTAGTCAATTGAAAAATATTCTTTGTAATTTTAGGAACCTCGAATCTCAATTTATTTATAATTTCATCCGACCCATAACAACTTAATTGAAAGGGCTTTATATCATTTGTATTGCCATTAGCATCACTTTTAAAACTTGTGATTTCTATTGTTTTTAAGTCACAAGAAATTCCATATCTTCGTGTTTCTCTTTTTATTAACTCTAAAAAACTATTTAATTTGGCTAAGTAAGAATCTCTTTCTAATTGAATAAAATATCTTTTTAAAGATGGATAAGTGATTGATACCATAATTGAAATTATTGATAAAACTGCAATTATTTCAATAATTGTGAAACCTCGATTAGAAGATTTTTTTTTTAATTTTAAATTTTTCATAGAAATTTGATTAATATTTAACCTCTAAGAAAGTTTTCAATTACGTAAACTTGTATTAAATCCATTGTCTAAATCTTTAGTAAATTTTGGATTTTTTGGTATTTGATCTAATAAGAAATGTTTATAGGTTTTCCAAAAAATAAAGGAATCAGATTCAATTCTTTGCTCAGGAAAACTAAAAAATGAATGCTTGCTTTTAGATGAAATTCCAAATAAATCTAAAATTTGATTTGTTGGTTTTAAACTTTCCTCAAAAGTATATCCATGTTTATAAAAACTGTGATTGATAAGATTTTTATTTGTTTTCCCAAAATATTTCTTCCTATTTATTTTCGAAGAATTATTTACTTTTTGGATATTTGTATTGAAAGAATGAGCATTTGCTCTGCTCATAAATTTAAAATATTCCAAATCCATTACTAAAAATAATATTAAAAAAAATAGAGTATATTTGTTTTTCATTTTCTTTTTTTTTAATTTCGATTATTTTATGATAATTGATTTATATTCAGCTAACATTAACAAACAAAATTCTTGATGATATTTCTGGTCCCAATAATATGAATAAATAAGCTCCTAAGCATAAAAATGGTCCGAACGGTATTCGGTCATTTTTAAAAGTTCCTATTAAATACTTAATACAAATATAAATACCTGCCAAATATATTGAGGCTATTAATGACAAAAACATCCCTTTTATACCAAACCAAATAACAAAAACAGATAATAACTTTGAATCGCCAGACCCATAGGGGATTTTTTTTCTAATACTGAAATACATATAAGAAAATAACTCTAAAGAAACTCGAACCAAAATAGAAAATAAGACTCTATAAATAATTACATTGATTTTAAAAGCATAAATACTAAAAAATATTATTGTAAAAAAACCTACTAGAAAAGTAAAAATATTTAATTTGTTTGGGATAGTTAAAGTATCAATATCAATAAGACTTATAAGCAATAAAATACTTACAAAAATACATTTAATAATAAGATCAATAAATCTGTCTGAACTTAAAAAATAATTTGTACTATATAGATTAATAATAAATATCAAACCTAAAAATATCTCAATTAATGTGTATTTAATTGGAACTTTGAAGCCGCAAGTTTTACATTTATTTTTTAAAAAAAGTTGTGAAAATATTGGAATTTTTTGATACAATTTTAATGGTGTTTTACAATTATCACAAAAGCTATTAGGAAAAATAATTGACTGATTTTTAGGAATCCTAAAACGTACTAAGTTTATACAACTACCTACTGATGCTCCAATAAAAAATATAAGAAAATGATTTAAATATTCCATTAAAATAACTAATTAATAAATTTATAATTATTTATTTTTAAGTAGATCAAAAGTTTTAAATATTGGTTTGATTTAAAAATAAATATATTTCTATATTTTCAACACTTAGGGATTTCAACAATTCCATAATTAACCTGTTGCCAATCAGAACTATAAGTAGGTTTAGAGGGATCCTCAATATCATTAAAATAGCCTCTATTATTTAAGACAAAATAATCTTCATTAACCCCATTACCACCATCTGTCCTTCCTTGATTAATATATTCAACTGGTGTGCCATCTGCCCAAACTACATTGTTTCTCTGTTCCTCAGGACTTTTTTCTCCTTGATTTGCTAATCCTTTAAGTTCATCTTTTTCTTTAAGTCCTATCCAATAAGAAATTATTTTACCTCCCCCTACATTTTTAAAACCATTTGGATAATAACCACTTGAACCATCATTCCAACCGTATGCCCCGTAGTTTGTATTGGGGGGTTCTAGCCATTTCAAATTACTTGTTAACCAATTATTTTCATCCTTATTATTAACTGTAACTAAATGACCCCCTAATTTTTGTGAATTAGCCTCTGCCTGATCCCATGTTCTGCCTTCAACAACCGCATATGCAGAACAACCTCTCTCTAAATATGAATCTTTTACTACAAAATTTTTATTTTCCAAATCACTTTTCAGGTCATTACAATTTTTAAATAAATTATCCGATAAATTATTATAGTTACAAGAAATCTCTCCTTTATCAAAATCGTAAAAATAATTAGGAGTACTTAGAGGATTATCAGATAAGGCAGCAACCTTATCATCAATAACTTGCCCTAGACAACTATTCTCATTTCTTGTGGCTATTGAATACCCCATAACAGGCAATAGGGTAAAGGTAGTATTCAAACCTAATTCTCTATTACTCTCACATTCTGATTTTAAATTTATCAGAGAAGTTTTTGCTGCAAATGCCCTTGATCTTCTGGTGAATCTATTAAAAGCTATAAATCCAATCTGCGCTAAAATAGCAGCAATTACCAAAACAACTATCAATTCAATTAATGAAAACCCACAAGAAGAAATTAATCTTTTATGAAATTTTTTCATCATGATTTTTTCTTTTTTTTAAGCTATTAAATTTATTATATTTATAAAAAACGTAAAAATTTATTTTATATTTTTAATTGTTAATAGTAGGGCATTGGGGTGAAAAAGTTTTCCAATCCCAATATGAAAAGTTAGATCGATTCCATTTAGTTCTGCACTTATCCTTTTGATAGATATACTTATAATTATATTCAGGGTTTCCTAAGAATTTAGTCTGTTTTTCTCCATTGATAGATATCTCGCCAAGTTCCGAATGTCTATTTGTATTCCTTTGAGAGCCAAGTGGGCATGAGCCATTAATCTTTAAACATTCTTTGTGATGAGGTTTCAAAAAAGTTTTATATGTAATATATCTTCCTTCAATATCATCAAGATCCCATTGATCTCTTAATCCAGCCTGCTGAATACCCTCTGCAACTAATTTATCATCTACATATATTTTTACGTAATTAGCAGCATCACTAACATTCCCGCTATGTTTATATTTAAATCCAGGATTATAGATATTTACTGTATCTATTTTTTGTGTTTTACCTAAATCAAACTTTATATCCCCATTTGTTCCACAAGCCCAAACAGTACTAGGATCTTTGTCAAATGCATAATTTCTTGTCCACCTTGATCCACCTCCTACGTTAGCTCCTGTAAATCTATGAGCGTGATTATTAGCACAAGATAACCAAGATACTCCTGTTGGATAAGATTTCTTTATAAATGGTTCCTTTTTGATTATTGATGGATTTATCGTATTTATATTGCCAGATAAATGACTATAGGTATAACTTGGATTATCTTTTTTGTCTGGAATAAGACTTACTAAATTTGTTTTGATATCACCTAAGCAACTTAAGGATGATAATGGTCTAAGAGAATATCCCCTCGTTACAATAGGATTAAAAAACTCTTCAACTTCTAGATCTTTATTAATTGTGCACTCTTTCTTTATATTTATTATTGATGTTTTTGCAGAAGCAGAATTCACTCTATGAATTAATCTTTGAAAAGATGGCATACTTATTCTCAAGAATATAGAAGTGACTAAAAGTGAAATAATTAATTCCAACAAAGTAAATCCCTTTTCAGAATAATATTTCATGATTTTATGAATTAAAATCTAAATTGATTTGAGCATTCCGTTTTTGGGGGTACTATATTTTGCTTCTTAAGAAAACGAGGTTTCGTATTATTACCACCTTGATCGTTATATGCAACTACTTTTATATCAAGGGGTTTTTGACTCTTACTACTTATCATTATTTGATTACCTGAAACAGATGCCTTGATTGTATTGCCTTCATTATCAATTAATTCATCATTATTGATTTTTTCAGATATTTGTTTCCACAATTTATCTCCCCATTTAATTTGATGGCTCTGTCTACCATCTAAATCATCATTTCTAACGCCTAACCAATAATCAGTGGCATAAGCTATATAATTCCTACCATTTAGGGTTATAGTTGCCCTATCATTTCTTCCCCACCATCCATCGAGTTCAATAATATTTTGATTTCCGTCAAAACGATCTTCTTGTTGAATAAAATTCAATTCATTTTCATCTAACTCGCACCCAACTTGATTATTAAAAAAATCATAATAATAAAAGGGATAATCTTCTTCATTATCAGGCCTTAATACAACCAAGTTATTATCAGAACGACCCAAGCAGCTATTTGTACTAGTTGTCTCAATTGAATAAGAATTTAAATCAACTAAAGTAAAATTTGTATTCATTTCCATGTCTCTATTGACTTCGCATTCTTTTTTTATATTTATTAAAGCAGTTCTTGCAGCAAGTGATTTCGCTTTTCTACTTAATCTATTAAAAGAAACAAATCCAATCTGACCTAAAATCGCTGCAATAATTATTACAATAATCAATTCAATTAAAGAAAAACCTTTATTCGTAATCTTATTTTCCATAATACTTTTTGAGGATTTTCTCTTAATCTGCAATTTTAATTTCACCTAAGCCATACAGTAAGTATTAAAGGAAATACTGAATCTTTAAATTAAATCATTGATTCATTTTTTTTAGAATTATAACAGTAAAAAAGTTTAAAGATAATTAATAAACAAAATATTTACCCTACAGATTCGAATTAAATTTGAATTTTACATTAGAACAATTAATCAAAAATTCAATATTTTTTGAATACTTTTTTTCCAACTAAACCCATTTAAAATGAATGAATTAAAAAAATTAATTTTCTTTTTCAACACCCCAAAGTGATCTTAATTCTTTTAAATCTAATTCAGTAAAGAACGAATCATCATCTGGATTTATTTTTATTGCTTCGGTAAAGTCAGATATCGCTCCTGGATAATCATCTAAATTTTGTTTTGCAATACCTCTATTAAAATAAAAATCGCCATTATTCGGATTGATTTTTATTGCTTCAGTAAAGTCAGATATCGCTCCTGGATAATCATCTAAATTTTGTTTTGCAATACCTCTATTAAAATAAAAATTACAATTATTTGGATTGATTTTTATTGCTTCGGTAAAATCAGATATCGCTCCTTCGTAATCTTGTGCATCTAACTTATAAACACCACGATTAATATAAAATTCTGCGCTTTCTGCATTAATTTTTTCAAGATGAGAAATAATAATTGTAGAAATTGCTAGACTGATCCCTCCTTTAACTAAAAAGGGTTGACCAATAGGCATTAAAGATAATAATGCTCCAATAAAAGCAGTTCGTTTTTTCATCTAAAAATTACTTTTAATCAATATACCAACTCTAGAGAAAACAGACTTTCTACGATTTCTCTTAAAAGACTGTCAATTAGGTCAATGACAAACTCGTGACAAAGCTAAGACTTCCATTCTTTATACTTTTCTCTGTAATTAGATGAAATAATTGTAGAGAATACATTTTTATTGGCAATATTTTTGAAACTCTTTTCTGAATGCTTGAGGATTATTATCTATATACCAACTATCTAATTTTTTTGCTCTATTTAAATCAGAGCAACCTTCATAAAACAAATCAATGTAAATCCTTGATAAACCAAGGAAATAATAAGCATCTGCATCTTCTGGATTGATTTTTATTACTTTTGTAAAATCAGATATCGCTCCCTCATAATCTTTTAAATAATATTTTGCAGAACCCAAATCGAAATAAACATCAGTAAACTCTGGATCAATTTTTAATGCTTTTGTATATTCAGATATCGCTCCCTGATAATCTTCTAAATTGCTTTTTGCAAATCCACGAACGTAATAAGCATCTGCATATTCTGGATTAATTTTTAATGCTTTTGTATATTCAGATATCGCTCCCTGATAATCTTCTAAATTGCTTTTTGCAAATCCACGACCGTAATAAGCATCTGCATCCTCTGGATTGATTTTTATCGCTTTTGTAAAATCAGATATCGCTCCCTGATAATCTTCTAAAAAACCTTTTGCGAACCCACGTTCGCGATAAGCATCTGCATCCTCTGGATTGATTTTTATCGCTTTTGTAAAATCAGATTTCGCTCCTCTATCATCATCTAAATAACTTTTTGACAATCCACGTTCGCGATAAGCATCTCCATCTTCTGGATTGATTTTTATTGCTTTTGTATAGTCAGATATCGCTCCTTTATCATCATCTAAAAAACTTTTTGACAATCCACGTTCGCGATAAGCATTCCAATCTTCTGGATTGATTATTATTGCTTTTGTAAAATCAGATATCGCTCCTTTATCATCTTCTAAAAGACTTTTCGACAATCCACGTTCGCGATAAGCATTCCAATCTTCTGGATTGATTATTATTGCTTTTGTATAATCAGATATCGCTCCTTTATCATCTTCTAAAAAACTTTTTGCAACCCCAAGTTCGCGATAAGCATCTCCATCTTCTGGGTTGATTTCTATTGCTTTTATAAAGTCAGATATCGCTCCTTTATAATCTTCGTTATCCAACTTCTTCTTTCCACTGACATAAAAGAAATCAGCATTACGAGTCTCCGCATTAACAGGAAAAGAATATATGGATATAACGTTAGTTAAAAAAATACTAGTTCCAAAAAAAATTGTTTGCGCAAGGGGAATTAACGGAAATATTACACTAAGAAAAGCAGTTCTTTTTTTCATAACAAAATGACTTTAAATAACTATACCAACTGTAGAGAAAATAGACTTTATACGATTTCTCTTAAGAGACGGAGAATAAGAGCAACGTAAAACCCACGTAAAACCGCCCTAGGTTTTTTCGCCCAAAAGCACTGCTATGACATAACCATCATCTTGACTATTTCTCACGTAAAACCGATTAATTTAAGTTATAACTAGGTTCTTAAAATCTGTTTATTCCCACTCAATAGTTCCTGGAGGTTTACTTGTAATATCAAAAACAACTCTGTTTACTTGAGCTACTTCATTGACAATTCTGTTAGAAATTCTTGCTAAAGTTTCATAAGGTATTCTTGACCAATCTGCCGTCATGCCATCTTCGCTAGATACACATCTTAAAACTATTGGCCAAGCATAAGTTCTTTTATCTCCCATTACGCCGACAGTCTTCACAGGTATAAGAACAGCAAATGCTTGCCAAATATCATTGTAAAGACCAGCTTTTTTTATTTCATCTCTTACTATCCAATCTGCATCTCTTAAACAATTTAATTTTTCATTAGAAACTTTACCCAAAATTCTTATTGCTAATCCAGGCCCTGGGAATGGATGTCTTTTGATAATTTCATCTGGCAATCCTAAAGCACCTCCAACTTTTCTAACTTCATCTTTAAAAAGCTTTCTTAATGGTTCAACTAATTTAAATTGCAAATCTTTTGGCAACCCACCCACATTGTGATGACTTTTAATTTTTACTGCGATTCTCTCTCCTGTCTTAGGATCAACATTAGTGCCAGCACTCTCTATAACATCTGGATAAAGAGTTCCCTGTGCTAAATACTGAAAAGGGCCTAATCTATTACTCTCCTCTTCAAAAACTCTTATAAATTCTTCACCAATAATCTTACGTTTTTCTTCTGGATCAGTAATCCCATTTAATTTTTGAATAAATCTTTCCCTAGCATTGATATATTCCACTTTAATATGAAATTTTTTATCAAAAAATTCCATTAGAAATTCAGGTTCGCCTTTTCTCATAAAACCTTGATCTATAAACATACATGTAAGATTTTTACCGATAGCTTTATTGAGAAGAAAAGCAAGAGTTGATGAATCTACTCCTCCAGAAAGAGCAAGTAAAACCTTCTTATCACCAACTTGTTCCTTTATTCTTGGAATTGTTTCATCTAAAAAAGTTTCAGTAGTCCAATCTGCCTTACATTTAGAAATAGAATAAACAAAGTTTTTAATTACCGTCATTCCAAATTCGGAATGAACAACTTCCGGGTGAAATTGAACACCAAATAATTGCTTTTGATTATTAGATATTGCAGCATGAAGTGTATTTTCAGTATGAGAAATCTGAATAAATCCTTCAGGTAATTTATTTATAGAATCTCCATGACTCATCCACATAATCGATTTATCTTTAACATTAGAAAGTAAATCACTTTCGCAATCAATATTGATAGGTGCTTTACCATATTCAGCTTTATTGATTGCTGGAGTTACGGTACCTCCTAATTCCTTAACCATTAATTGCATTCCGTAACATATACCCAAAACTGGAATACCTAAATTAAAAATATTAGAATCACAGTTTGGAGCATTATTTTCGTATACAGAATTTGGGCCTCCACTTAAAATAATCCCTTTAGGCTTGATATCTTGAATCTCCTTTATAGAAATAAAGTTACTTACTACAAGAGAAAATACATTTGCTTCTCTTATTCTTCTTGCAATTAATTCAGAATATTGAGATCCAAAATCTAATATTAATATTGAAGGGTCTCTTTCTTTTTTTAGTAATATTTTACTCATGTATAAAAGTTACCTCAATTTATTTACAAAAACATAAACCACTAAAAATTAGAAATCTTTAAAAGAAGAAATATAGTCTTTACCATTTTTTCCCGACCAACGTATATTTCTTTTTCTATCAAAGATAATCGCTGCTACTTGCATTTCTGTTTTTGTATATCTATTAAGGTATTCTATAGAACGCTTTTCGACATTATCTGCAATTTTATGCCATAATTTTTCAGCCAAAGAAAAACTGAAACTTTCAAGAAGCAACAAAGCATCTTCAAGATTATTTGCTAAAGACAATTTTTTGATTATCTCTATTGGAACTTCTTCTTTTACAGCTAAATAAACAAGAATCTCAATCCTCGCATCAGATAAATGATTATGAGTATGAAAAATACCTCCAGCTAATTTAATTAATTTCCCGTGATAACCAAAAAGAATTACTGTTTTGACTTTTTTTATTGCAGCATCAACTAATAATGGCCCTATCCAATTTCCTACTTTAATAATAGGAAATTCCAAGTTAGAGCTTTTTGCTAAATTTAAACCATTTTCACCAATAACAAAAATAATTTCTCCACCAAATTGTTTAGCAATAATTCGCTGTAGTTGAGCTTTTGCATTTTTTAATTGATCTGGTGAAGCGCTTGAAAAGGTTTCAGCACTTGTCCCTATAATTGATAATCCTTCAACTATTCCAAATGATTGATTACTAGTTCTTTCAGCCAAAAATTTTCCATTGGGTAAGATGATTTCTAAATTAAGCTTGTATCCTTCAGGAATAATATCTATTAGATTTTCAACTAAGACTTCTTTCGCAAAATTAGAAATACAAATCTCTGATGTGTTTTTATTAATACCAACACCATAGCCTGGAATAATACTTATTAAATCCAATGAATTCTTACTTCTCACATAAATTTTTTCTAAAGAAGCTATTGTCCATATTTCTAAATTTTGTGTTATGTCCAGATCCAAACCAGAATTAACAAAAGCAATTCCTAGGGCATGAGACTCTCCATTAATGAGTCCCGACGAATGCACCTTGATTTTGATGAGATTCTTATCTTTAGGAATTTTAATTAATTCATAATCTTCAAATGGTAATCCTATTAATTTTTTCGCTGCTGACTTAGCAGCTCCAGTTACCCATAAAGGTAAAGAAAATCCTTTTTTCAAATCAAGTAATTGAAAAATAATTAATGAATACTAATCTTAGAATGACTTATTACTTAAAAAGTGGCCATACAACAAAAATTATCATTGATGATACCTGGTCCCACACCAGTGCCAGAAAAAGTTTTAGAAGCACTAGGAAGACATCCTATAGGGCATAGAAGCAAAGATTTTCAAGATCTTGTAGAGATTACTACTAAAAATCTACAATGGTTACATCAAACAGAAAATGATGTTTTAACAATTACGGGCAGTGGAACTGCTGCTATGGAAGCAGGAATAATCACTACATTAAGCAAAGGAGACAAAGTTATTTGTGGAGAAAATGGAAAATTTGGACAAAGATGGGTCAAAGTTGCAAAGGAATTTGGACTCGAAGTAATTAAAATTGATGCAGAATGGGGAACTCCACTTGATCCAGAAAATTTCAAAACAATTTTAGAAAAAGATGATAAAAAAGAAATAAAAGCAGTTATTCTTACACATTCAGAAACCTCAACAGGAGTAATTAATGATTTAAAAACAATAAGTTCTCATATTCGCAATCACAAAAAAGCGTTATCAATTATTGACTGCGTAACAAGTATTGGAGCTTGCAATGTTCCTGTTGATGAATGGGAGCTTGATATTGTTGCTTCAGGATCTCAGAAAGGATACATGATACCCCCAGGATTAAGCTTTGTATCTATGAGTGAAAAAGCATGGAAAGCTTCAGTTGAATCTAATTTACCGAAGTTCTATTTAAATTTAAAATCATATAAAAAAAGTCTTTCAAGCAACAGCAATCCTTATACTCCAGCAGTTAATTTGGTTTTTGCATTGGATGAATCTTTAAAAATGATGAAAGATGAAGGACTAGATACAATTTTTAAAAGACACAAAAGACATCAATTAGCAGTCAGCGAGGCAGCCAAAACTCTAAATCTAAAATTATTTGCTGAGGAAAATCATTTGAGTCCATCAGTTACTGCAATACAAATAAAAGATGTAGATGCAGAAAAATTTAGAAAAACTATCAAAAATAAATACGATATTTTATTAGCTGGAGGACAAGATCATTTAAAAGGAAAAATATTTAGAGTTGGTCACTTAGGATATATAAACGATAGAGATATAATTTCAGTGATATCAGCAATAGGAAATACATTAGTCGAACTAAATAAAATTTCGACTAGAGAAGTAGGTGAAGCCTTAAAGGTAGCTTCATTACAACTTAAAGAAACTTAAATTTAAGTACCTGGCTCCTCAACATTTCCACCTAATTCAATGATCTTTTTTCTTAAGGAGAGAGATTTTGCTTGATCCCCTTTAGTTTGAGCAACAGCAAGTGCAAATTCTAATTTTTCTAGTTGATGCCCACCCTCAAAAAAAGATAATTTCTTTTTAATTGGGTTTTTATTACCTCTATAAGAAATTTGTGGAGTCATAGGAAATACTGCTTTACTTAATATTATGCCAACTCAATGACCTATTTTGCTGTGAAATATCAAACTAATTTTTAAATATTAAACTTTATTTGAAATATAAGAAAAATTTTGAAGTTTTAAAATAACTAGAAAGCATGGTTATTGAGGTAATTTATTTACCTTGGCTAAAATTTTGTTGAATTATATGTTGAGTGCTATTGAAGCAGTAAAACAACATATTTTGAACATATACCCGAGCCTTTAATTTTATTTTTAATTATTATGTCTAAACAGTTAATTATTTAAATGTCTAATATAAATTTAATTTATTATTTATTTGCTGGAGCTGCCTTTGGAGCATTAGCTCTAAAAACAGGCATCCCGGCAGCTCCTCTGGCAGGTGCTTTAATTGGTGCAAGTATTGTAAGCATAAGCGGTAAAATTGAGCCTGCAACGTGGCCAAATGGAACAAGAACTATATTAGAAATTGGGATTGGAACTGTAATTGGTACAAGCTTGACCAGAGACTCCTTAGCTGAATTACAAACTTTATGGAAACCTGCAATTTTAATAACATTTACATTAGTAATAACTGGCTTAGCAATTGGTTTGTGGACCAGCAGATTACTAAATGTAGACATAATAACAACAATTCTTGGGGCAGCTCCAGGAGGAATAAGTGGTATGAGTTTAGTTGGATCAGAGTATGGAGTAGGGCCAGCAGTGGCAACTCTTCATGCAGTTAGATTAATTACTGTTCTTTTAATACTCCCTTTTATTGTAAAAATGCTAAATCTATTTGGAATAATAAAATCTTAAATGTATCTAGACATAACCAAAATAAAAGATAATTTTTATATATAACATAAATAAACTAATGAAAGGTTACGGAAAGGCAAAATTGTTATTACTAGCAGTTGCGATATTTATCCAAACATTTGTATTTACACATAAAGCAAATGCAGGATCTTTTGGAGCGGAAATATTTTGTACTATGCGAGACGGTGGAAATGATCATGAAAGCAGCTGGGAAGCAGCTTACAGTTACATTAAAAAACAAAAAGGGGGACTTTTTAAGACCTCTCCAAAGCAGGCGGCCGGTCAAATTGTAGAAACAGTTGTAAGAGAAAGAGATAAGTTTTCTTATTGTGTTGAATATTTAAATCAACTTCATCCGGATAGAAAACTACAACTAGAAAACAACAGAAAAGAAAAAAGAAGAAAAGAACAGGAGCTTTTAGAAGAAAAAGACAGTCAAGATTACTCCAAAGAAACATTTGATAGATATAGTTACTAATCTTAAAAAGTATATTTAATTACATTTTTGCTTATAAATTAAATAATACTTAATAAGTATAATTGTATACATAAAATATATTTTATTTTAAAAATATTGCTTACAAAATAATAATAAATATATTGACATTTAACTTAAATCCGTCATGATTATATGTAATTAAATAATCTGAATGCACGTTAATGATGCTGTCTTTTTAGAAGATTTATGCCCTAAGTTCAGATTAAGGCAATGGCGAAAATCAATTCATAAATTTACTGGGAAAAGTTGCATATATTGTGGGAAGCCTTCGGAATCTATTGATCACGTACTTCCTAGAAGTAAGGGAGGATTGAGTACAACCGAAAATTGCGTCCCATCATGTTTATCATGCAACGGTGATAAATCAGACGATAATGCGTTGTATTGGTATCGAAAACAAAAATTTTACGATCCTAGAAGAGCTATGGCTATTAGAGCATGGTTAGATGGCGACCTAAGATTAGCTATTAGATTATTAGAATGGGCTAACCCTCATTCGAAAAATATCAAAAATAGAAAATATAAAGTAAGTAATAATGAATATAACGCTGCATAGTTACCAAACAATACAAGCCTCTGTAGAATGATATTTTTTGCATAAAACTTCTGAATCTTTTGGTGATTCGGGAAATATTAAAAATGAACAAGATGCTAAAAGTATTACAAATAATTTTTGATAGAATTTGAAATCTAAACCATTTTTTAAATTATTTGATTTTTCTTTATATAGATAAGTTGAATTATCAAAACTAGCTATCTTTAAATTTACCTCTGATGAATTCAAAGTTTGCATTTTCCTAAATAATACATATGTACTAATTATAATATCATATGATCAATGCCGCAAATTCACTTACAGTAAAAAACAAATTCCTTATATTTGGAGGAGGTTTTAGCGGAGACTATTTTGCAAAATCAATAAGAAAGCTAGGCTGCATAGCATTAACAAGTTCTAGATCAATCAATAATGACCCTAATAGTTTTATTTTTAATAGCGAAAATAATTCAATCCCTGAAGATTCAATCTTTAAAAGCGTCACACATATTCTTAGTTGCATACCTCCAGATAAAAATGGTACTGATCCAGTGTTAAAAAGTCTGAAAAATAAACTAAAAAATTTACCTCTGAAGTGGGTTGGATATCTTTCTACCACTGGTATTTACGGTGATACTCATGGTGATTGGGTTTCAGAAGAGGATCAACCTAATCCTTTTCAGGAAAGAAGTCAAAGACGATTAAATTGTGAAAAAGAATGGTCTAATTCTAATTTACCAATACAAATTTTCAGGTTACCAGGAATTTATGGGCCTGGGAGGTCAACATTAGAAGCTATTAAAACTAAAAAAATCAAAGTAATCCATAAAGAAAACCAAGTTTTCTCAAGGATTCATGTTGCTGATATAGCAAATGCAATTATTTATTTAATACAAAACAAAGATAATTTAGATTTTCACCCAATAATTAATATCGCTGACGACGAGCCTTGCTCACAAATTGAAGTTATAAGATATGGATATCACTTACTTGGATTAAAGATGCCTAAAACAATATTATTCGAAGAAGCTAAAAAAGATTTATCTCCTATAGCCCAATCATTTTGGATAGAAAATAGAAGAGTCTCCAATAAATTATTATGTGACAAATTAGGTTATAAACTTATTTATAAAAACTATAGGGTAGGCTTAAATAACTGTCTTATTAATATTAAATAAAAAACAATATTTTTTAGTTTGAACTTAATAAATTTAATTTAAAGCTAAATATTAAAAAGCAATTCAAAACTTAAACTTCCTATATTTTAAAAATTTATTATGAAATATAAAAGTAATACTATTAGAGATAGATTTAAAATTATCATTAGCATTGGGGACGAGTCAGGTATTGGACCTGAGATTACTTTGAAAGCTCTATTTTCAAAAGAAATTCCAAATAATATCGATATTATTATTGTTGGATCAAAAATTAACTTAAAAAATACATATAAGAATCTTAAATCTTTAGGAGTCAAAAATATTGTGGATCCAAGTAATTACGAAATATGTGACATTAAAATTCCTTTTGAGATTAATAATCAAAAAAAAAGTAATGGAAATGCAAGTTTTTTGTACTTAAAGAAAGCTATTGAAATTGTTCAAAAATATCAAAACGCAGCATTAGTTACTGGACCAATTTGTAAAAAGTCTTGGGCTTTAGCAGGTCATAACTATTCTGGTCAAACAGAATTATTAGCAGAATCTTGTCAAGCAAAAAATGTTGGAATGTTATTTACTGCTAAATCTCCAATAACTGGTTGGAGATTTAATACGTTATTAGCAACTACCCATATACCTCTATGCGAAGTCCCAAAACAATTATCCACAAGTCTAATTCATACAAAATTAGACATGCTTTCAAAATTTTGCAAAAATTATGTTAAAAAACCCCTTCTAAAAGTTGCCGGATTAAATCCTCATGCTGGTGAAGAAGGATTATTAGGAAATGAAGAAAAAGATTGGATCAAGAATGCAGTAAATATATGGGGTAAACAAAATAAAGAAGTTCAATTATTAGGTCCAATTTCGCCTGACACTTGCTGGAATTCATCAGTAAAAGCTTGGAAAGATATAACAGCTCCAACACATGATGGGATTCTTGCTATGTATCACGATCAAGGATTAATTCCAATAAAGGTTATAGCTCTTAATTACTCAGTTAATACAACTTTAGGATTACCTTTTATAAGAACATCTCCCGACCATGGAACAGGATTTGATATTGCTGGTAAAGGTTTAGCACAGTCGCAAAGCATGGTTGAAGCAATAAAAACAGCTTTTGATTTAACCAAAAATTCAAGACTGTTTAACGCGCATTAATACTTGCCCAAACTCTACTGGTGTTCCGTTTTCAACAAGTATTTCAACAATTTCCGCATTAAACTCTGATTCAATTTCGTTCATTAATTTCATAGCTTCAAGGATACAAATTGTTTGCCCTATACTAATTTTACTTCCTAGCTCAACGAACGGGTCCTCCTCTGGGGCTGCGGCTCTATAAAACGTCCCAACCATAGGAGAAGTGATTTCTGTGAGATCTGAGCGTCCTGGAGGGGCAATCTGAGAAGCTTCAGTATTACTTTTCAGAGTAATATTATCTGCTGAAGCTACTTGAGGAGGAGTTGCTTGCTGCTCCACAGGATTATTTGTTACTACACTATTAGTTGAATGATTGTTATCAAACAAATTTCTTTTTATTTCAAGTTTAAAATCTTCTCCTTCTAAAGAAAATTCTTGAATATCACTTTTAGAAATTTTTTCTATTAAGCGATCTAGGTCATTATGATCTAATTTCATAGCCATTAGTTTTCACGTCCAAGATAACTATCGTTACGGGTATCCACTTTAATCATTTCTCCAACGGAAATAAATAAAGGAACCATAACTTGAGCACCTGTTTCTAGAATAGCTGGTTTAGTACCCCCACTTGCAGTATCTCCTTTAACTCCAGGATCTGTTTCTACAACCTTTAAAGTTATAGAGATAGGAAGTTCCACTTCTAAAACTTTATCTTTGTAAAAAATCACATTAACCTCCATACCTTCTTTTAGATACTTTGAACCTCTGCCTATTTGATCAGAAGAGAGTCTTGTTTCTTCAAAACTCGTCATATCCATAAAAACATAATCACCAGACTCCACATAAGTATGTTGAAGGTTAGACTTCTCAAGGACAGCTTGTTGTACTGATTCTCCAGCTCGAAAAGTTTTTTCGACTACATTTCCGTTTCGAACTGATTTTAATTTTGTTCGCACAAATGCAGAACCTTTACCAGGCTTAACATGTAGAAATTCTACAACGCGCCAAACCTGTCCATCTATTTCGATGGTGGTACCTGTGCGAAAATCGTTACTGGAAATCATTCCTGTATTACATACCCAAGGATCATAAACCTGTAAGAGTGCTATGCAAAACTTCTTATCAAATCAGAACAAACATTATTTACTTCTAATATTAATTTTATTTCAAGTTTTCTTATTAAAACCAACACAAGTATTAGCTGATTTACCTACTGGAAATGCTGTAAAAGATCCTAATGCAATCCTCAGAAATGCACTCCCTATCAAGCAAGATGAGATACAGGAAATTCAACATAAGTTAGAAGACACAAGTGACCTTGTACGAGGAGGAAGATGGCCAGCTCTTTCAAAAACTGTTACAAAATGTCAATCTTTACTAAAAAAATATAATGGTCGAATTATTGAGCAATTACCAATTGAAAAACAAAAAATAGCAGAAACCACTTTTTTAGACCTTAAAAATGATTTTGATAATCTTCAAAATGAAGCAAAATTAAAAGATAAATACGCATTCATTGCAACAAGAAGAGAAGCACTTGATAAAATAGGTGGAATAGAAGAATATTTTTTACCCACTGAATTTCCCTATTCTATTCCAAGTGAATTTGACAATCTTCCTAGATTACTAGGCAGAGCAAAAGTCAATATAAAGACTTCTAAAGGCGATATGGAAGCCATAATAGATGGATTTAATGCACCTCTTACTGCTGGTGCATTTATAGACTTATCTTCAAAAAATTTTTATGATAACTTACCAATTAATAGGGCAGAAGAGTTTTTTGTTCTTCAAACTGGAGATCCCGGTGGGGATGAGATTGGATATATAGATCCTGAAACGAATTTAGAGAGACATGTCCCTCTAGAAATAAGAATACCCAACGAAAGCGAAACATTTTATAATGAAACCTTTGAAGATTTGGGACTTTATACAGAAACTCCAACCTTGCCATTTGCAACACTTGGAACCTTAGGATGGTCTCATTCTAGTAAAGCAGTTGATGATGGTTCATCTCAGTTCTTCTTCTTTTTATATGAAGCAGAACTCAATCCAGCTGGGCGAAATTTAATTGACGGAAGAAATGCTGCATTTGGTTATGTTATTGAAGGTTTTGAAGTTTTAGAAGAGCTTACCAAAGATGACATAATTATCTCAATTGATGTTTTAAATGGAATAGATAAACTCAAGTTAAATGCCTAAAGAATTATTAAAGGATATTGGTGAAAAAGAATTAATAAACAGGCTTGCTGAATTTATGCCTAACAAGCAAGTTTCTGATGATTGTGCATTCATTCAAACTAAAAATAAAAACTTACTAGTAAATACTGATGCCTTAGTTGAAAATGTCCATTTTAATGATGATACTATTTCTGCCAAAGACATAGGATGGAAAGCTGTAGCATGCAATATATCTGACTTACTCTCAAGTGGATGCAACGAAATAATAGGAGTTAATATTGCTTTAGTACTACCGTCTACAACAAATTGGATTTGGGTTAAAGATTTATATACAGGAATAAATAAAGCACTAAAACATTTTGGAGGTGTAATTCTTGGGGGAGATTGCTCTGTAGGAAAAGATAAAATAATCTCTATGACTATTATAGGCAAACAGGGAGAAATAAAATTAAGAAGGAACTCATGCAGACCGAAAGAAATTATCTTAACTACAGGTATTCACGGCCTTAGCAAATTAGGATTTATGATAAGAAGTAAAGATAATTTTGATTATCCTATTACTCTTTCACAAAGTTTAATTAAAAAATCATTAAAAGAATTTTGCAAACCAAAACCTAAACCCAAATTTCTTAAAAAACTATTAAAGGCACGTCCAAATAAAAGGATTAAAACTATTGGGTGTACGGATAGTAGTGATGGTTTATTTCAAGCATTATTAGATTTATCGATTGAAAGTAATTGTAAAGCAATTGTTGATTATGCAAAAATTCCGAAACACAAAGATTGGCCAACAGGAAAAGAATGGGACGAATTTTATTTTTTTGGAGGCGAAGATTACCAGCTAGTTTTTTCTCTACCAAGAAAATGGGCTGATAATCTTTTACGAGCAAATAAAAATATTACAGAAATTGGATATTTCGCTGAAGGAATTCCAACGGTTAACTTTAAAAACCTTGATAACAATAAGTTTTTAGAATATAAGTGTTTTTCTCACTTTTGATTATTCCCATTTTTTAGCCACTATCTCTGCTAAGTCTACAACTCTTTGGCTATAACCCCATTCGTTGTCATACCAAGCAAGAACCTTTACAAGATTATCGCCAATAGACATTGTTAGATCACTATCTACGATAGATGATTCATTTGTTCCAGCATAATCGCTTGAAACGAGTGGCTCATCACCGTATTTAATTATTCCTTTCATTGATCCCAGAGAGGCTTCCTTAAGAGCATTGTTCACTTCTTCACTACTAACAGATTTTGAAGATTCAAAAACAAAATCTACTGCTGACACGTTAGGAGTAGGTACTCTCATAGCAATACCTGTTAGTTTTCCAGTCATTTCAGGGTAAACCAAAGCAACCGCTTTAGCAGCTCCAGTTGAAGTTGGAACAATATTTGTAGCTGCTGCTCTAGCTCTTCTTAAATCTCTATGACTATTATCTAATATGCGCTGATCACCAGTATAACTATGAATTGTTGTCATCAATCCTTTATTAATACCAAAAGTTTGATCAAGAACCTTTACTACTGGAGCCAAACAGTTTGTAGTACAACTAGCATTGCTCAAAATATCATAATCACTATGTTTATATTGATCAGCATTAACCCCAACTACATAAGTTCCAACACCTGCACCTTTACCGGGTGCAGTAAGAATTACTTTCTTGGCTCCAACTTCAAGATGCTTACTTGCACCTACATCAGTATTAAAAACTCCAGTAGATTCTATAACCAAATCAACTCCCCAATCTCTCCAGGGTAAATTCATTGGATTTCTATCAGAGAAACACTTTATTGTTTTGTTATTGATTACAAAGGTATCGTCAGTATATTGAATGTCTACGCCATCCAATTTTCCTAACACTGAATCATATTTGAGAAGATGAGCGTTAGTTTTAGGATCTGAGGTTACATTAATACCAACTACTTCAATATTGGTATAAGCACCTCTACTTAACCAACAACGCATAAAGTTTCGCCCAATTCTGCCAAACCCATTAATTGCAACACGCAAAGTCATAACTAAAAATTTTCTAATGATTAACCTTAAGTTGCTGATCATACAGAATTTTGTGCAATAACGTAAGTATTTTTTGATTTATTAAGCAAATAATTCTATTTTTGTATTAATTCATCAAAATAAAATCAACTTTTTTGTTAAAAAAAAATACCAAATTAAAGACTAAGAAGTTATGTTAATTTAAGAAAAAAATATCAATTGCATAAAAAACTTTTACTAAAAGGTCATTTTCACTTTATTGGCATTGGTGGTATTGGAATGTCTGCAATTGCTATAGCATTAATAAAAAAAGGATGCTCAGTTTCCGGCTCTGATTTAATTAAAAATACAGAAACAGAAAGACTTAAGGAATTAGGGGCAAAAATTTTTGATTCTCAAAGCAAGAATAATATTGATTTTGTAGTTTCTCAATTAAGAAATCAAGAAATTATCTGTGTAATTAGTTCCGCTATTAAAGACGAAAACGAAGAATTAAGATATTGCAAAAAAAATAATTTTTCGATAAAACATCGTTCGGAAATTCTTGCGATGATAATGAAATCTTACATATCAATATCAATAGCAGGTAGCCACGGTAAAACCTCTACAAGCACTTTCCTTTCCACGTTATTGGAATTATGTACGCATAATTCTTCTTCAATCACTGGTGGAATCATTCCAATTTATAAATCAAATACACATATCGAAGATACAAAATTCTTAGTGACAGAAATTGATGAATCTGACGGAACAATTAGTAAGTACAATTCAAATATAGGAATAATTAATAATATTGATTTCGATCATTGTGACCATTTCTCAGATATTGATGAAGTACTATCCTCATTTAAAAAATTTGCTTCTAATTCCAAAAAATTATTAATAAATAATGATTGTGAAGTTACAAAGAGCAATTTTATTTCAAATAATCAATGGTCTAATAATGAGATTAAGAATATTACTTATTCAATAATTCCAAAAGTTGTAAATAAAAATAATACTATTGGTAAATATTATGAGAATGGAAATTACATTGATATGATAACTATTCCAGTGCCTGGATTACATAATCTTTCTAATATTACTGGTGCAATAGCAGCTTCTAGAATGATTGGAGTAAGTTTTAAGAAGATTAAGGAAAATATTAAATCTTTAGAGTTGCCAAAAAAAAGGTTTGAACTGAGAGGCGAACTAAATAAAAGAATTTTTTATGATGACTATGCTCATCATCCTAATGAAATTAAGGCAACAATTAATTTAGCAAGGTTATTTATTAAAGATAAAAATAATAAAGAAAAAGGAAGATTAATTGCTATTTTCCAACCTCATAGATTTACCAGAGTAAAACAATTTATCCATGAATTTGTTATGGAACTTTCAAAAGCAGATGTTATTTTTTTAACTGACATTTTTGGTGCTGGAGAAAAAAATATAAGTAATATTGACTCAAAACTAATTGCTGATCTTATATATAAAAAAAATAAGAATGTTCAATACTTAAAAGACAATTATGAGATTAAAGATAACTTCCTTAAGTTAACACAAAAAAATGATTTGATTATAAACATGGGAGCTGGAGATTGTCATAACCTTTGGTCAATATTAAATAATAAAAATACTTAAAATAATTGATGAAAAATATTTATTTTGAAAAGAAAATAAAGCTTTCTAATTATACAACAATAAAAGTTGGTGGATTTGCAGAATATTTTTCACAACCAAAGAATGCTGACGAATTCATCAATTTAATAAAGTGGTCACATTTCAATAATCAAGAATGCTACTTAATAGGAGCTGGTTCAAATTTGTTAATTAATAATATTTTTTTAAAAGGATTAACTATATGTACAAAAAAAATGAGATATATCAACATTGAACCTCTTACTGGGATTGTAGAAGCAGATGCTGGCGTAATGCTCCCAACCATGTCAAATATGCTAGCAAAAAATGGATTACAGGGTGGTGAATGGACAGTGGGAATTCCAGGAACAGTAGGAGGTGCTATTTGTATGAATGCAGGCTCAGGAAAATTATCATTAGCCAATAATCTTTTATCAGTTCAAGTTATTGATACTAAAACTCTTAAAATATCCGAAATACAAAAACAAGATATAAATTTTCAATATAGATTCAGTCCTTTTCAAGATAACAATTTAGTAATAATAAGAGCAAAACTACACTTTGAGCCAAAAGGAAATATTGAACAGTTATTAGAAACTACCAAGAAAAACCTTAAAAGAAAAATCGAAACTCAACCATACGATTTACCGAGCTTTGGAAGCGTATTTAAAAATCCAACTAATTCATATGCAGGAAAATTAATTGAGGAATTAGGATTAAAAGGTTTCAAAATAGGTGGTGCAGAAATATCAACTATGCATGGAAATTTTATAGTAAACAATTCTTCTGCAAATTCAAAAGATATTTTAGATTTAATAACAGTAATTCAACAAAAAGTACTACAAAAGAAAGGGATTTCTCTTCAACCAGAAGTAAGAATGATCGGTTTTGACTATCCTTAAATAGACAAACTTTTTTATCAAATGGCAGGTTTTGGACTTCCAAATTTTGGACAACTAACAGAGGCTTTTAAAAAAGCTAAAGAAATTCAACAAAATGCTCAAAAATTACAAGATGAACTCGAGAGCATGGAAATTGAAGGAAAAAGTGATGATGAAATGATCAAAGTATGGATTAGCGGAAACCAACTCCCCCTAAGAGTTGAAGTAAATGAAAAAGTTTCTGATGCTAATAAAGAGCAAATAGAAAAAAATATTTTACAAGCTATTCAAAAGGCTCATGAGAGTTCTACTACAACAATGAAAGAAAGAATGAATGACTTAACTGGAGGACTTAATCTTAATCTCCCTGGATTAGACAATAATGACTCTTAGATGATTCAACCATCTCTCTATAAAAACTATATCTTTCAAAACTTTTATTTAAATTACACCCCTCATCATCTATGTGTAAGCAATTACGAAATTTACAATTTATTCCTTCATTGACTACTTGTTGATAAATTTCTGGATATAAGAGAGGTAATTCACGGAAATCTATTTGAAGTGATTGCATGTTAAATCCAGGAGTATCAACTATGTAGCTTTTACTTGATAAAGAAAATAGTTCGACATTTCTAGTAGTATTTTTTCCACGTTTTATTTTGATTGATACTGGTGCAGTAGTATTATCAAGACCTGGAATTATCTTATTCAATAAAGTAGTTTTACCAACACCAGATGGTCCCATAAATATAGAACATTTTTTTTTCTTTAACTGAGTAAGTAAATGTTTAAAATTATCCGGATTATTTAAATTTAAAGTAATCGCTTTATATCCCCAGTTCTTAAACTTATCAATTAAAAAAAGTCTTTTTTGTTCTGTTATCAAATCACATTTAGAGAGCACCAATGAAACCTCTACACCAAGTTTTTCGGCAGATATTAAAAACCTATTGACTTGGGATAAATTTAATTTTGGATCTTCGACAGAACAAATTACATAAATATTTGAAATATTAGCAACAGATGGTCTTTCTAAAAGGTTGTTTCTTTTAACTAAACTTTCTATTACAGCTCGATTACTCTTTAAATCAATTTGATAAAGAATTACTTCATCTCCTACAAAAACAAGTTGATTTCTAAAATTTATAGACTTCTTGATTTTGCATAAAAATTTTTTATTAAACTCTAAGTTCTCATTCTGATTTAATTCAACCAAATAAAACTCATTAAATTTTTTTATAACAAGGCCTTTATATTTGTTATCAACTTTCATGCAAAACTTTGAACTGTATTGTTTTTTGATCTTCCTCAATTGTTTTAACAAAGTAGTTCATTTGTTTTAATGCTTTTTTAACCATTACTTCTGGTTCTCCTTTGTCTAAACGGATTATCAAAGTTTCATCTATGGATAGTTTCTCTAATGCTAATTTGCATTTGACTACATTTAAAGGACAAGGAATCGACTCTAAATCCAAGACCTTTGAAACTTTCTTCAAGATTCCTTACCAAACAACTTGCTGAACAATCCACTATTAGATGTCGAATTCTGATCAGAATATTTAGAAGCTAAACTCTCTAGAAGATTTCGCTCATCTTCAGTTATTCGAGTTGGTAGCTTAACCTTTACTAAAACCTGATGATTACCTCTAGCAACTGGATTACCCAATCGAGGTACACCTTTATTCTCTAAAGATAGAGTAGTATTTGGTTGCGTCCCGCTTGGAATTTTTAAATTAACTTTCCCATCAACAGTTACTATATCAACAGTATCTCCAAGAATAGCTTGAAGATAGCTCACTAATATTTCAGAGTAAATATTAATACCATCTCTCTTTAAATTTGGGTCATTTTTAACCTTAATAAAAACATATAAATCTCCAGGTGGGCCACCTTTTAAACCTACATTTCCCTCTCCAGAAACTCTCAATTTAGTTCCTGTATCAACTCCTGCAGGAATATTAATACGTAATTTTTTTCTAACTTGTTTGACACCATTGCCACCACAACTAGCACATGGATTTGAAATTATTTGACCTAAACCATTACAAGTTGGACATTCTGCTACTTGTGTAAAATTACCAAAGGGTGTTCTTGTCGCTCTTCTAACCTGTCCAGCACCGCCACATGTTGCACAAGTTGTTGGACCTGTTCCAGATTTTGCGCCAGTTCCTTTACATACTTCACAAGTTTCTAAATGAGGTATCTTTATTTCTCTTTGTTGTCCAAAAATAGCGTCTTTAAAATCAATATTTAAGTCATATCGTAAGTCATCACCTTGCTGCGGACCTCTTCTTTGTGATCTACCTCCTTGTGGAGATTGTCCTCCAAAGCCATTAAAAAATGTTTCAAACAAATCTGCAAAACCACCCATATCACCCATATCTGGCATCCCAGAAGCTCCTCCTAATCCAGCCTCACCAAATTGATCATATCTAGCTCTAATATCAGGATCAGCTAATGCCTCATAAGCCTTACCTATTTCTTTAAATTTATCTTCAGCCCCTGGATCTTTATTTACATCAGGATGATATTGTCTTGCTAACTTTCTATAAGCGCTTTTTAAAGTATCAGCATCAGCATCTCTTGAAACACCAAGTATTTGATAAAAATCAGCCATTAGATAATACTCAACTATTCATTAAAGGACTTAATCATTTTCAGAGATAGTGCTCTCTGAATTAATATCTTCTTCAACTTTATCCTTTTCTTCGGGTTCTTGTGAATTTTGTTGACCAGGGCCCATTGAAACTTTGACTAATGCATGTCTTAAAACCTTGCCTTCTAAATGATATCCACGTTGTAATTCTTCTGTAATTATGTCTTCATTAAACTCTTGACTTGGTTCTCTTAAAACCGCTTCGTGCAAATTGGGATCAAATTGTTGCCCAACTACTCTCATTGGAGAAACTCCTTGTTGTTTTAATACTTCCACTAATTGTTTATATAGTCCTTGGTAACTTCTATGCAATGTTTGAGCCTCCTCACTTTCAGGTTTTAGTTGTTGTCTTGCTCTTTCAAAATTATCCACAATAGGCAAGATTGCAGTTAAGGCTTTGGAGACTAGTTGAATTTTTAAATCATCTTGATCTCGTGATTGTCTTTTTCTAAAATTATCAAAATCAGCAGCAATCCTTACATACTGACTTTTCAAGGTTTCATGCTCTTTTTCTAATTGCTCTAATCTTGCGTCATTATTAGTAATTGTATTTTTTAAATCTTCTGTATTAATTGTTTCATTATCTTCATCAGATAAATCATTGTCTTCGTTAATTTGGCCATCATTTAAGGATAAATTTTCAGAAATACTGCTTTCTTCAGAAACGTTATCTTCTTTATTATCAATATTATCTGATTGTTTTTCAATCATTACTCTATAATTTATTACGACTATTGTGAATGAAATTGTCGCACAAAACAAGTTGCGGAAGGCCGCACTAATTAATTAATTGGGGATAAACTTCAAAGCAAGGCCATTATTACAATATCGTTTACCTGTGGGTAAAGGACCGTCATTAAATACGTGACCTTGATGTCCTCCGCATCTAGAGCAATGGTATTCAGTCCTTGGAACAATTAATTTAAAATCAACCTTAGTTTCTATAGAATCTTGAATTGAATCCCAAAAGCTAGGCCACCCAGTACCACTGTCAAATTTAGTATCAGATGTAAAAAGAGCCTTATTACAACCTGCACAATGAAAAGTTCCTTTCCTCTTCTCATTATTTAAGTTACTACTAAATGCTCTTTCAGTACCTTCTTCACGCAAAATATAATAGGACTCTGGGCTAAGTTTATTTTTCCACTCTTCTTTTGATAAATTCCATTCTTCATTAGAAGTTTCAGAAGAACCTAATACTTTCTTGGGTTCAATAATAAATTTCAAAATTGACATAGTAGGAATTAAAATAAAGAATCTTCTAGATAAAAATTGATTCATATCTTCAAATATCTTGAATAAAAGTTAATGAAAAATCATCAATCTAATTCTATAAATAAATTACACAAAATAAGTGTCGCTCCAATGATGGATTGCACAGACAAACACTTTAGGATGATAATGAGAAAAATAAGCTCTAAGGCTCTTTTATACACTGAGATGATAGTAGCTCAGAGTTTAATTTACACAGAAAAAAAAGATAAATTTTTAAAATTCAATACAGAAGAACACCCTCTTTCAATTCAATTTGGTGGAGATAATCCACAAATACTTAAAGAGGCAGCAAAGATTGCTCAGGATTGGGGATATGATGAAATTAACTTCAATGTAGGATGTCCTAGCCCAAGAGTTTGCTCTGGTAACTTTGGAGCCTCACTTATGAAAGAACCTACTAAAGTCGCAAAATGTATAGAATCATTAAAAAATAATTGTAATTTACCCGTTACGATAAAGCATAGAATTGGTGTTGATGAAGAAGATAGTTTTGATAAATTGAATTGTTTTGTCAAAGAAGTCGCAAATGCGGGAGCAGACAGATTTACAGTACATGCAAGAAAAGCAATTTTAAAAGGTCTAAATCCCAAACAAAATAGAAATATTCCACCACTTAAATATGATGTTGTTCAAAAATTAAAAAAATTCAATCCTGAACTACTTATAGAAGTAAATGGAGGTTTTACAAATATTGATCAATGTATACAGGCATTGAATAATTTTGATGGTGTAATGATAGGAAGATCAGCCTATAAACATCCTTTGAAATGGACTGAAATTGATCAAAAGATATATGGAGAAAATATTACATTGAAAAAAGCTTCAGAAATTATATTTTCGTTAATTCCCTACATTGAAAACCATTTAAAAAATGGAGGAGATACTTGGGATATATGTAAACATCTTATAAATCTGGTCAAAAATATACCAAAAGCTAAACTTTGGAGGAATAAAATTTCAAACAAATCAATAAAAAAGGAATTAAGTATTGACTACTTAATTGAATTAACAATAGAACTCCAAAAAATGGGTTATTAATTACCTTCTTGAGAAGTTTCAGAATTACTTACTACGCTTCTTTTTCTTCTACTTCTTCCATTTTCAAATTCAGAGTTTTCGGAAGAGTTTCCATAACTTCTATCTTCCCAACCATCTGCTCCAGAAGATTTATTAGCATAATTTGAAGTAGGTTCAGAGTAACCGCCGCCGCCATAACCGCCTCTACCGCCACCGCCTCTACGAGGACCGCCGCCGCCGCCGCCTCTTGGCTCAGCTTTATTAATTCTTAAAGGTCTTCCCATGAGCTCAGTTCCTTGAAGACCATCAATAGCTGCTGTCTCAAGTGCTTCATCTGCCATTTCAACAAATGCAAAACCTCTTTTTCTACCAGTATCTCTCTCCAAAGGAAGAGAACAATTCATAACTTCACCATACGGTGTAAATAATTCTAAGATGTCTTCTCGCTCTGCGCGAAAAGGCAAATTTCCAACAAAAATACTCACTTGAAACTCAACTTTAAAAAATAACCAAGATAAAAACTACTGATTAGGTAGTTCATATACAATACTATATAGTCTACTTCAATAAATCCAATGTTGTAGAAAATTAATTGAGATTTAATTGAATAATTTTTTCTTCCAATTATTTAACTCTTTTTTTACTTGATCAAATCCAGTACCTCCTACACTATTTCTAGACTTCACAACATTCATAGGATTGAGATTTTCAAAAATATCATCTTCAAAAGATTGATGAAATCTTTGGAATTCTTCTAACTTTAAATCTTTAAATAAAATATTCTTTGTTAAGCAATACTTCACAATATCTCCAACGATTTGATAGGCCCTTCTAAAAGGAACCTCTTTAGCTACTAAATAATCTGCCAAATCAGTGGCATTAGAAAAATCATTATGAACAGAATCCATTAACTTTTCCAAATTAAACTCTATTCCTTCATTAAATAAAATTGTCATAGCTTTTAGGCAAGAAGAAATAGTATGAACTGTATCAAAGATTGGCTCTTTATCCTCCTGGAAATCCTTATTATAAGAAAGAGGTAGTCCTTTTATAGTTGTTAATAATGATTGAAGATGTCCATAAACTCGTCCAGTTTTACCCCTTATTAATTCTGGGACATCTGGATTTTTTTTCTGAGGCATCAAACTACTTCCAGTCGCACACTTATCAGTTAATTTTGCAAAAGAAAACTCGTCAGTAACCCACAAAATTATTTCTTCTGAAATTCTACTTAAATGAGACATTATTAAAGCTGAACTTGAAACAAATTCAATACAAAAATCTCTATCACTTACAGCATCAATACTATTTTTATAAATATCTGCAAATCCTAATTCCTCAGCGGTAAAATATCTATCTATCTTAATTTTTGTACCTGCTAATGCTGCTGCACCTAAAGGCGAAATATTAACCCTAGCTCTGATTTCTTTAAGCCTATCGCGATCTTTTTGAAACATTTCAAGGTAAGCCAAAAGGTGATGAGCAAAAGATAAAGGTTGAGCTCTTTGCATATGCGTATAACCAGGAATTAAAGTATAAATATTTGATTCTGCAATCAAAAATAAAGAATTTTGTAATTCTGCTAATAAGATATCGATATCATCAATTTTTTTTCTCAACCATAATCTAATATCTGTTCCTACTTGATCATTTCTACTCCTACCAGTATGTAATTTTTTTCCTGTTTCACCAATTAAATTAATTAGTTTTTCTTCAATACAATAATGAATATCTTCAGATGGAGGACCAGGAGTAAATTTACCTTCAATAAAATCTTTTTTTATAGTCTCTAAACCCTCGATAATAATTTGAGACTCATTAAAGGACAAAACTTCAGTTTTACCAAGCATTTTGGCATGAGCAATAGAACATTCTATATCTTCAAAAATTAGTGTCTTATCAAAACCAATTGAGGCATTAAACTCCTCAATAAATGGATTGAGACTGCTATCAAATCTATTACTCCAAACTTTGGACATATTAATCAAAAACTTTAAGTACTTCTAATAAAGCATTTTTTTATATATGTGACAAAAAATCTAGTCTAACTGAAAAACTACGATTGAAGCATCATCTTCTAATTGTCTATTTGTTCCAGTAAACTCATCTAAAATTTTAAATATCCTATCTAAAATTTCTTTAGATTTAAGTGATTGCTTACATAAGTTTGAAAAGGATTTAATTAAACGTTCTTCATCAAATCTTTCCCCTAAAACATTAGAAGTATCAGTTACCCCATCTGTGTAATAAAGAATTGCATCATTTTTATTAAGTTGTATTTGACCACATTTATATTCAGCATCATTTTGCAATCCAAGAACAAAACCTTCGGAATCAAGCTTTATAATTTTCTGCTCAGAACTTTTCCAAAGCAAAGGAGGATTATGGGCAGCGTTTGCGTACCTTAATTTTTTTGTTCTTGGATCATAATCTGAATAAAATAAAGTTACAAACCTATGCGATTGGTCTAAATCATGAATCGCTAACTGATTTAAATCGTGCAATATTCTATCTGGAGGCAAACCAGTCAAAACCTCTGCTCTTAGCATTCCTCTTAGCATAGTCATCAAGAGGCCCGCAGGAATACCCTTTCCCATTACGTCACCAATAACTAAAGCCCACCTTGCCTTTTCCCTTCTCTTTTCCGAAATATTTGTTTTTAAAGACATAAAGTCATAATAATCTCCTCCTAGTTGAAGAGCTGGTCTACAGTGCGCAGCTAAATCCACACCAAAAATAATTGGGCAATAATCAGGTAAAAGTTGCGATTGAATTTCTGCACCAATTGAAATTTCTCTATCTACATTTTCATGCTTTTTATTTGTTTTAATTAACCAATAGTTTTCTAAACCAACTCCCAAACAGCTAATAATGAAACTTAAATTACGCTCATCTTTTACTGAATCATTTAAAAAATCTTGATTAAAAGTATATACAAATCCTCTACATTTTCCTCGTGTCAAAATTTTATAAGACTTTATTACATATTCTTTAAATTTATTGTTTAAAAATTTTTCAAAAGAGTCGATTTCTTTTAGTCTAAAATTCTTTGGAAAATCAAAATTCTTAAAATAACTTTTAATTTCACCATCCGTTTTTAAATTTTTTGTATCTCCAGAAAACTTAATATTTTCTTTCCATATTTC
>QCUB01000013.1 GCA_003210895.1 Prochlorococcus sp. AG-676-M04
AAGCAATTTTATTATTGGAATATTAATTTTTTTAGGTTTATCAAGTTGTTTAGCTTCCAAAAGTCTTACTTCAAGCGTAAAAGAAATTTCAAGCCTTATAAATAAAAGCATAATTGATCAAAAAACTGAACAATTAATCAAAGAAAAAGTCCAACGAATTGTAAGTAGAGATGTAAGTACATCCTCGTTAGATCATCTTATGAGATCAAGTGCTGAAAGTCTGACCGAAAACTCAGTTGATGGAATATTTGGACCACTTTTTTGGATATTTATAGGAATAGTTTTTATGAAATTTTCGATTTTTCTTCCAGGTCCTTTATCCCTTGGCTTTTCTTATAAAGCCATTAGCACTTTGGATTCAATGATCGGATATAAAGATATCCAATATAAAAATCTTGGTTTTTTTAGTGCCAAAATTGAAGATTATGCAACCTTCATTCCAAGTAGATTAGTTTTTTTAACATTGCCTTTAGTTAGTTCTAATATTAAAAAATATTTTTATATCATTAAAAAAAGTTACTTTGATGGGAGTAAATATGATTCTCCCAATTCTGGAATTTCAGAGGCAATTTTTGCCTATACTTCCAATATAAAATTAGGTGGCAAAAGTAAATACAATGATGAAATAATTGAAAAGCCAATTATTAATGCTAATGGTGAATTTTGCACTAAAGAAAAAATAAATCTAATTTGCCAATTAATTTTAAGACTTCAATTATTATGGATAATATTATTTACACTAATTTTCTTCAATATTTAAATTTAAATTCAATGAAATTTGTCTAAAATAACTATTATTAATAAAAAAATTCCATGAAAGAAGAAAATCCTCCAATAGTAAATCCAAATGAAGAGCTAGATAATAAATCCACTGATAGTGAAGATTCCAAGTGGGTTGATAATCAAGGTGGGGAAGTTAAAAATGTTTTTGGATTTAATAGTAGTGCTGAACTTGTTAATGGCAGAGCAGCCATGGTCGGATTTTTAATGCTTATATTAACTGAATTAGTTTTTAAAGGAAGACCTGTAACTTCCTCAATCTTTGGTATAAATTAAAAATGGAAGAAAAAAAATCTAGTCCAATAAAAATATTTCTATATATCTCAGCTTGGGTAATAATTTGGGGAACATTAGGTTCTTTTATAGACTATCCTCTTTATAAAAATAATATATACCTAGAGGGGAGCATATATCAATATCTTACTTTTGTCATAACAGCAATCATTTCAATTTTAAGTGCAAAATTCTTTTATAAAAAAATTAAGCTATAAAAACTTATATCTAAACTTTTTAATAATTTTTGCTGGTTCTAAATTATTTTGATTCTCATATAATATCCATTGATGCGTTTCAGTATCATGATCACAACCTAAATTACTTGATTGGTCAGAAAAATTCGATAGATAGGAATGACATGACTGATCTGCCTCGAAAGCAGAGTCATAACCAGTTAAAAAGTATATTAAAAATCCAATAAGTATTAGGGATAGAAGTACTTGAAAAAATAAATTAACTATCTTCATTAATTTCCTCTCAAAATTTAAATATATCATTTCTAAAAATCTTTCGATCAAAAAATAAAGCTATCGCCCAACATTAAAAATAAAATCATGGAATTCTTGATTATTAAAATACAAAATAACCAAAATTACTAAACCTAAATTTAAACCTAATACAATTGAACCAAATATATTTATCTGTTTTTTACCTGGTAAGGTATAAGTAAATTTTTTTCCTTTAAGAAAAGAAGCTAAGCCTTTCTTCTCATTTTTCAAGTCCTTTATAAGTTCATCATTTTTAACTTCACTTTCAGAAAAACCTTTTACCATTAGACCCTAAATAATAAATTAATAATATTCTAAATTTAAAATTTTTCTCAAGAATTAACAATTTTTAATCACATATGGAATCATGATTCCATTTTGATTTTTGTTCAATTTTTTAAAGTAATAAGCTTCAATAAGTTCCGTCTGTAAACCCAGAATACTGGCCTGACATTTATATCTATTTTGCTCAGACTCAACTAACTGCATTTTCTCCGTTTCCAAAAATAAATTAGTACATAATTTATATTGGAAATTTTTAAAGCATTCATTTGATTTTCTTAAAATCTCCGATTTAGTTAGTAATTGTTCTGCAAAACCTGGATTTGCTAAAAAAACAAACAAAAGGAGTTCAAAAATTATGTATTTTTTGTAATTTAAAATAGTAAAAAATTTGAGATTTGCCCTCATAAAATTATGTTATTAGTAATATTCAAAAATAATCAATCCTTTTTTCTATAAAAAAAAGGTGCTCAAAAGAAGCACCTGAATTAAGATAAGAATTAAGCTATAAAGATTATTAGCCTTGAACTCTATCCTTAAAAAGTTTTCCTGCAGAAAATGTAGGAACTCTTTTAGCGGGAATCGCAATTTTTTCGCCTGTTTTAGGGTTTAAGCCCTGTCTAGCAGAACGGTCCCTTGGCTCAAAAGAACCAAATCCTAGTATGGAGACTTTTTTGCCTTCCACTACTGAATCAACAATCGTTTCAATAGCTGCATCAACAACTAAAGATACATCTGTTTTTGTGAGCTCTGTACGAGCAGCAACAAGATTTACTAAATCAGCTTTGTTCATTGAATTGTTTGTATAGCAGAGATTTGAAAGACAAGATTTTTGAAATCAAGTCTAATTACCTCGAACTTGCATATCATATGGAGCAAACACAAATACGGCAACCGAAAATGCCGGTGGCGCAAAGCTTTATACAAAATTTAATAGCATTTTTAGCTTATGACAATATTGTGATATCTTAAAATTTTCATAAGCTTTAAAAGTAATTACAGCCTAATTAAAGAGGCAAAAGCATTGCAATAACTAGTTTTTACTTGAAAAGTTTATTTTCTAATAATACAAAAAGTTATATTTAGAAGTAATCAATTTAAAAATTTTCACCTATTTATTATTTTTTATTAACTTTCAGATATATTTCCTTCTCAGCACATGGGAAATCATTATTTCAATTTTAAAAAAATAAATCAGTAACATCAAAATGTTTGAACCAAGAAATTTTATTTTATTGGTATAAATAAGAACTAAGCAAAGATCTTCCACTTAATAATATTAAATTCTTTAAATTTAAAAATATTGATGAGTGAAACATCAAATTTGATTTTTTTTTTAAGTTTTTTACTTATGATTCAGATGTTTGACTAATGTAATTTAATTTAATTAGTTCATTCATTATAAAATTAAAGAAATAAATAAACAGTGAATGATATAAAGATTGGGAACCCATTGCCTCTAGGGAGTTCAATAACTTCAGAAGGCGTCAATTTCTCAGTAATTGCTACAAATGCAGAATATATAGAAATTTTATTATTCGAGAATGAAAATGAAGTTGCTCCTAAAAGAATCTTCAAATTAGATCATTATCATAAGACTGGGCCTTATTGGCATGCGGAAATTAATAACGTCAAGGAGGGCGCAATCTATGCTTTTAGAATTAAACAGAAGGATAATAAACTGAATAAAAATCATTCTAAAACAGTTTTAATTGATCCTTGTTCACGAGGCATTACTGGATGGAGTAAATACAAAAGAAAAAACGCCTTAAATAATTTTGACAACATCGAATCTTGTCTAAAAAGTGTTGTTTGTGATAGAAAACTTTTTAATTTTAAAGATTTTCCTAGACCTAAACATTCCTGGGAAGAAACAATTATTTATGAGCTCCATATCAAAGCATTTACTCAATCCTCTAATAAAGAAGAAAGTAGCTTTAAACAATTTTTAAAAAAAATACCCTATCTGAAAGAACTTGGCATAACATGTATTGAATTACTTCCTGTATTTTGTTTTGACCCAAATGACGCTCCTAATGGATTAGAAAATTTCTGGGGCTATAGTCCTATTAACTGGTTTACTCCACATTTTCAATATTTTTCAAATAAATCTGCAAAACTGAATAGAGAAGAATTCAGAAAGTTTGTAGAAGAATGCCATAAAGCAGATATTGAAGTTATTTTGGATGTGGTTTACAACCATACCTCTGAAGGTGATTCTCAGGGGCCAGCAATATCTTGGAAAGGGATAGATGAAAATCTATACTATTTCATCGACAAAGATAATAATTATCAAGATGTCTCTGGATGTGGTAATACAATTGCCGCAAATAGAGGATTAGTTAGAAGATTAATAATAGAGTCATTAAAATGCTGGGCTAATGAATTAGGAGTTGATGGTTTTAGATTTGATTTAGGAATTGCTTTATCTAGAGGAGAAGATCTCATCCCTCTTGATAATCCTCCAATTTTTGAAGATATTGAAAGTGAGCCTGAACTTGCTGATATCAAATTAATTAGTGAGCCTTGGGATTGTGGAGGTTTATATAAATTAAACGATTTTCCTTCAAAGAGAATATTTACATGGAACGGTCATTTCAGAGATGACTTAAGAAGATTTTGGAAAGGAGATAAAGATACGGCTTGGAATATGAGTGACAAAATCAAGGGTAGTCCATCACATTACAAAGAGAATAATTTTTTACCAAAGTCTATAAATTTTATAACTTCTCACGATGGATTTACACTAAAAGATTTAGTTACCTTTAACAAAAAACATAATTTTGCTAATAAAGAACAAAATAGAGATGGGGATAACCACAACAATTCATGGAATCATGGAGTAGAAGGACCTACATCAAACTCATTAATTAAAAAACTAAGAAAGCGGCAACAAAAAAATTTACTTATGAGTTTATTTATCTCAAAAGGAGTACCTATGATGCTAATGGGTGATGAAATCGGAAGATCTCAAGGGGGTAATAATAATTCTTGGTGCCAAGATAATTCCTTGGGTTGGATGAATTGGGATGAAAATCAACAAGATTTGGAGTTATTAAATTATCTAAAATATTTAATAAAGATAAGAAAGAAATTTATAAAATTTTTTAATCCTATTTCTTCTCAAAATGAAAAAGATATTGACAATTTAGTAAATTATTATTGGCACGGAGCAAAATTAGAAAGTCCAGATTGGAGTAGTTGGTCACATACCATTGCATTTAGTATAAATAAAAATAAAAATAATCCTTTAATTTGGGCGGGCCTAAACGCATATTCAAAAAGTATTGATTTTTACCTACCAAAATCAAAAAGCAAATGGCTAAAAGTTATTGATACTAATGAGTCTGAAATTTATTTACCTACTCCAATTGACGATAAATTTATCAATATAGAGAATAGAAGCTCTGTATTAATTATTTCAGAAGAAATAATTGGAACAAAGGATAATATAATCTAAAAGCGGGCGGCGGGAATCGAACCCGCATCTTCAGCTTGGAAGGCTGAGGTTTTACCACTAAACCACGCCCGCATTAAGTAATAGAATTACCCTTGCAATAATACATTATCAAACAATAAACAAATTAAAAAGATTGGAAAATTCACACTCAAAAAATATAACAGAGTCAAGAACAAGATTAATGCTTTCTTATGGACTTGGAGATGCTGGTACAGGCTTAGCAGCGACGCAATTTGGCTTCTTCCTATTTAGATTCTTTATTTGTTCTGCAGGTTTACCTGTTTTAATCGCAGGTTCATTACTAATGTTGATAAAAATTTGGGATGCAATAAACGATCCATTAATAGGTTGGTTAAGTGATAGGACAAAATCTAGATGGGGGCCTAGAATCCCTTGGATGTTAGTTGCAGCAATACCTCTTGGGCTTTCCTTAGCAGCTATTTGGTGGATCCCTTCTGGTCCTGTAATAAATAAAACAATTTATTATGCTTTGATTTCAATAATTGTGATGACTGCTTATACAAGTATCAATCTACCTTTCGCAGCTCTATCTACGGAAATCTCAGAAAAAACTTCAATAAGAACTAGATTAAACGCAGCTAGATTTACAGGGTCAATAATAGCTGGGTTAACTGGTTTAATAATAGCTGGAGTGGTTTTAAATTCAGATGGATTAGCTAATAACGAATATTTTTTAATGGGCAAAATTAGCGGCTTTATAGCAGTAATAACAACCTTAATATCTTGTTGGGGACTAGCCCCATTTGCCAAAAAAGCCAGGAGACCATCTGGGAAGGCCGAACCAATTAAACATCAATTTAAAAGAATATTTAATAACAAAAAATTTCTCAAGGTAATATCTCTCTATATTTTACTTTGGTGTTCCTTGCAGTTAATGCAAACAGTCGCATTAATTTATGTAGAAGATGTCCTTAATGTGCCTTCAGAAATTGCTAACTGGGTTCCAATCCCCTTCCAAATAAGTGCTCTTTTAGGATTACAAATATGGGCAAGAGTTTCAAATAAATTGAACAGAATATCAGCTTTAAACTATGGAGCAATTATATGGATTTTTTCATGTACAGCTGCATTATTTTTACCTTCTTTATCAAAAGTTTCATCTTTGGAAGATGGCTTATTTCTTAATATTAATAACGTTATTTTATTTATAATTTTAATTATCATAATTTGTCTAATTGGAATAGGAGCTTCAACCGCTTACTTAATACCTTGGTCACTACTTCCTGATGCAATAGATGAAGATCCAGAAAAACCAGCAGGGCTATATACAGCTTGGATGGTTCTTATTCAGAAAATTGGTATTGGACTAAGTGTTCAAATATTAGGTTTATTGCTATACGTATCTGGTTATCAATCATGCTTTGTAGAAAGTTCTAGTTTAAATATTATTGAACAATCCTCTTTAGCTCAATTAACCATCAGATTGTGTATTGGTTTTATACCTTCATTATTAGTAATAATTGGACTACTTATAATGCGAAAGTGGGATCAAAAACTATTAACCAGCTAATATCAAAACATGTCCTATCCAAAGTTTTTTAAAAGACTTGTAAGCAGCCTCATAATTGGGGGGCAAGCAATTAATTATATCTTCAAAGGTAAAATTTCAAAAAATGACCTTTTTGAGCAGCTTATGGAATCAGGGCCTGGAAGTTTGTTAATTGTATTAATAACAGGTATTGCTGCTGGTACAGTTTTTAATATTCAAGTGGCGTCTCAGCTAACAAGTATGGGGGTCTCAAGTGAAATAGGGGGCTTACTAGCTGTAGGAATGGCTAGAGAAATGGCTCCTCTTCTAACTGCTACTTTAATGACGGGCAAAGTGGCCACTGCATATGCGGCTCAACTTGGAACTATGAAAGTCACTGAACAAATAGAAGCAATCACAATGTTAAGAACTGAACCAATTCAATATTTAGTAGTTCCAAGGTTGCTTTCCATGATAATAATGTCACCAATACAATGTCTTTTATTTTTATCAGTTGCTTTATGGAGTGGGCAAATATGGAGCACAATTTTTTATAACGTTCCTCCCTTGGTTTTTTGGACTTCTGTACGTTCTGGTAATGTAAGTTTAACCAGTTCAGACTTATCGTCTATGATAATTAAGTCCGTAGTTTTTGGATTGCTAATATCTATTATTGCTTGTGGATATGGCCTTACTACTAAAGGAGGTCCCAAAGAAGTTGGGACTAGTACAACAGGTGCCGTGGTGATGACTCTTGTTAGTGTATCTTTAATGGATGTATTTCTAACACAAATATTATTTGGATAAATCTATGTTTAATACTAAATCAAAGATACAAGAGCCAGTAACAATCTCTCCATCATTTCAATTACCAATAATCCTCATAATTTTAAGTTTTATGCTCCTATTTCTGAATATTGGTTATTGGCCCACAATTGTTTTTTCTTCATTCAGCTTTTTTTTACTGCTTCAATCATTCACCTTAAGAATAAAAATTACAAATGAAGATTTTGTAGTTTTGCAACTTGGAAAAGAAATCAGGACCTTTCCATTCAAAAATTGGATCTCTTGGAAATTCTTTTTGCCGATAATCCCTGGTATTTTTTATTTTAGAGAAACCTCTAGCCCGCATTTATTACCTATACTATTTAATCCAGAGCAATTAAAAAATGAACTTATAAAGAAAGTTGAATCTCTGGAAATTAAAAATCCTTAAAATTTAATTTTTGATTAACCTCCAATTTATTTAAATGACTAATACTAAAGTTTCTAATAATAATCCTGATAAGGAATCAATAATTAATAAATCAGTTACAAAAATAAAAGATAATGAAATTATCAAAAATAAAACAACTCAAAATAAAAAGCTAACATCGCAAAGCAAAAAACCTAATAAATCAATAGATGATATATCTAATGAAATATTTAGCGAGCTTATTTCAAAAAAAATTTCTTTAGTTAAAGAGATAAAAGATTTAGAAATAAAAAAAAATGAATTAAATAAAGATATTGAATCAAATTTTAAGGGTCAATCAGACAATATCGCTAAAAGAGTAAAGGGATTCCAAGAATATTTAACGGGCTCTTTACAGAACCTCTCACAAAATGTAGAGAAACTTGAATTAGTTTCACAACCAATAGTTGTAAAGCCTTCGCCACTTGATGAAAAAAAAGAAGATTTAAACAAAAATAAATTAGTTAAAGTTCCGGCATTATCTGAAACATTTAAACCAGATGAACAACTTATTAAAAGTTGTTTCGCAACGTTTACAGAACAGCCTGATTTTTATTCGGATCCTTGGAAATTAAGGCGAAGCCTTGATTTAAAAGATATCGAAGTCATGGATGATTGGTTCTTTAATATGGGTGGAAGGGGTTCATTAGAAAGTAGGGGTTCCAGACAAAAAAATGCTTTATTATCTGCAGGATTAATAGCTATTCTTGGTGAATTGTATGGCGACCAATTTCAAACACTAATATTGGCTTCTCAACCTGAAAGATTAGGAGAGTGGAGAAGAATTTTACAAGATTCCTTGGGTCTTACAAGAGATGATTTTGGACCTAATAGTGGAATTGTTCTTTTTGAAAGGCCAGAAGGAGTTATAGAAAGAGCTGATAGATTAGAAGCCAATGAAGAGTTGCCATTTATTATTGTGGATGCTGCAGAAACATCTGTAGAGATACCAATTCTTCAATTCCCATTATGGCTTGCCTTCGCAGGCTCAAATTATGAAATTTATGATGATCTAGAACTAAATTAAATTTTATGAATATTTTAATTATTTTTATAAGTTATTTTTTAGGATCCCTGCCAACAGGTTTTTTAATTGGAAAATATCTCAAAAATATAGATCTAAGAACTATAGGTTCTGGATCTACTGGGGCAACAAATGTCTTAAGAAATGTTGGAAAATGGCCAGCACTTTTTGTATTTATCATTGACGTTGGGAAAGGCCTTATTGCAGTAAAAATTGCTCAATATTACACAGATCAAGGATTAATAGAAGTTATAGCAGGCATATCCGCTATCTCAGGACATATTTGGCCAATATGGCTTAGAGGTAAAGGGGGGAAAGCTGTTGCGACTGGATTAGGTATGTTTTTGGCTCTTTCTTGGAAAGTTGGATTAGCATCTCTTGGAATTTTTTTAATAGTCCTAACAAAAACTAAATTTGTTTCTTTATCCAGTATTTCAGCTGCAATTTTACTTCCTATTTTTATGCTTTTTTACCTCGGTAATTTTATGCACTCATACTTTTTTATAAGTTTTGTTGTGGCATTATTAGTAATCTGGAAACATAGAACAAACATAACAAGATTGGTCAAGGGAGAAGAATCCAAAATTAACCAGAATTAATAGATTTAAATATTTCTAATAGAGCTTTATTAGGATCTATAGCTTTGGATATTGATCTACCAATGACTAATTTAGAAGCGCCATTATATATAGCTTCATGGGGCGTCATAATTCTATTTTGATCATCTTTATTTTCAATCTTTAACCTAATACCTGGTGTAATTAGTTCAAAATTATCTTTATAAATAGATCTCAACATTTTTACCTCCCAAGGGGAACAGACACATCCATCTAATCCAGCATCAAAAGACAACTTTGCAAGTCTTAATACATTTTCTTCAATTGAATTGTTTCTATCAAGATCAGCTTGAAAATCTTTAAGAGAAAAGCTTGTTAAAACAGTTATTCCTACAACAAATGGAGGTTTTACACTAACTGAGGTAGCTCCTTCTAAAGATGCCTTTTTCGAATCCTTAAGAGCTTTTAGACCTGCTGAAGCATGAATAGAAATTATATCAACCCCTAATTTTGAAACTTGGAAACATGCTGCACTCATGGTATTTGGAATATCATGAAATTTTAAGTCTAAAAAAATTTTTTTATTTAAACTTTTTAGTATTTCAATAACTCTTGGACCTTCCCTAACAAAAAGCTCTAAACCAACTTTCACCCACTTAATATTAGGACATTTTTCTAGAAGTAATTTTGCTTGACTTACATCTAGTCCATCAATTGCCAATATTATTTTATTTTCTGAATTAAATCTATTGTTCATCAATCTTCAGTTTTCAAACCTCTTTATTATTTTTTTTCCAATTTGCAATATTTTCCCTTCCAAATCATTTTTTGAATCAAAAACTAAATCAGGATTTATTACTTTCTGACTATCAATTTTTACACCCCCACCTTTAATAGATCTTTTGGATTCGCTGCTAGATTTGAAAAATTTTAGAGCACTTAGCAAGTAAAAGAACTTAACTGGAAAAACTATTTCTTTTAATGAAATCTCTGGAATTTCTCCAACTTTTTCTTTGTCTCCAAGGAATAATTTTTCGCAGTTTGATTGCGCCTTTAATGCTTCTTCAGCTCCATGGAATAAAGTAGTAACTTCTAAAGCCATTTTTCTCTGTAATTCTCGAGGATTTAAGTTTTCTTGAAAACTTAAATCTAATTCAGTAAGTAATTCAAAATAGGTAGGTATTATATTATCGGGTACTTTTTCTAATTTTGAATACATTGAAAGAGGATCATCGGTCAAACCGACCGTGTTAAATTCAGATTTACTCATCTTCTTAATTCCATCTAAACCTGTCAAAATTGGCAACAGAACCCCGAATTGAGGTTCTTGTTTAAAATGCTTTTGAAGATCTCTTCCTATTGCAATATTAAATTTCTGATCTGTACCGCCAAGCTCAATATCTGATTGAACAACTACCGAATCGTAACCTTGTAATAGTGGATATAAGAATTCATGCAAAGCAATTGGAACTTGTGAAGTGTACCTTTTATTAAACTCCTCCTTAGCTAGCATTTGACTAACTGTTGCACTCCCCATTAATTCAATTATCGAATTGAGATTTAATCCTTTTAACCATTCACTGTTATATCTAATTTCTATTCTATCTTTTGAATCAAAATCTAAAATAGATTCATTAGCTGGCTTACCCATTCCTAGTTGGGTTAAATATGTTTTTGCATTATCTTTAACTTGTTTTTCCGATAACTGCACTCTTGTTTTATTTTTTCCGGTTGGGTCTCCAATTTGAGCAGTAAAATCCCCAATAATTAAAACTGCAATATGTCCATTATCTTGGAATGCCCTAAGTTTTTTAAACAATATGCTGTGCCCAAGATGAATATCTGTTCCAGTTGGATCGATTCCAAGTTTAACCCTTAATTTTTTATTATTTTTTTTCGCATGATCAATTATCTCCGAAAAAGTTTGATCTTTTCCTTTAATTGGGAAATATTCTTCTATTCCTCTTGATAGCCATGATGGCAATATTAAATTATCTGACATAAAGCTTTAACCGTTAATTTTAAGAAGTTTTATCAAGTTCATCCTTCATTCTTATTAAGGTTTTATTCATCTGATCGAACATTTGATCAGGAGTAATCCCAAATTGACTTAACTGTGTCTTTAATTGTTCTACTGTCATTTTTGCTTGAAAATCTTCTGACAATTCAAATCTCTTCATAAAAACCTTATAACGATCCATAAGAGATTCCATTTTTTTTATAAACATTTTTTTTCCTTCTCTGTCAAATTTTCCATAATCAGAACCAAGTTTCATAAGTTCTTGGTAATCTGTAAAAAGCTTTTTAGCTTCTTCTTGAACGATGTCTGACTCAAAAAATCCCATTTCTATTTGTTTACTTCGCAAGAATAAAGGCTCAATTACACCATAACAAGAATCTTTTGAATTGATTAGTACATTAATAAATTTTAGTTTATAAATAATTCTTTGATTTATATCATTTCAGAATTAAATTTAGTAGACATGTTTCATATAATATTGGAAAAATTCAACGTAAATAATATTTCAAACCAAAATAGACAATTTGAATTATTTGGCTCAAATGTAAATACATCAATTAATTTTCAACACTCAAATAATCTAAAAATCAAAGGTGAAATCCTAACTGAATGGAGAAATAGAATCCATAATCACCAATTCAAAATTTCAAAAGATACTAACAATAAAACTTTGAGCCAAACAAGTCTTCCTATAAATACAATTTCCAATGAAAGAAAAATTGATCCGTTTTCCCTTCAACCATTATCATTGAACTTTTGGAGAACCAATCAATATATACACAATGGTCCAGCAATGTATTTTGTAATTGACTCGATTGAGAGTTCTAAAATAATCCTTTACATAGGAGAAACAAATTTAGCAAATAAAAGATGGAAGGGAGAACATGACTGTAAAAATTACCTCATGAACTATAAAGAAGCCCTAGCTCATAACAACCTCTCAAGTCATCAAGATATTCGTTTCTTCTTAGATGTTCCTAAAGAAGTAAAATTAAGACGTAAATTAGAACAGCAACTGATATATTTATGGTTACCACCTTTTAATAAAGAAACTCGAGATAGGTGGGCAACTACTTTCACAAACAACTAAAAGTTAATTAAATCCGTTCTAAAATGCAATTTTCCACATTCCAAAAAAATCTAGATAACTGGCAAGGTGCTTCATTAATTTTTGGAGTTTTTGAGGAAGAAATTGCAAGCCAACTCGAAAACATAAAATTTGTTGTTGACACAAAATTATTATTTAAAAAAGTTACTCAAAAAAAATTCAAAGGAGAAAAAGGAAAAACTTTAAGCTTTGAATTTTTAGATCAAAAATTAGAAACTTTAATCATAGTTGGTCTTGGCAAATCGAAAGACCTAAATAAAAGTGATATAGAAAACTCCATAGGAAATCTTATTAGGAAAACTGTTGATAAAAATGAAAAAATCAGCATCTTGCTACCTTGGGAATTAATAAATTCGCAACTAGAAGTAAATCAATTAGCAGAGTCAGCAAGATTATCTGCTTATAAAGACAATAGATTCAATAAGAAAAAAGATGAAAAGAAAGTTCTTAAAGAAATAGAGTTTTTGAATTTAAAAAAACTTGAGAATATCAGCTTTGAAGATACAGAAAAAATATGTGAAGGTGTAGAACTAGCGAGAAGACTTGTAGCCGCCCCTCCAAATAGTCTTACGCCTCAAGAAATGTCTATGCAAGCTTCTAAAATAGCTAAAGATCATGGTTTGGAAGTAAAAATTTTAGAGGCAAAAGAATGTGAAGATTTAGGAATGGGTGCATATTTAGCTGTAGCAAAAGGTTCTGATCTAGATCCTAAATTTATACATCTTACTTTGAAGTCAGAGGGGCCTATAAAAGAAAAGATTGCACTTGTTGGGAAGGGTTTAACCTTTGATTCGGGAGGATACAACCTAAAAGTAGGAGCCTCTCAAATTGAAATGATGAAATATGATATGGGAGGAAGCGCTGCAGTTTTAGGAGCAGCAAAAGCACTTGGAGCAATAAAACCAAAGGGACTAGAAATACATTTTATTGTGGCAGCTTGCGAAAACATGATAAATGGATCTGCAGTACATCCAGGAGATGTAGTTAAGGCATCTAATGGTAAGACAATTGAAATAAATAACACTGATGCAGAGGGTAGACTCACATTAGCTGATGCTTTAACTTATGCATCCAATTTAAAACCGGATTCAATAATAGATCTAGCCACTTTAACAGGAGCTATTGTTGTTGCATTAGGGAATGATGTAGCTGGATTCTGGAGCAATAATGATGATCTAGCAAATGATCTAAAAGCTGCATCATCCCAGGCTGGAGAAGAATTATGGCAAATGCCTTTACAAAAATCTTATAAACAAGGGTTAAAGTCTCATATAGCTGATATGAAAAATACAGGCCCTAGAGCAGGTGGGTCCATAACAGCTGCTTTGTTTTTAGAGGAATTCTTTGATACAGAGATTAAATGGGCTCATATTGATATTGCTGGGACTTGCTGGACTGATAAGAATAAGGGGATTAATCCATCAGGTGCAACCGGTTTTGGAGTTAAAACTCTTGTTCAATGGATTAAAAATAAATAACTATATTTAAAATCATTCAGTCCAAAGATTTGTTGATCTAGCGTTATCCCCCCATAATTTATCCAACCTCTGATCCCTCCCACAAGAGAATCTATAGAACTTATATTTCAATTCATTTCTCTCAGCAAAATCCTGATGATATTCTTCAGCCAACCAAAATTGACCTTTTGATTTTAGTTCTACAGATATTTTTTCTAATGGCACTCTCAACTCATTAGAGGCCGAAACAATTGCATTATTTGCATCACTTTCCTCAGTTTCATCTTTGAAAAAAATCACTGGCCTATAAGAATCTCCACGATCACAAAATTGCCCCTTACCATCCAGAGGATCAATATTTCTGAAATAGAGCCTAAGTATCTCGGGTAAACTTACCAGTTGGGAATCATAGTTAACCAAAACCACTTCCTGATGCCCTTCATGATTTTCGTATGAAGGATTTTGTAAATCCCCTCCTGAGTATCCACTTTCTACAGAATTAATTCCTTTTAAAGACTCTAAGTCATGTTCTAAGCACCAAAAACAGCCTCCCGCAAGAATCAATTCTTCTGCAAGGGAATTTAAAGGGTTAATTAAAATTGAAAAAGCAATTATTAAAGGTAAAAAAAGTTTCATCATTACATTATAAAGTTCAAATAATAGAATTAATAATTTCTTTTGCCGCTCTATCAACTACTCCTTCATCTCCTAATTCTTTTCTTAAAAGAGTATACCCTTTTTTCATTTTTACTTTTTCTGATGTCAGATCGAGAAGCCTGCAAGCTTTAAAAAAAATTTTCTTTTCATTAAAATTTTTCTGGACAAACTCAGGTATTATAAATTTTTTTACTAAAAGATTCACAGGCGAAATAAACCTTACTCTAAAATTGAGAATTCTTTTAGCAATAAAAGCAGTAACTCTACTTACTCTATATCCAATAATCTGTGGTATTCCATATAAAGCCAATTCCATATTAACTGTGCCTGATTTGCACAAAGCTAGTTTCGTTAATGAATAAATGTAAGGCATAAATTTAGAATTATCTTGTTGAGAAATAACCTTACCTTTAATTTCATATTTTTCTAAACCCTGTCTAATTTTTTTATCAAAAACACTCCTACAAGATGGAATATAAACTAAGAGACTTGGATATCTTAATTGTAATTTTTTGGCAGTTTTCAAAAAGGTGGGCAATATATATTTCAACTCTTGTGGTCTTGATGCAGGCATTAAAAGCAAGATATTTTGATTTGCTTTAAGTTTTAGAATTGTTCTAGAAAATTTCTTGGAAGGTAGTTTTTTCGTTAAATCAAGCATTGGATGTCCAACCCAAGAAACATTTCCACCCCTCCTTTTATAAAAAATTGCTTCTTGCTTAAAAATCGCAAAAATTTTATCAGAAAAATTAATTAAATTTGTAGTGCTATTGTTACCAACTCTCCAAGCCCATTCTTGAGGAGCTATGTAGTAGTAAATTGGAATATTATTTCTCGATCTTTTTAATTTAGCACCAATATTAATATTAGGGCCCATATAGTCAATCAAGATAAGACAATCTGGAGGATATTTTTTTAGTAATTTATAAAATCTTCTTTGAATTCTTATTGTTGGAAGAATAAGGGGTAAAGCCTCCCAAATGCCTATTGCACTGATCGATGTTGTTTCTTGAAGAATTTTTACTCCTTCTTTCTGCATCCTCTCCCCACCTAATCCACAAATCTCCAAATCTATTGATTTTTTTTTAGCCTCATTGAACAATGCTTTTGACAACAAACTTCCATGTAAATCTCCAGAAACTTCTCCCGTACTAATGAATATTTTTTTATTCATAAATTCATAATAGGCATTGGTCCTCTTCTTTCCTTAGATATAGAATCTTTTAAAAAATTACATAATTTTGATGAAGAGATATCTAACTTTCCTTGCATCGCTTTCTCCAAGGAATCAGAAATTACATCATTAGATTTAAAAATTAGATTCCATGTTCCTTGTAATAACTTTAAGTCAAAGTCTTTATTTCCTATCAAACCACTTCTTTTAATACCTACCCTATTTAAGCCTCTTAATCTGCCAGGATGTCCCTCTGCCAAGCAAAAAGGAGGAACATCTCTATCTACTCTGGTCATTCCTCCAATCATTGCTAAATATCCAATATGCACAAACTGATGAACACCTAAACAGCCACCTATAATCGCCTTATCTTCTACTTTTACATGACCTGCCACTTGAACGCTATTTGCTAAAACGATTTCATTGCCAAGTTCACAATTATGTCCTATATGCGTATAGGCCATTAGTAAATTATTGTTACCAATAATAGTTTTTTCTCCTTCATAAGTAGCTTTATTAATAGTTACACACTCTCTAAAAGTATTGTTATCTCCAATAATCACCTCAGTTGGCGCTCCTTGATATTTTAGATCTTGAGGTTCAAATCCAATAAAAACATTTGGGAAGATTCTATTATTTTTGCCAATCTTAGTATTACCTTCAATAACAGTATTTGGTCCTATCTCAGTGCCCTTACCAATAGTTACATTTGGTCCAATAATAGCTCCGCTAGAAATAATTACCCCATCATGTATTTCTGCTCTTGAATCAACAAAAGCGTTTGGATGTAATTTTACACCTTTAAAACTAGATCCTAATTCAGTATTTTTAATCTCCATTTTTCTAATCAACTAATGAAAACATTAATTCACCTGCGCAAACCAGCTTTCCTTCAACATGTGCTTCACCTTTTACCTTGCCAAATCTTTGCCTTTTTATACTTAATAATTCACAAGTGATTACTAATTGATCACCAGGAACAACTGGTCTTCTAAATTTAACATTATTGATACCTGCAAAAACAAAAAGACCTTTGGGGAGATCAGGCATTTGAGTCACTATTATCCCTCCTACCTGAGCCATAGATTCAACAATCAGTACTCCTGGCATAAGAGGTCTATCTGGGAAATGACCTTGGAATTGAGGCTCATTCATAGTCACATTTTTCAATGCGACAGCCTTTTTCCCTGGAATATGCTCTATAACTCTGTCAACGAGAGCAAAAGGAAATCTATGAGGCAATAAGCCTAGTATTTCCTGAGAAGAGAGTTGATTATTTTCACTTGATAATTGCTTTTCCAAAACTTAAAAGATAAAGTTAATTTTTTAAAGATGAAGCCAATAAAGCATTTAAAGAATGTGATCCTTTATAAACTAAAATTTGTGCCTTAGGTAACCCTACCAAAGCTAAGTCCCCAATGAGGTCTAAAATTTTATGTCTTATAGGTTCATTATCAAATCTTAAAGGAGGATTAACCCAATTATCTCCATCACAAACAAGTGCATTTTCTAAACTGCCACCTTTGATTAATCCAAGTTCACTTAACTCTTGAAATTGGTCTTTAAAACCAAATGTCCGTGCAGGAGCAATCTTTTCAACAAAACATTTTGGATTCAAATCAATTACAAAAGTTTGATTTCCAATTGCTTTATACGAAAAACTTATTGTGGAAATAATAGTAATTTTATTAGACGGAGTTAATGCAATAACTGAACTATCTTTGTGAAGTATCATTGATTCATTAATCTCTTGGATAAAGTTTATTGGTTTATGAACTTTTTTAATTCCAACTTCTTCAAATGCTTTAACCCATTGAATTGCTGATCCATCCAAAAGAGGTATTTCTTTACCATCAACTTCAATATGAATATAACTCAATCCACAACCTGCCAATGAGGCTAATAAATGCTCAATAGTATATAAATTTCTTCCTCCTAATTTAACTGCAGTGCATAATATTGTACTTCCAATTAAATTTTGATCTAACTTAAAAATTTCCTCAGGTTTATCTGCAAAGGAAACATAATATCCCTCTTTTTCATAAGGTGAAATTTTAACTTTTGTTTTTTCACCACTATGAAGTCCAACCCCATCTCTAGTAATGGTACCAGAGATGGTATGGCAATAATCATAGTTAGAGGGCCACAAAAACACTTAAAACTTCCATCCAACTCCTAGTGTATATCTCCAATCATCTCCCCAGTCTTTACTAGCTATATCTAATCTTAACGGACCAATTGGCGTTTTAACTCCAACTCCCCCTCCAAGAGAAAAACCAGATCCTGGTTTTTGTAAGAGTTTGCCTGGTTTTCCGGGAACATCATCTTGGGATCCTAAATCACTACCTCCATCAGCGAATAAAGCCCCTGTAATCATTCTCCAGATAGGGAAACGATATTCTGCAGTTGCTTCCACAAAACTCTTACTTACAGAGAGATCACAAGAACCCCATCCTCTTATAGATGAAGAGCCTCCCATACAAAATGCTTCATAAGGAGGTAATTCTCCTAAAATGGTTCCTGCTTTAAATTCTATTCCAATAGTTTGAGGGCAATCACTACTGTCAAAATCATTAGACCTACATCCTTTAGTAAGATTTATCAATTTTGTTGGGATAAAAAATGCATATGTAGCTCTCATTCTATTAAAAGTTGGTGAGTCATTCCCAACTGAAAAAAATTGTTCACTACCAATACTGAATTTATTTCCTGAAGTTGGACTGACAGCATTATTTAAATTACTCATAGATGTACTTGCAATAAGACTAACTAATGTATTTTCATCAGGGCATAAATCATCCTTTGGAGAATATCCTATACATATAATTTCGTTTAAATTGTTTTCAGTTGTTGGTGTCATATCTCCATATGGTTTTTTATTACCACTACTATCGATCATCCTTACTTGTTTAAAATTCATTCCTGCAAGGACTCTCCATTTTGAAATCTTAAAGGGATCCCCACCATTAAAGGGTCTTGAGAATGAAAACCCGCCTCCTGTTTTTTCTAAAACTATTGATGAGAAAGAATCTGAATTTTCAGTTGTTGTATCATTAACAGCATATATTTTCCCATTGTTTTCGCTTCTAAATTCTTGAGGATAATCTCGACTTAAAAATACATTTGTTCTAAAAGCAGTCTTATAATTATCTCCTTTAATCCATGGATCAGATAAGGAGAAACTAAAAGTTGTTGAGTACTCCCCAAAATTTAGGCTAGCATTAGTTGACCAGGCTCTACCTAAAGCATTAGTTTCCTGTAAACCAACCGTTGCAAATATACCTGAATTATTACTAAATCCCAAACCACCTGTTAATGATCCTGTTCTTTGCTCACTCAAATCTAAAATAATTACAAATTTACCAGGACTTTTTCTATCTCGTTCGACAGAAACCTTTACATCATCAAACAAAGAAGTTTTGTAAAGTCTTTTGATATCTTCCTCAAGAATCTTTCTATTGAATATTGAACCTTCAACTGTTTTTAATTGTCTATCAATAACAAAGTCTTTTGTTTTCCCTTTTCTATCTTTTCCTTCAGCATCAACAAGTCGTTCTCCATCAGAGCCCAAATACCTCTTCTTAATTTGTGAAACTAAACCTTCCGAAATAGTTAAACTTACAATGTCGTTTTCAGAGATTCTTTCAGGACCATTTATTCTTGCTAGTGAATAGCCCTTGTCCTTATACCATTCTTCAATTAAATCTATACCTTTTTGAAGATTATTTAAATTAAGAGTCTTTCCATAATCGTTAATAAAAATATCATTAACAAAATTACTTGGAATAATAGTTTTTGTTGGGTTAAGTTCAACCTTTTTAAGGATTGGATTGGGTATAACGCTTACTATCAGCCTTACTCCTAATGGGCCGTCTTTAGATTTAATCTTTACACCTGAGAACAATCCGCTTGCATATATTGAATTTAAATCATTCTTTAAAATTTGGTTATTAATAATGCTTCCAGGCTTAATATTCATGGCATCATATGCCTCTGACTCTAATATTCTGCCTTCAGGATGATTTTCCCATCCTTCAATAATTATTTCTGAAATGAGTACATTTTCATTAGAACTTCTTTTTTCATTATCTACAATTAAAACATTATTTATTTCAAATAATTCAAAAGCTGATACTGGATCATCTAAGTATTTATTTGTATTTTTTAGGTTGATATTATTTTCATAAAATTCTCCTTCTTTGTCAAGCAAATACTTAGCCGCTAATTCTGAATTATTTGAAATCAAAATTGAAGAGAAACAAGCAATGCTTGTAAAAGCTTTTGCAAATTTTGAAGGATCATTTCGCATAGAATCTCAAGTCGATTTAATTTAAAAATTTTGCCATGAATAAAATCAAATGAAATTGTTTATTCTTTTGTTAATTTCACTATAAGCTTCAATAAAGCCACCTAAATCATTTCTAAATCTGTCTTTATCTAGACTTACTATTGTACCATTTTTTTGATTAAGATCCCATAACCTACAATTATCAGGACTAATCTCATCACTTAAAACGATTTGACCTTTAGAATTATAACCAAATTCTAATTTGAAATCTACAAGATCTAGTTTGATATTATAGAAAAATGTTTTAAGTAGTTTATTAATCTTGAATGTCATACCAATTATAAAGTTTAAGTCTTCATTATCAATTATTTTTAATAATTTAATTCTATCTTTTGTTAGGAGAGGATCGTTAAGATTATCATTTTTTAGATAAATATCAATTAATGGGCTTTCCAATACTGTCCCTGGTTTAATTGTAGTCTGTTTACAAAGAGAACCATATGCAATATTTCTGAGAACAACTTCTAGAGGAATAATTTTTATTTTATGCGCAATCATTGAATTATTATTTTTCAGCCCAATGTAATGAGTTGGTATTTTATTTTTGATAAGAAACTCAAATATTTTTGAACTAATAAGACAATTCAATTCTCCTTTACCCTCAAATTTAGCTTTCTTTAATGCATTAAAAGCAGTGGCATCATCTTTAAATTCAATAATTACTTTATCTGAATCTTCATGGGCAAAAATTTTTTTTGCTTTCCCTTCATAAATCAAATCTAATTTACTATTCATGAAAAAACCTTTTGAAAACTAAAAATAGAATATAATTTACTTATTTGCTAGCAATTCTGATATCTAATGAATTATTTTATCCAATTATAACTGATTTTTCTTCCAAAGCTTAGAATATTTAATAAACAAATTCATGAGTATTAATCCAAACAACTCTAAAAGTTCAAATAAATTAGAAAATATTTTAATAATTGGCAATGGTGGAAGAGAAAATGCATTGGCATGGGCAATTCAAAAAAATGAACTAATCAAAAAAATTTATCTCCTTCCAGGAAATGCTGGCTCAAAAAAAATAAATAAATCCGAAAGAATAAGCATAGATTTGAGTAAGATTAAAGAATTGATCAAACAACTAAACTTTCTAGATATTGATTTAGTTATAATAGGACCAGAAACTCCATTAGCTGAGGGTTTAGGTGAGGTACTTCGTAACAAAAGCTTTTGTGTATTTGGTCCTGGGGCAGATGGAGCAAAATTAGAATCAAGTAAATCTTGGGCAAAGGAATTTATGAAAGGTGCTAATATTCCGACTGCAAATTTTTGGAAAGTTAAGTCTTTAGAGGAAGCAAAAGAAATTATTTTTACATCTCAGAATCCATTAGTTGTAAAGGCTGACGGATTAGCTTCTGGAAAAGGAGTTTTTATACCTGAAACAAAAGAAGCATCTCTAAATGCTACTGAAGCAATTTTTCAAGGTAAGTTCGGTAATGCTGGCAAAATAGTTGTTTTGGAAGAAAAAATTGAGGGCCCAGAAGTTTCAGTTTTTGCTCTTTGTGATGGGAAAAAATATGTTTTACTTCCTACCGCTCAAGATCATAAACGACTTAATGAAAATGATAAAGGACCCAATACAGGGGGCATGGGTGCTTATTCTCCTACGCCTCTATTGACAAAGATTCATCTTGAAAGGATTACCAAAGAAATAATTGAGCCTACAATTGATGAATTGTTAAGAAAGAATATCGACTACAGAGGGGTTTTATATTTTGGACTAATGATCACAAAATCAGGTCCGAAAGTTATAGAATACAATTGCAGGTTTGGTGATCCTGAATGCCAAACAATTATGCCCTTAATGGATAAAGACTTTGTAATTCTTTTACATAAATGTGCTATGGGAAATCTTATTGGTAACGAAAAAATAAAAATACCTAAAAATTTTAGTGGTTGTGTAATCGCAACTTCTAAAGGTTATCCCCATGACTATGAAAAAGGTTTTCCAATAAGCTTCGGTAATATTGATTCTGAAGATTGTCAAATTTTTGATTCTGGAACATCTTTAAATTCAAATGGTGAATTTATAACAAATGGAGGAAGAGTTCTTAGTATTGTTTGTCAAGGAGAAGACTTTGATAAGGTTTTTAAAAAGGCTTATAAAAATTTAAAAGAAATAAGTTATGAAGGTATATATTACCGAAAAGATATTGGTCACCAGGTCAGAATTAAAAATCCCAACGATAAGAATTAATTAAATGATAAATAGCAATGATTCGAGTAAATTAGAGCTTACTTCTTCAAACCAAACGATTAAAGATGATAGTTCTGAATATTCGACTAATAAAGTTTTAACTTGGTGGAGCGGTTTCAGCTTAAGAACAAAATTATTAGCAATAGCAACTCTTGTTGTAAGTCTATTAATGACTGGCATAACTTTTTTTGCTCTTAATAGTATTCAAAGAGATGCAGGTATGAACGATACAAGATACGCAAGAGATTTAGGCCTTTTACTATCAGGTAACGTGACGGAACTAGTGGCTAATAATCAAAAGAAAGAGATCTCTAATGTTGCAGAAAAGTTTTGGAGATCAAGTAGAAACCTACGTTACATTTTTTTTACTGATGCTGAAGATATAGTTCAACTTGGTATCCCTATTAGTGCTACTCCCACAAAGGCAGATAATCAATTTCAATTAACTAGAAGACTAAAGTTACCATCGGAATTAAAGAAAAGACCTCAATTCCCTTTAGTTAGACAGCATGCTACACCCCAAGGACAGGTTACAGATGTATTTGTACCTATGTTATGGAAAGGTAAGTATCTTGGAACATTAGCTTTAGGAGTTACACCTAATAAAAAAGCTTTAGCGAGTGCTGCTTTAACTAGAGAAGTAACAATTGCTGTCTTCATTTCTATCTGGGTTCTAGTGATACTTGGAGCAGTATTTAATGCCTTAACTATTACCAGACCAGTTAGAGAATTAGTAAGAGGTGTTAGAGAAATTTCAAAAGGTAATTTTAAATCGAGAATATCTTTACCAATGACTGGTGACCTGGGGGAATTACTTACTGGTTTTAATAGAATGGCCTCTCAATTAGAGGATTATGAAGAAGCAAATATTGAAGAGCTTAAAGCTGCTCAAATAAAACAACAGTCGCTAATAGCTACTATGGCTGATGGGGCGATATTATTGGACTCCAAAGGCAAAATTGTTCTTACTAATCCAACAGCCAAAAGATTATTCCGCTGGGAAGGAAGATTTTTAGATGGTAAATATCTTTTAAATGAAATTCCTGAAATTTTATCTAATGACTTACACACGAATATAGAATCAATTTTAAATAGGGAAAAGGAAAGTGATGATTTAAGATGCAGCTTAGGAGAGCCTGCAAGGACTTTAAGAATTGTTTTACAGTCTGTTTTGGATACAAACAAAGTTGAATTAAAAGGAATAGCGGTAACAATTCAGGATTTAACAAGAGAAGTTGAGCTTAATGCAGCACAAAATAGATTTATAAGTAATGTTTCTCATGAACTAAGGACACCACTTTTTAATATAAAAAGTTACGTAGAGACTCTATATGATCTAAAAGATCAACTTTCTAATGAGGAGCAACTTGAATTTTTGGGTATTGCTAATTCAGAAACTGATAGATTAACAAGACTCGTCAATGACGTACTGGATTTATCAAGATTAGAGTCGGGTAAAATAATTCAATTAGAGCCTATGGAAATTAAACCCGCTATAGAGCAAACACTTAGAAATTATAGACTTAATGCTACTGAAAAAAATGTTTCCCTAGCATACGATGTAGAAGAAAATATCCCATCAATTCTTGGGAATTTCGACTTACTTTTACAAGTTTTTGATAATTTACTAGGTAATGGTTTGAAATTTAGTCCCAAGAATAGCACTCTTAAAATTAGGGCTTATACTTGGCCTGACTCATGCCCAGCCTTCCCTCCTAACAACAATAATGAGGCTCCACAATGTGAATTAGTTTCACCTTTACCCAAAGTAAGAATTGAGATTGCTGATACAGGTTCTGGGATATCTCAGCCCGATCAAGAAAAAATATTTGATCGTTTTTATAGAGTTGAAAATGCTGTTCACACTGAACAAGGAACAGGATTAGGCTTATCAATCGTACGAGGAATAATTGAGAAACATGGTGGTGAAATTCGAATGGCCAGTGAACTAGGTATAGGAACGACCTTTTGGTTTGATTTACCTCTAGAGCAATCTGACAAAGATGAGTTAGTCACTCAATCAATTAGTAATACTAAAAACTTGTCTTATACTGAATTAACTTAATTGATTTAATTTTTATCAATTCCTTTAAAAACATTCTGAATATTCTGATCAGAAATTACTCTATGAGGCGCACCGCTAAATATTTGTTCAAAATTAGAAAATGAATCCTTTATTTCAGGACCCTGGCCAGTAATTATATATTCTCTAATCCTTTTATCATGCCATGACCCTCTCATTTTAAATACATTTATTGCTCTAGCCATTTCCCCTTTTATTTCTACATATTGAAGCAATAATATAGTATCTGTGATAGTTGATATATGAGAATCAGTAATAGAATGGCTTCCCATAAATTCTTCAGCAGTATTTGTGAAGAAACCTGCTATCTCTTCTTGTTTTGAATAACCAGTAACTCCAATAACAAACTGTCTAAAAGCATTTAAACTTACCCCTCTAGCCAGTGCGGAAAGAGAGTCAATTGCTAATCTCTTAGGTTTAAATTGATTTATTTGTGTTTTTATAATCTGCAAATGATCTTCTAAACCAGTTGATTCAGGATAAGCACAAATAATTTTCAATAATCCATCACTTTCCATCTTTTCGAAATCTATTCCCCAACTCGTGGCATTTCTATTTAGTTGAGCCCTAGATTCTTCATAAGCAAATAATATTGCTCTTTCATTATTATTGTAAGCATCTTCAATAAACTTTGAGACCAACATAGTCTTCCCTGTGCCAGTTGCACCAGTTGCCAGAATTATTGAATCCTGAAAATAACCACCTCCACACATTTCATCAAGATCTTTAACTCCTGAACTTATTCTGATATTTGAGGATCTTTGAGTTAATCTCATAGCCCCTAAGGCAAAAACACTTATGCCATCATCCCCCATTGTAAATGGGAATTCTCCTTTCATATGAATAGTTCCCCTTAACTTTAAAACTTCAAGGGTTCTTCTTCTCTTCTCGGACTCAAGAACATTTCTAAGTAGTACGACGTTATCAGATACAAATTCCTCAACTCCATAACGAGCTATTGGACCATAATCATCTACCCTTTCTGTAGTCATTACAGTGGTAACTCCTATTTCTTTTAATCTCGCAATAAGTCTAAAAATCTCTCTTCTAACAACATAAATAGCATCATATTGCTGGAAAACAGCGGTGATTGAGTCTATTGCTACCCTTTTTGCTTTGTATTTTCTTATCGCATAACTAATCCTTTCTATCAAACCAGAAAGATCAAAATTGCCAGCAACATCTTGTCCATCAGGATCAGGCGAGGCGTCCAAAATAAAAAGTTTATTTTGATCAATTAATTTCTGTAAATCCCATCCGAAGCTGGCTGCATTTCTGATTATATCTAAAGGTGATTCTTCAAATGTAATAAAAATTCCTGGTTCATCAAAATTGCAAATCCCATGATGTAAATATTGGAGAGAAAAGACGGTTTTACCAGTTCCAGAGGTACCACTAACAAGAGTACTTCTTGCGGCAGGTAAGCCGCCCCTACAAACATCATCGAAGCCTTCTATTCCAGTAGGTAATTTCTGGACTTGCATTTTATTTGATTTACTTATTTTTTTATCTTTCATAGATGTTTGGCTAGTAACTATAACTAATATTGATGATATATCTAATTATAAAGTTTTTATTTATTTTTTATACCTCCACTATATTCACTCTCAGATAATTCATCAAAAAGTAAATCTAATCCAATTAAAACTTTTTCTCTATCCGAAAGATCACCAATTATTCTTCTAACTGGCGGGGGTAAAATCTTAGCAAGAGTTGGAGTAGCTAAAATCTTATCTTCTTCTGCAAGTTGTGGTTGCTTAAGGACATCTATAACTTTCAAAGCATAAACTCCTTTAAATTCATTTTCAAGAATTTCTTTAAGAGTATTAAGAGCTCTCATTGAATTAGGAGTATTACCTGCTACGTAAAGTTTTAAAATATACGTTTTTCTTGCCACCATTAGTTAATGCCTCAAATTTTATAAAAGATTTTAATAATAAACCTTGACTAATTACACTATAAAATAAGAAAATAAAAAAACATCTATGACTGCTTACCAGGCTGAATCAAATAAATATATTTGAGCCTGAGTGCGTCCTTAATATATGACTTCCTCAAAAAAACCTTCCAAGAATACTTCAGCTAACAATAATTTGTATGCAATAGCTGAGACTTCTGGCCAACAATTCTGGTTTGAAGTTGATAAATATTACGATATTGATAGGTTAAATTTAAAGGAAAAAGATAAATTTACCATTGATAAAATTCTCTTAATTAATGATAAAGATAATATTTCTATCGGTAAACCTTATATAAAAAATGCAAAAATTGAACTAGAAGTTGTCTCACATAAGAGAGATAAAAAAATAATTGTGTATAAAATGCGCCCTAAAAAGAAAACCCGAAGAAAAATGGGCCACAGACAAGAACTAACAAGAGTTATGGTAAAATCAATTTCAATATCAAAAAGTACTCTTAAATCATCTTCAAAAACTGAAGTTGCAAAAAAGAGCACTAAACCAAAAGTCTCAAATCCCGAAAACTAATTATTACTAATGGCACATAAAAAAGGTACCGGATCAACCAGAAATGGAAGAGATTCAAATTCCAAAAGACTAGGTGTCAAAGCCTATGGTGGAGAAAAAGTATCAGCAGGATCTATCATAATTCGTCAAAGAGGTACTTCTTTTTTACCAGGAATCAACGTTGGCAAAGGTAAGGATGATACACTTTTCGCACTAAAAGAGGGCACTGTAAGCTTTGACAGTATCAGAAGGAATTTAAGAAACAGAAAAAGAGTAAATATAATTCTTTAATTTTTTTTATAAGATCTAGTCGTAATAAGAATAGGATGAAAAACTTCTATAAATTTTGATTGAAGAGTATTAAAAAATTTTTCAACAATTTGCTCATCATCAATATGAAATGGATATTCGTTCTTTTCTCCTTTATAAAAATACCAATTAAATAAACCAATTGAGTTGGGACCCATTATTTCATGAAAGATATCAAGCTGAAAAGCTGGATCAGATAAATGCTCTAATACATCAAGACACACAATAGTATCAAATCTAGATATTTTTGTTTCTTTAATAGTTTTGCAAAAAGTAAGCTTATCACTTACTCCTAATTTTTTAGCCCTATGTTCAACAAAATTTCTATTTGTTTGATTAATATCAACGAAAAATACATGTTCAACATTAGGAGACATAGCATTAGCTAAGGCATGAGTGCCAATGCCTCCACCAAAATCTAGGACCAAATTTCTTGAAAATCTCTGCTGTAGTTTTAACGTATCAGAAATATAATCCTTACTTGAAATATGCCAAGCAGCCAAATCTGCTAAGTGCTTATCTCCAACAATTTCTTTATAAAAGTCTTCAGCAGCACTTAAATTATTTCCAGGATGAAGATTTGCCAAATCCATCTTTGCATTTTCCAGAAATCGATCTAAATCAACTTCTTCAATCAATAAGAATTCCATTAAGTGTGATTTCAAATCAAAAGCATTATCTATAAATTCTTTTAATATAAAATCATCTTTTTTCAATTTCTTACTTTAATAATTCCTTATTTAAAAATAATAAAATAGTAAGAAATAATTCTCATAGTAATCTTAATATTAAAATGGAAAAAAAGGATGGATTTATAGCAATAAATAAGGAGAAAGGATGTACTTCTCATGATTGCGTTAAACAAATAAGGAAATTATTAGGTATCAAAAAAGTTGGTCACACTGGGACTTTAGATCCCCAGGTAACAGGTACTTTACCAATAGCCATAGGAAGTGCCACAAAATTTATTCAATATTTACCTCAAGACAAAACCTATATTGGACAAATCCAATTAGGAATAAGAACAAAAACTGATGATATGCAAGGCGAAATAATTAATAAAAAAAATTGGCCTATTTTGAGCAATAAGCAATTAGATAAATATTTAAATAACTTCAGAGGGATTATCCAACAAATACCTCCAAAAGTATCAAGCGTTCACGTTAATGGAGAAAGAGCATATAAAAAAGCTTTGCAGAATGAGGAATTTGAATTACAGCCAAGAGAAGTAGAAATAAAAGAATTAGTTCTAAAAAAATGGGACCAAGCTAATGGAATATTAGAAATAAAAGTTTCATGTACCTCAGGTACTTACATAAGATCCATTGCTAGAGATTTGGGTCAAGTCTTAGATTCAGAAGGATGTTTATTGAACCTTAAAAGAATTTCAGCTTGTGGATTCCATGAGAAACATTCTATAAAGATATCTGATCTAAGTGATCTTAGTAACAAAAATGCGCCTTTTATTATTCCTACAATTTTAGCTTTAGATCATATTTCAACACTAGTTTTAACTAATCAAGAAGAAATTAACTTTTGGCAAACAGGAAGAGCTATTAAATTCGACCCTAATAATTTTGTTAAAAGCTGCTCATTTGATTACAAAAAGCCAATAAAAATTATTGACAATAAGAAACTCCTTTTAGGAATAGGTTTTATGAATGAAGCAAAAACTCAATTACATCCCAAATTAGTTCTTAATGCAAAATAGTTTTTTATAAAAAATACTTTTTAAAAGGTTTTATTTTAACCCCCTTATAAAAATGTTTCAAAATTTCTTCAGCTTTTTCTCCTTTGGTAGCCATATATCTCGCACCCCATTGACTCATCCCTACACCATGTCCCGATCCTCTTCCAAAAATTAACAAAGTTTTTTCTAAATTTGATAATGTATTAAGGGTATTTCTTGGAATTAATAATCTTTGATTTACATTAATTAATGAAGCATCTTTAATATTATTTAAGGCTACTATTTCATTAACATTTACATTGTTTTGAAAAGCAATATCAATTAAACGCTCACCCGCTTTGACAATATGGGTTATAGGTTCATTTTCTAAATTATTGGTTGATAATAGTTTACGATTCTTATTATTTGATTCAGTTGCATTATCTTCAATAAATTTAAATCTTACTAAAGTACTTTTAAGATTCATTATTTTTCTAATATCAACCCCTGATATTTGATCAGAACCATAATTTCCAAAAAGTTTTACATTTTTTACTCTTCCAGTATTAGTTATATTTAAAATCTCAATTTTTTTTATTCCTCCAATACTTGGAAATAATTTTTGTAATTCTCTATTTGAGAATTTTTTCTGCCATGCAAGTTTTGGATTATTTTTATCAAAATCTTTAACGCTAGATAAATAAGGAAATTCATTCTTCCAGACATCTTGACTATTTTCTGTCATACCTCCTGAACTACTATGAAATAGGGCATTAATCAATTTATTTTTATATGTCAAAACTAACGATTTTGTACTTCTTACTGCCCTTGTTGTTTTATATGTTCTTGATTCCAACCCATTATAAACTTGATTTTTCTGAGTAGAGTCAATATCATAAATCATATTCCCTTTCTGTTTTAACGCATAAGTCCTTGAAGCAATAGCCTGAGCTTTTAATGCCTCTAAAGGCCATTTTGCTGGCATTTCTGAGCCAACTACACTACTCAGATACTTCTCAATCCCTAGGATATTAATCACTAATATCTGAGAATCATGAACTAATAGATTTAATATCCCTGAATATCTTTTCTGACCAACCCAAATACCTCTGCCATCAGAAGATTTAACTACGATTTTTGCTTTATTTTTTAAATCATATATTTTTTGTTTATTCTTATCAAAAAATATTATTGTTTTATTACTTTCACTTTTTAAAGTTAAACCTTTGATTTTTTTATTTGAGAATTTTTGTCCTTTGATAATTAATGGAATTGATCTATCTGATCTTATCCTTAAATTCTTGTTTTTTGATATTAGAACTCTGATTAATGGCTCTCTAGAGGCATATACGGTTTGCTTCTGAAAAAAACTAAAAACGATAATGCCTATCAAACAAAATTTATGAGAATTTTTTATAAATTTAAAAACCACTATGTTTGAAAAACAAATTTTGTATTTGCCTAAGTTTGACTAAAAGTCTAAATTAATTCTAGAAATCAAAATAAAAATATTAATATAAGTGAACATTACTTTCTTGGGAACAAGTTCAGGAGTCCCCACCTTAACAAGGAATGTTTCTTCCTTAGCCCTTAAATTATCTCAAACTGCTGAAGTATGGCTTTTTGATTGCGGAGAAGGAACACAGCATCAACTAATGAAGAGCAATATTAAATCTTCACAAATCAAAAAAATATTTATTACTCATATGCATGGTGATCATATTTATGGTTTACCTGGCCTTTTGGCTACATTAGGGTTATCAGGGAATAGCAATGGTATTGAGATTTATGGTCCTTCAGAGTTAAGAAGTTTTGTAATTTCTGCACTTAATAGTAGCTATTGCAAATTGTCATTTCCTTTGCATTTTATAGCAGTTGAAGATTTCGCTTCATTAAATAAAGTTTTATTTGAAAGCGATAAAATAGAAGTTCGTTCTGCTTGTCTCAAGCATAGACTACCTGCTTATGGTTATCGCGTTAGCGAAAAAGATAAGCCAGGGATATTCGATGTCAAAAAAGCAAAAGATTTTGAAATACCTCCTGGGCCAATATATTCAGAATTACAAGAAGGTAAAACAATTGAATTAAAAGATGGCAGAATTTTGAATGGGCAGGACTTCTGTGGTCCCCCTAGAAAAGGTGCAAGCTTTGTTTATTGTACTGATACTGTTTTTAGCGAATCAGCTGTAAATCTATCCAAAAATGCTGATTTATTAGTCCATGAATCTACATTTTCAAAAGAAGATGAAAAAATGGCATATGAAAAATTACATTCGACAACAATAATGGCCGCAAAAACTGCACTTTTGTCTAACGCAAAGAAACTAATCATCACACATTTTAGTCCAAGATATACTCAAAGAAGTCCAATCAAGCCAATCGATTTGCTAAAAGAAGCACAAAATATCTTTCCTAATACTTATCTCGCAAAAGATTTTTTAACTGCCGAAATTAGATAAACTGCAACAGTTCGTGAGCAGTAGGGTTGTAAATGACCAACCCATGAAATAATAGTCATATGGTTTTTTTTAATTTGATGTCGATCGAAATGGTTTCTATTTTTTCATCACTAAACAAGTCTTTCAAAAGACTTCTTATTTTTCTTCCATTGATTATTGGTTTACTTCTTAATCCAATCTCTGCAAATGCACTTTATCCAAGTGATCCTTCATCGGTAGATGGATTGAAAGAAGATCTTCATGGTGCAGATCTTCAAAATAATGAATATGTAAAATATGATTTATCTAATCAAGATTTAGGCGAAGCCAACCTACAAGGTGCCTATATGAGCGTAACAACTGCCAAGAACTCTAGTTTCAAAGGCGCAAACATGAAAGATCTTATTGCTTATGCCGTACGTTTTGATAATGCTGATTTATCAGATGCAAATCTTACAAATGGAGAGCTAATGAAAAGTGTTTTTAATGGGGCAACTATAGACGGAACAGACTTTACTGACGCCAATCTTGATCTTTCTGAGAGGAAATCATTATGTGAGAGAGCCACAGGTACTAATTCAAAAACTGGCGTGGATACAGTTGACAGTCTTGAATGCTCAGGTTTAAGAGGTTATATGCCTCCAAAACCAAAAGCTTAAAAAAATACTTTAAATACTTTCTGGCAACACATTACCAGGTTCTTTTGAGCCTGGTTTTTTGCTGTACCACCATTCTTGAATTTCTGAAGAAAACTTCTTTGAGAATAGTGTTATTACCGTCTCTACAGGTTTTGATCCTGGTTCTAAAATTTGAACTGAATACGATGGACATTTCCTTGAGGCCATATCTGCTACAAATCTAGCTCCTATTCTTCTCCAACTTGGCTCTTTACTGCGCCAGGCAAGCCTAGAACAAGGCCAAGGCAACTCTTCTCTGTCATATAGCCTGCAACATGGGCCAATCACTTTATAACTGAATTGACCACCGTAACTTGATTGGATTGCACCGGTTTTAAAAAATTCAAATTTATTCATTTATCGCAAAAAAAAAGCCACCTCATATGAGAATGGCAGAAAAATTTTAATAAAACAACTAACTAAAGTTATTTTTTATAATTAATAAAGCTCTTCTTCAGCATGAGTAGTAATTGTTACATCTGAAGATGGATATGCAACACAAGTAAGAACAAAACCAGCTTCTAATTGATCATCATCTAAAAAACTTTGGTCTGATTGATCAACAGTACCTGATGTGATCTTACCTGCACATGTAGAACAAGCTCCTGCTCTACAAGAGTATGGCAGATCAACACCTTGTTCTTCAGCAGCATCTAAAATGTACTGATCATCAGGTACTTCAATCGTAGAATTGAGACCTTCACTTTCACTAATAAGTGTAACTTTGTAAGAAGCCATTTAAATTAAAAATTGATGGTAAAAAATTTACCGTTAATACTTTTTTAACATTGTTTGTAAGCATTTGTGTGTAAAGGGTGTAAAGAATGAAACAATGCAATGAAAAAAGGGGGTTACATTAGAAAAACTTATGTATTTGTAAGATTAGGGGATTTTTTGTGCTGTAATGCACACCCAATCTTTTTTAGAAGATACATCATTTATTCGTAAATTACTAGCATTTAATAATTTAATAATTTCATCTTTTTGTGAATTCAAGATACCACTTAAAATTACTTCTCCATCAATTTTAAGGCAATTACGAATGTCAGGGATTATGCCTTTTATAACTTCTGCAAGAATATTACATAAAATAAAATCAAAATTTTTCAAAGTATATTTTGAAACCAACCCATCAAATGATCCTAGATATGTTTTTAAATTATCAAGATTACCAAAATTCAGCCGAAAATTAGACTCAGTAGAATTTATTGCCAGATAATCATTATCAATAGAATAAATCTTGCTAGCCCCAAAAGATCTAGCGGCAATACTTAAAATACCGCTACCTGAACCTATATCTAATATTTTCTTGCTAGATAATGAAATCTTTTCCAATTCTTCTAAGCAAAGAGATGTCGTGGGATGACTTCCTGTACCAAAAGCTGCTCCAGGATCTATTTTGATAACTTTCTTATTTTTATATTCCTCTGGTAATTCTAGCCAACAAGGTAAGACAAGTAAGTTATCCCCTACAAGTTCTGGTACCCAATATTTCTTCCAACTTGATATCCAATCTTCCTGTTCAATAAGATTCCACTCAAAACAATTGGTTTGATAATTGTTTTTATCTAAAACCTCTTTAATATTTCTTACAAGTTTAATTCTTAAACTTTCTGGCCAATTTAAATTTGGAAGCCAAATTATTACTTTTTTATTATTTTTATTATTTAATAAAATTTCAAATGCGTAACTAGATATACCTAAGTCATTTAATTTCCAAATAATAATTTCTTCTAAATTAGTTTCTATTTCAAAGGTAAGTTCATACCAATTTTTTATTTCCATTAACTACTCAAATTATTTATAAAGTTACTGGATCAGAACTAGTGATGCCCTCAACTTCAAGAATTGATTCAAGCAAATTTGTAGGAATAGGATCATCAATACTTAAAACCATAACAGCCTCTCCTCTTACAATTTTTCTACCAACTTGCATTGAGGCAATATTGACATTGTGGTCCCCTAGAAGGGAACCTAACTTTCCAATAATGCCCGGCATATCTCTATGCCTAGTTATAAGCATAAATCTACTTGGAGAAACATTAACTGGATATTGATCAATGCTAATTATTCTCAATTCGCCATCAGCAAAAATACTTCCTGCAACACTATGCTCACCATTATCTCCAAATGTAGTTAATTGAAGTGACCCGCTAGCAAATTCCGGTCTAGCCTCGTCTTTACTTTCAACAACTGAAATACCTCTAGAATCTGCTTCAAGAGAAGCGTTAACATAATTTATTCTATCTCCTAGAGCCTTACTTAATAGACCTTTTAAACTGGCTATGATTAAAGGCTGTGAAGGGTGCTGCACAAATTCACCTTGAAGCCTTACCTCTAACTTTTGAATTTGTCCTCCAGAAAGTTGGCTTATTAAAAGGCCCATTGTTTCAGCTAATTGTAAATGAGGTTTAAGGCTATCCATAATATCAGGACTTAAACCCGGAATATTTACTGCTGTTCTTGCAGAAAGTCCCAAAAGAACATCTCTTATTTGTTCAGCAACATCTACAGCAACGTTCTCTTGAGCTTCCCTAGTTGATGCTCCTAAATGAGGTGTAAGGATTAAATTTTTATCAACTTTAAGTAGTGGTGAATTGGAGTCTAATGGCTCTTTAGCAAACACATCAATAGCTGCTCCTCCTATCAATGAATTATTAAGTGCCTCAGCTAAAGCTTCTTCATCAATTATTCCACCACGCGCACAGTTTATTAATTTTGCATTTTTTTTCATACTTTTAAGCACCTTCATATTTACTAGGTTTTCTGTTTCTGAAGTCCTAGGCAAATGTAAAGTTACATAATCAGATTCCTCAAACAATGTTTTTAATTCGGACAATCTGACCTGTAATTGTTGTGCTCTTTCTGAGGAAACAAATGGATCATATCCATAAACATCCATTCCAAGAGCATTGGCAACTTTTGCTACATGAGTTCCTATTTTTCCTAAACCTACAACACCTAGCTTTTTCTTAAACAACTCATTACCAACAAATTTTTTTCTTTCCCATTTACCCAAAAAAGTACTACTATTTGCAATTGGTATATTTCTTGATAATGCCAACATCATTGCAATTGTATGCTCGGCAGCAGCTATGGTATTCCCTCCCGGAGAATTAACAACGAGTACCCCCTTTTGAGTAGCCGCCTTAACATCCACATTATCTACACCAACACCAGCTCTTCCAATTATTCTTAGTTTCTTAGAAGAATTAATAATATCTCCTGTAACTTGAGTGCCTGAGCGTATCATAAGAGCATCATAATCATGGATAATAGATGCCAATTCAGAGTTCGAGATTCCTATCTTCTGATCAACTTGAGCGACTTGGGAAAGAATATCAATTCCCGTTTGATCAATGGGGTCTGTAATTAAAACTTTTGTCATTTAAAGAGTTGTTCTTTAATTTTTTTACTTTAACTTAATCTATAGTAGAGATATCTTGTTTTATTAATTTGAATCAACAAACCAACATTTGAGGAATGAAAATTGACTAAAAGTATAGTGATATTTAATGAGTTAGAAAAATGCCTTGATCTTTTAAATGTTTTTAAGGACAAATCAATATTTCTAGCAGAATGTTTATTAATTTTGCCATCTAAAGAAAAAACAACTCCTGATCAACAACAATTATTAAATTTATCCAAAAATA
>QCUB01000014.1 GCA_003210895.1 Prochlorococcus sp. AG-676-M04
TTTATCTTTAAAATTAAATAAAGTTACTAAATAGTCCTCTTTTTTTATTGGATAGTTTTTATTATTTAATAGTTCATTTGTTTTGAAATTATTAGTTAAAAAGATATTATGTTCATTTTTAAAATTATTCAATACTTCTTTAGAAAAGATATATTTATTTTCTATATTTTTATTAGTATTAATTAATTGTAATGCATCAAGTATTATGGTTTTATTTGAGGAAGTAATAATATAATTATCATTAGTTCGATAGATATATTTTAAATAATTTAATTTATTTTTTCTATATATTTTAATCAACTTATCAGGCTCATCAATTTTATTGGGAAGATTTAAAATATCATCTATATCTTTTTTTTCCTTAATTTTGAATACTATTAAAATATCATCTATATCTTTTTCTTTATTATCGTAGGTAGTTATTGCAAATTCATTATTATAAATATCTCCTAATTTGTTCTTACCTAAATCTATGCCTAAGTAAGCCAAAATACTATTTTTTATCAAAACAAGCTCATCTTGATTTTTTGTTTCAAAGTTTTTTCTTATATCGTTAGTGATTTTTGAACTTTTAGTATTTGAAATGAAGAATGTTTTATTATTTTTCGGTAGGTACTTCAAAATTTTTAATTCTGAAATATCATCTTGGCTTCCTTTATTTAAACTATAAGAAATTTCTTCAAATCCAAAAATAAAGCATAAAGACAATATTGTTATTAAAGTTAGATATTTAATATTCATTTTTATTTTTATTTTTAACAAAAAATATGTTCTTGCAACCTTACTTATAAAATTGTTAATAACAAATATTTAATTTTAACAATTGGGAAATTATCCGAAAACTTTAAATGCTTTTGAGCTTAATGAATGGTTTAATTCTGAAGATGAAAATCCTATTATTATTGATGTTAGAGAGGATTCAGAACTCGAAATTGCTTGTTTCCCTAGGGAATTTTTACATTTACCAATAAGTAAAGTTTCGGCAGTGTATGTCAAAACAAAAATTAGTGATGCAAAAGATAAAAAGTTTGTTGTTCTTTGTCATGCCGGTATCAGAAGTTATAATTTTGGACAATGGTCATTAGATAACAATCTCGTAAAAGAGATTTGGAACCTTGAAGAAGGTATAGATGGATGGAGTAAGTATATTGATCAAACAATCCCTAGATATTAATTACTCAATATCCAAAGATGATGCGACAGTATTAACATCTTTATCTCCTCTACCAGAACAATTAATTACTATTTCTGTATCTTTATCTAAGGTAGGACATAATTTTTCTAACCATGCAAAGGCATGAGCTGTTTCGAGTGCAGGGATAATTCCTTCTAGTTCACTCACTAGTTTCAAAGCGTCCAAAGCTTCTGCATCAGTAACAGAGCCATATTCTGCTCTTCCTATATCTTTTAAATAACTATGTTCAGGACCAACACCAGGATAATCAAGACCAGCACTTATAGAATGTGCTTCTTGTACTTGACCATCCTTATCTTGTAAAAGAAGACTCATTGATCCATGTAAAATTCCTACGGATCCTTTAGTAATAGTAGCGGCATGTTTTGCAGTATTGACACCGCTTCCTGCCGCTTCAACTCCAATTAGTCGAACTGATTTTTCTTTTACGAAAGGATGGAAAAGACCCATTGCATTTGAACCTCCACCTACACAAGCAAGCAAAATGTCAGGTAATGATCCAAATGATTCTAGACATTGTTTTTTAGCTTCTTCTCCTATAACTGCATGAAAATCTCTAACAATCATTGGGAATGGGTGCGGACCGGCAACTGAACCCAAAATATAGTGTGTTGTTTCTACATTAGATACCCAATCCCTTATAGCTTCACTAGTTGCATCTTTGAGAGTTGCAGTACCTGAAGTGACAACTTTGACTTCTGCGCCTAAAAGTTTCATCCGAATGACATTTAATGATTGTCTTTTTATATCTTCTGCCCCCATGTAGATAATGCATTTCAAGCCAAATCTGGCACAAACAGTAGCAGTTGCAACTCCGTGTTGCCCAGCACCTGTTTCTGCAATTATTCTTTGTTTACCCATTCTTATCGCTAATAAAGCTTGCCCTAATGCATTATTAATTTTGTGAGCACCAGTATGATTTAGGTCTTCTCTTTTGAGCCATATCCTGCTATTGGAGGTTTTTGTTTGGTAATGTTCAGTAAGTCTTTTAGCTTCATATAATGGGGTCTCTCTTCCTACATAAGTTTTTAGCAAATGCTTTAATTCATTAACAAATTGTTTATCTTTCCACGCATCAGATGCTGCTTCTTCCAGTTCAAAAAGAGCTGGCATTAGTGTTTCAGGAACATATTGACCTCCATATATTCCAAATCTCCCCTCTTTTGAAGGTTGATTTAAATCATCGTTATTATTTTGATCATTAAGGGAAATTGTACTTACCAATTTTTTATAGTATAAGTATTAACTAACTATAGATTATATAAAGAATAATGGAAAAAAAAAATTGGATTGAATTTGATAATCAGGAAAATATTTATAAAGAAAAACCTAAAGACGAGAATTTAAAAAAAAAATCAAAAATAAATATCTCAAAACAAAAAATAGGTAAAAAAGGAAAAACTATCACTTTAATAAAAGGTTTAGCTATTAGAAGTGAAACAGAAGTTAAAGAATTACTAAAAAAAATGAAAGTGTTTTGTGGAACTGGAGGAACTGTAATAGGTGAAGATATTCAATTACAAGGAGATATGGTTAATAAATCAATTGAGTTTCTTCGCAATGAAGGATTTCAAAATTTATGAGTCAAGAGTTAAAATAGATTTCTACTTTTAGAAACATAAAAAGATGACGGATCTAAATCAGAAAAATTCAGGAAAAAATATAAAATGGCACAATTTAACTATTGATAGAAATAAGCTAGAAAAAATGAGAGGACATAAAGGAATGGTAATTTGGTTTACAGGTTTATCAGGTTCTGGGAAAAGTACCTTAGCCAATGCTGTAAATGAGATTTTACACTTGGATGGTTTATCAACTTATGTACTAGACGGAGATAATATTAGACATGGTTTATGCAAGGATCTTGGATTTTCAGATGAAGATAGAGAAGAAAACATAAGAAGAATAGGAGAAGTAGCTAATTTATTTATGAATGCCGGAATCATAACTATTACAGCATTTGTCTCCCCTTTCATTAGTGATAGAAATAAGGTTAGGAAAATTATTGGATCAAATGATTTTATTGAAGTATATTGCGCTGCAGACATTGATGTATGTGAGAGTAGAGATACTAAAGGTTTATATAAAAAGGCACGTTTGGGAGAAATTAAAGAATTTACTGGGATATCTAGTCCATATGAGGCTCCTGCAAATCCAGAAATATTTGTTGATACAGGTTCTTTAGGTTTAAATGATTCTGTTGAAAAAGTCATTAATTACCTTAGAGAACAGAATTTACTTACAAGGGTTTAATTGATAAAAAACTATTTTATTCAGTTTTCAGGTATTTATCAGCCCCTAAAGAAGATAATTTACTATTTTTAGTTCTTACCTGTGCATGAAGATTGTCTCTAAATTTTTTCATTTTTACTATTAAAGATTCATCAAATAAACTAAGAATTTGAATTGCTAATAAACCAGCATTTTTTGCCCCGTTTATGGCCACTGTTGCTACGGGAATCCCCGCAGGCATTTGAACAATTGATAGTAGGGAGTCAATTCCTTTCAGAGTTTTACTTTCTACAGGCACGCCTATGACAGGTATACATGTTAGCGAAGCTATCATTCCTGGTAGGTGAGCAGCTCCGCCTGCCCCAGCTATAAAAACTTTTATGTTTTCTGATTCTGCTTTTTTTGCATATTCCATCATTTCTATGGGGGTTCGGTGTGCAGAAAGTATACAAACTTCAGCTTCTATTCCGAATTCATTAACTATATCTATTGCAGGTTTCAAAGTTTTTAGATCTGAATCACTGCCCATTACTAAAGCAATTTTATAAATATTGCTGGAATTCAAGTCTGACAAAATAACAAATCAATGCTTTTCTTATAATGACGTGCAATTACTTGTGCGCTAGTTAGTTAGTATTAAAAAGACCAATTTTGTATGAATTGTTATGACGACTAATAAGAATCTCGAAAAAAGCGAAGTTAGGGAGTATTTCAATGGGACTGGTTTTGATCGATGGAAAAAAATTTATAGTAAATCAGCAGAAATCAACACTGTACAGAAAAATATTAGAAAAGGTCATCAAAAGACTGTCGATGATGTCGTCTCATATGTAAAAAACTACTCTGATTTAACAAGTAAGACCTTTTGTGATGCTGGTTGTGGCGTTGGAAGTCTAGCAATTCCTTTACTAAAACTTGGTATAAAAGATTTGCAGGTCAGTGACATATCTTCTGAAATGATTAAAGAAACAAAGAAACGTATCAACGAATTAGGTCTAAATCAAAGCAAAATTAAATTTTTCACTAGTGATCTTGAACAGTTAAAAGGTTTATTCGACATTGTCATTTGTTTAGATGTATTTATTCATTACCCGCAACCAGTTGCTGAAGACATGGTCAGACATTTATGTGAATTGAGTAAAGAAAAGCTAATAGTTAGTTTTGCTCCTTATACGCCAATATTGGCTGTGTTAAAGAATATCGGAAAGTTATTTCCTGGACCAAGTAAAACTACAAGAGCTTATACATTAAGAGAAAGTGGGATTATTAATGCTGCTAATGAAAAAGGTTTTACTGTAGTTCAAAAGAAACTAAATCAGGCTCCATTTTATTTTTCTAAATTAATTGAATTTAAGAAAGTGAAATAAATTATTTTACTAGATGATTTTCAAGTGCATAACGGACTAATTCAGTTCTGCTAGATGTATTTGTTTTAATAAAAAGCCTACTTACGTATTTTTCAACATTTCTAATAGAGGTCTCAAGTTGTCTAGCAATTTCTTTGTTCATAAGACCCTCTGCTACAAGTTGAAGCACACTTGCTTCTCTTGGCGTAAAACTAGGAATATCTATAGAACTTTCTTGATTTAATGGATTTTGATCTGTAAGCATAGATTTTATTTCAGTGATTTGTTGTGCCATTTTACTAACATCAATATCAGCAAATCGTGCTGCTTCTTTGAGTAATCGCTCTTGCCTATTAATTACATTTTTAACTCTTGCAGATAATTCATCGGGATCAAAGGGTTTGGAAATATAATCATCAATACCTGCAAGATATCCTTGGGTTCTATCTAAAGTCATTCCCTTTGCGGTAAGAAAAATAACTGGAGTACCTCCTAGCTTTTCATCTTCTCTTATTTTTTCTAATAAAGCATACCCATTAGATCTCGGCATCATGATATCACTAATAATTAAATCAGGAAAAATTGTTTGAGCTTTTTCCCAGCCATCCTCTCCGTCAACCGCAATAAAGATTTCAAACCCTTCGTCTTCTAGAAATGTTTTTACAGCTGTTCTTAAACCAGGCTCATCATCTACCAATAAAATTTTTGATTTTCTAATCGGGTCATTATTTAATTGATTGTTGTCATTCATTTTTTTAATTTTAAATTAAATTTTCTTTAGCCTAATGATAATTTTATATACTAAATATGATGCTTTCAACTCCCATACTACTAGATTATCAATCCTCAACCCCTTGTTTAGAGGATGTTGTAAATTCTATGGCGCCTTATTGGAGTGAAATATTTTTTAATCCCTCGAGTAAATCAAATTTAGCAGGCATCAATGCAAGTGCCATATTAGAAGTCTCAAGAGAAAAAATACAAGAATATTTATTTCTAAAAAAAAAGAAAGTAATTTTTACTAGTGGAGCAACAGAATCTAATAATTTGGCTTTGCTAGGTTTTGCAAGAAAATATTATAAAGAAACAGAAAATTATGGTCATATTATTACTCTAAAAACTGAGCATAAAGCTGTATTAGAGCCATTAGATCAACTAAGAAAAGAGGGATTTAACGTTACTGAAATTACTCCAGAAAAAGATGGTTTAGTTTCTGAGGAAAAATTTGTTAGCTGTATAAGAGATGATACATTTTTGGTAAGTATCATGATGGCAAATAACGAAATAGGAGTTATTCAGCCTTTGAAAGAAATTTCAGAAATATGCAGTTCAAGGGATATAATTCTCCATTCTGATTATGCACAATGTTTAGGTTGTCTGGAGTTAAATAGCCTTGACTCAGTAGCAAACATGTTAACAATAAGCTCCCATAAAATATATGGTCCCAAAGGGGTAGGAATACTTTTGATTGATAGAGATATTGAGCTGCAGCCTTTAGTTTTAGGAGGAGGTCAAGAATTTGGTCTAAGATCAGGAACAATACCATTACCTTTGATAGTAGGCTTTACTAAAGCAATAGAAATAGCAGTTTTAAATCGAAAAAAGAATATTCAGAAATTTCTTTTTCATAGAGATAAACTTTTGAAGGGATTATTAGTCAATAATTCTGGTGTGGAAATTAATGGGTCAATGAAAGAAAGATTACCTCATAATTTGAATCTGACAGTACTTGATGTCAACGGTTCAAAATTGCATAAAAGTTTGAAATCTAAAATAATATGTTCTAGTGGTTCAGCGTGTAGTAATGGTGAGCCTTCGCATGTATTACTTGCTCTAGGAAGATCTTATAAAGAAGCAGAGGCTTCATTAAGATTAAGTATTGGTTTGATGACTACTAAAGAGGATATTGAACAATCAATTCACATAATTACAGATTCTATTAAATCATTACGCTAAAATCTTAATTTGTTAATTGAGCAATTCTTAATTTTGCGCTTCTAGATCTTTTATTATTTTCAATTTCTTTTTTATTTGGTGTAATTGGTTTTTTTGTGAGATTTTTTAATCTTTCATCACCCTTAAAAGAATTTTTCACTAGTCGATCTTCTATTGAATGAAAGCTAATAATCGAAATTATTCCCCCAGGTAATAGCCAATCTGGAGAAATCTCTAAAAATCTTTCTAGTGCTTCGATTTCTTTATTAACAGCAATTCTTAGTGCCTGAAATGTTCTAGTAGCAGGATGAATTTTTCGATATCTTTGTTTTGGTGGGAAACAACCAGCAATGGAATAAGCTAGATCTTTTGTACCCGAATATTTGCCTTTTTCTTTTAGATCTTTTTTGATTCTCCAAGAAATCTTTCGTGATAATTTTTCATCACCAAATTTAAAAATTAAATCAGCCAGCTCTTTTTCACTTAAAGTCTCAATTAAGTTCTCCGCATTCATCTCAAGTAAAGGATTCATTCGCATATCTAAAGGCCCATCTTTTTGAAAACTAAATCCTCTTTGTGGGTTATCTATTTGATTACTATTTACTCCCAGATCTGCTATTACAAAAGAAACTTTTTCTTTTGGCTCAAAGTTAGCAAAATTTGAGGGACTTATTTCAATCCTCGATTTAAATTCTTCAAGCTTACTAAATGCTGACTTCCTTGCGAATGGATCATGATCTAGTCCAATTATTTTTAAATCAGGATATTTTTTTAATAATTGATATGAGTGTCCACCACCACCTAAAGTTGCATCTATAGCTGTTAGTTTATTGTCTTTTATTAATGGATATTGATCTACAGAAACTAAAATCTCATCTGTCATCACTGACTTATGATTGAATAAAGATGAATCAGAAAGGTCAGTTTGCATAACTTTCTACTAAGATTTAAATAGAGGTTAAATTATTAATGGCTCAACTAGAGACTAGAACAGAACCGATGGTGGTCAACTTTGGCCCTCATCATCCATCTATGCATGGCGTTTTGAGGTTAGTTGTAACCCTTGATGGCGAGAATGTAATAGATTGTGAGCCCGTAATTGGATATTTGCATAGAGGGATGGAAAAGATAGCTGAAAATAGGACAAACGTTATGTATGTACCTTATGTAAGCAGAATGGATTATGCTGCTGGAATGTTTTATGAAGCTATTGTAGTAAATGCCCCAGAGAGATTAGCGAATATTGTTGTACCTAAAAGGGCTAGTTATATAAGAGTTCTAATGTTGGAACTTAATAGAATTGCAAATCATCTTTTATGGCTAGGTCCATTTTTAGCAGATGTAGGAGCTCAAACCCCATTCTTTTATATCTTTAGAGAAAGAGAGATGATTTATGACCTTTGGGAAGCTGCTACTGGACAAAGATTGATAAATAATAATTTTTTTAGAATAGGAGGTGTCGCTTGTGATTTGCCTTATGGATGGTTAGATAAATGTATTGATTTTTGTGATTGGTTTGCTCCCAAGATCGATGAATATGAAAAATTAATAACAAATAATCCCATATTCAAAAAAAGAATTGAAGGTCTTGGAACTATAGAAAGAGATCAAGCAATTAATTGGTCACTTTCTGGACCAATGCTTAGGGCCTCTGGAGTCTCTTGGGATTTGAGGAAAGTTGATAGTTATGAATGTTATGACGATTTTGAATGGGAAATTGCTTCAGAAAAAGAAGGTGATTGTTACGCCAGATATAGAGTCCGAGTCCAAGAAATGAGACAATCGTTAAAAATTATTCGTCAAGCATGCGAAATGATTCCTGGAGGTCCAACAGAAAATTTAGAAGCTAAACGTATGTCTACAGAGGATAAAAAAAGTGCAATATTTGGTATGGACTATCAATATGTAGCTAAGAAAGTTGCGCCAACTTTTAAGATCCCTAATGGGGAATTATATACAAGATTAGAATCTGGGAAAGGTGAAATAGGAGTTTTTATTCAAGGAAATAATGAAGTTACACCATGGAGATTTAAAATTAGAGCTGCTGATTTAAATAATCTTCAAATATTGCCTCACATACTAAAGGGAGCCAAGATAGCCGATATTATGGCAATTCTTGGCTCAATTGATGTCATTATGGGTTCTGTAGACAGGTAAACCTTTTAATGAAACCTAAAAATTGGTTATTTTTAAAAAGGAAAGTAAGGTTTGGTGATTGTGACTCAGCTGGAGTAATACATTTTCATAACCTTTTAAGATGGGCGCATGAAAGTTGGGAAGAAAGTATTGATATATATGGTATTCCTAATCAAGATATTTTTCCGAATGCTAGTTCTCACAAAAATCAAATTATATGTCCCATAGTTAATTGTGAAGCCAATTTTTTATCACCTATTAAAATAGGTGATTTACTTTTAATTAGGATATTCCCCATAAAAATTAATAATCACTTATTTCAAGTAAATACTTTTTTTTTAAAGGATGAAATTAATGTTGCAGAGGGAAAAATTATCCATTGTTCTTTAGATGCTGATTCAAAATTGAAAGTTAAATTGCCTGATCAACTCGAAAGGTGGATAGAGGCATCCAATATAAATACGAATTTAAAAGAGTGTTAATTATTGTGAGTTAATATTTTTCAAATGTGTAATTTGATTTTTTAATATAATCTGATTGATTTTTACCAATACTCCAGGTTTCAGGCCTTTCATGTTTTGGCCAATTTTTAGAAAAGTTTTTTAATAGTTTTAATGAATATTCAATACTTGTTTTACTAGTTTGTTTTTTGAAATAAATGATGATTTTAATTTTATTTCCCCATTCTTTATTAGGTATATTTGAAATCATAAAATTTTCTATTGGTATTTTTTCATTTAAGATAAATTCACTTAATCGTAATTTAATTACTTCTGGAAAAACTGTTTCACCTCCAGAATTAAAAGCATTGTCTATTCTGCTAATAAATTTCAAATAAAAAGAATTATTCAATTCTTGGATCTCTCCGAAATCACTGCTTTCCCACCAACCATTTTTATCTTTGAAATTTTTAGTTTTAGAATTTTCAAGTAATTCAATTCCTATTCTTTCTGATTTGATTTGGATTAAACCTTTTTTACTAATTTTTAAATTTACATCACATAGTATTTCTCCAACATTATCAATTCCTTCTAAAAATTCCTTAGGTTTTAAGCTTGTAACCATAGCTGCAGTTTCAGTTGATCCGTAACAGGGCGCTAAATTTATTTTTTCTACTCTGCATTTTCTAGAAGTTTCACTAGATATAGATGCACCACCAATCCAAATTAAATCAAAAATCTTTAACCAATTAATCCCATCTTTTTCAGATAAAAGTCTTTTTAATTGTGTTGGAACTAATGATGTTATAAGATGTTGCCTTTCTTTTTTTATCTCATTAGTAAAGACTAATAATTCCTTGGTTTTTTTAATTAATGAAGGAGAAATATTGATATGGTCACAACTCCATATTTTGCTTCTAAAAAGTGGCATTAATCCACTGATATGATTCAAAGGTAAAGTATTAAAAATTAAACAGTTTTGTAATTTAAATCCTTGTTTTTCAAGCCAAATTCCTGATGCCCTAGCAGATGAATTGAGATTTTCTAAACTATGAATGCATTTTCTAGGCTTTCCACTACTTCCACTACTATTTAAGATAATTGTAGGTCCAGTTATATCAATTGTCTCTAATATTTCTTCGGTTTTATAAGATTTATTTTTTATATAGGTTATTTTTTTGTCTTTTATATTTTCAAGAATTTTTTTTATAGATTCTTTTTCATTATTTTCAACTTCAATAATATCAATTTTATTTTTCATAATTGATCCCAAATCTTTTGAGCATCATTTAGGAAAAGAAAAGAATTAGGATTTTTCTTCAAAGCTAAACCAGGAACTTTTGGAGTAGGTCCCAATAGCTGCATAGAGGATAAATGAAAAAGCCATCTCCTGCCTATGCCTGTTTCGAAAGAAGTGCTTAAGGATCTAAAACCTTTTTTTTCTTTTAACTCTTTTAAAAGATTCATAGGATTCCTTTCTTGAGAAGGTCTTCGAATTTGCCAACCATCCCATTCATTAATCAAATATGGATATTTTAATAGTGATTCATCCAACGCAATTGGCATCCTTTTATTAAGTTCTCTTAAACCCTCAATATCATCTTTAGAAAGAGGTTGTTCTATCCAATCTATATTTTCAATATCTTTCAAAATATCAACCCATCTATTAGCTATTTCTCTTTTCCAAGATCCATTCGCATCTATTCTTAATTTAATATTACTTCTTAAATGATTTAGTACCTCTATTAGAGTTTTTTCTTCAAGGGAATTATCATGAATGCCTACTTTCCATTTAATGGTGAGTGATTTTCTATTCAAAAGTTTATTACCTTTTAATAGTATTAATTCTTGAAGGGCATTAGAAGAATTTAAAAGTATAGCTGTTTGATCAATTTCATTAAAGTAATAATTTTCCTTAAAATTTATTTTTCTTTCAATTTCAGCTAATGCAGAGTTGATTGCTGATTGAATGCATGGGTGATAACTATTTATTAACTTAGATATATTTTTTGAATTTACGTATTTGGGAATCTGATTTAATTGTATTTGACATTTATCTAAATCTTTTTTTCTTAAAGGGTTTACTTCTCCAAAACCAACTTCCTTTTCCATATTTTTTAGTTTAATTATCCAGCCAGATTTATATGTATATGTTGTATTTGAATTATCCACCTTCGAAGATAATTTAAAGAAAAAAGATTTTTTTTTAAAAGTTAAGTTCATTTAAAAATCAAGTAATTTATAATTAATCCGATTATTAATCCAATACCATTTAGCGTTTGAAATTTGATAGCAATAAATTTACAATTTTTTATTGCTTCAGGTTTGTTATATGAATATTTCAACAAATTTATAAGCTTTAATGATTGTGGAAAACTTATAAGAAAAAGAACACAAAGTATCGGAATAAATCCATTAATTATTATAAAAAGTTGGAAAAAATAAATTATAAAAACTATCCAAGGGATAATTTTAGCTCCTTTTTTCGCTCCTAAACGAACTAAAGGTGAATTTTTACCATGTTCTTCATCTTCTTTGATCTGATGAAAATGAGAGCAAAATAGTACTAGTGTAGTTGCCAATGACGATCCTGAGCCAAGTAATAATGACTCTTTCCAAGGAATAGAAATCATGTATATATCTGATGGATTTAATGCAATTAAAGCGGCAGAGTAAGCTAAGGGGCCAAAAGCTAACCAACATAATGGTTCTCCTAAACCCTCGTACCCTAAACGGAAAGGTGGTCCTTGATATAAATATCCTAAGAAGCAGCAAGCGCCAACCAATATAATTACATTTATGCTTGTCGAAATTGAAATAATGGCAATTATTAATAATCCAATCAATAGAGATGTATAAGCGGTAATTGAAACTATTGTTTTACTTCGCACAAGATTTACAATGGAATGAAATTTAAATTCATCAATTCCTGTTTCTGAATCAAATAAATCATTAGTTAGATTTTCCCAAATTAGTATTAATATTGCAGCGATTGTGAATGCTATTAAATTAGATATTTTGACATTTTTGAAAGAGTTGAGGGTATAAGCTCCTGAAATAAAAACTGGTAAAATTGCTACTGAATAAAGAGGCCATTTTATAGCTTGTTTCCATAAGCTTTTATTTCTTTCATTCATTATTAATGCAGTTAAGAAAAACTATAATTATTAAATATAGTTTATAAATTGAGTTACATTTTTTACTTTAATGCATGATTTTTAGTTATTTTCAATAAGTGATGAAAAATAATTTAAACTTTTCAGATTTTTTAAAAGGTGTTTTTTCCAATTTCGATAAGAAAGGGGTAAATTCTGGATTAGTAAGTATTTGTATTGAGATACCTTATGTTGATTTATTTGATTTATATGGATTTTTTATTGATAAATATTCTTTTTCTTCTTTTTGGGAAGAGGATAATAAAATGTCATATATAGCTCTTGAGAAATGTAAATATTTAACTTTAGAAGGGCCTGCAAAATTTAAAGTAGCGAAAGAATTTAACTCTGAGAACTTTAATAATTTAATAAATTTGACTGATGAATCGAATACCTCTGCGCTTTCAAAAATAATTTATTTTTTTTCCTTTTCGGAGAATCTAAAGAAAAAATATTCTTTATGTGAGGTTCCTGGTTTAGAGGTTATTTTACCTAAAATATTGATTATTAAAAATAAAAAGAATTGTTGGTTAAGAATAAATGCCCATGTCGAAGGTAAATCTTCCTTGAGGACATTAATTGAAGAACTTTGGTTAATAAGGGATCAGATTTTAAATTCAAAATATCAAAAATGTAAAAATAGTTTTGATTATCCTACGATGAATTATTTTTTGAATTCTTTAGAATTATCAAATAATAATCTGAAGCAATTAATAAATAAGGGAATTCAATTAGTAGAGGAAGGTAACCTAGAAAAGATAGTTTTAGCTTCAAGAGTCAAAATAAAATTTAAAAATAAATTAAATTTAATAAATATTTTGAAAAAACTAAAAACTAATCAACCAAATACTTGTAGATATGTTTGGAGGAGAAATAGTAAAGATATTATATTTGGGGCATCGCCAGAAAAATTATTTTCTTTTAGGAAGCCTGATTTGATTTTAGAAGCTATTGCTGGAACAATATCAAATGATTTAAATCCGGATTCTCTTTTGGAAAGCTCTAAGGATATTAAAGAGCATAATTATGTAATACAGTATTTAATCAAATGTCTGGGAGTTTTAAAGATTAATAACTATACAAAAAGTTCATTAAAGGTAACTTCTTTTGGAGATATTTCTCATTTACAAACTTTAATTTACTCCAAGATTCATAACATATGCCCTTTTGATTTACTTAGAGTTTTGCATCCATCTCCTGCAGTCTGCGGATCTCCTAAAAAGGAAGCAATGAATTGGATAAACACACTTGAATCATTTTCTAGAGGAAATTATGCTTCCCCAATAGGGTGGGTAGATTCTGAAGGAAATTCAGAATTCAGAGTAGCTATAAGAGGAGCACGTTATATTGATCGAAATCTCGAATTTACGGCTGGTTCAGGGTTAGTAAAAGGTTCTATCTCGAACAAAGAAATTGAGGAGATTAAACTTAAATTTAAATCTTTAGTGAAGGAAATATTTTTTACCAAAACTACTAAATAATTGCTAATAATTTTTCTATTACTTGATCTGAAACCCTATTGTTAGATAAATTTTCTATCTCTCTTAATCCTGTTGGACTTGTTACATTAATTTCACTAAGCATCCCATTTATTACATCTATACCAACAAAGAATAAACCTTCATCTTTGAAATGTTGAGATAACTCAGTACAAATTTTTTTTTCTTTAGCTGTTAGTTTTGTTTTTTCTGCTTTACCTCCCATAGCTAAATTACTCCTAAAGTCCCCACCTTGAGGAATTCTATTAATTAATCCAATTGGCTCACCATTAACAATAATTATTCTTTTATCTCCTTCTTTTACTTCGGGAATGAATTTTTGCATCATTACAGGTAACTCTTCTTGCGATGTTATTAATTCAATCATTGCTTTAATACATGGAGAATCCTTAGTTAGACGAATAACGCCTTGACCTCCTTTGCCGCCAAGTGGCTTAACAACAACATCATGATTAATTTGTGCAAAATTAATAAGGTCTTTTACTTTACTTGCGACTATTGTTGGAGCCATTAAATGGCTATACCTCAATGCTCCTAATTTTTCGTTCCAAGCACGTAATGAGGAAGGCTTATTTATAACTTTCACTCCTTTTCTTTCGGCCACTTCCAAAAGATGAGTTGCATATAAATATCCCTCATTTACTGGGGGATCTTTTCTCATCCAAATACAATTAAATTCAGCAAGAGGGATACATTTATTTTCTTTAAAAGAAACCCAAGGACACACTTCAGATCTTAAGGAAGATGCCCATACTTCATCTCCTCTTGCCTCTAGATCTTGAGGAGTACAAGTCCATACTTCTATCTTTTTCTTAGAAGAAGCTTGCATTAATGCTGCAGATGAATCTTTTAATGGATTTATATTTTTTATTGGGTCAACTACAAATAAAAATTTCATATTATTTAATTTAGTAATAAGTCCAGTTTTTCCTCTTTTTCTAATTCATAAAGTTCGTCACAACCTCCAATACTTTTGTCATCAATAAAAATTTGAGGAACTGTTCTTTTGCCATTAGCTCTCTCCATCATAAGTTTCCTTGCATTATCATCGCCATCTATTTTATGTTCTGTAAAAGTTATATTTTTTTTCTCAAGTAATGATTTTGCCCGAATACAGAACGGGCAAAATCGCCAAGTATAAATTTCAACTTTAGACATTTTTTTAAAAAATTATTTACTTTATACTATTAAATAAAAGTGCTTGTTAGATTATAAATAACAATTAAATTCTATTTTGATAGATATAACAGAATTTAAAAAAGATCTTTCAGAGTTAACCAAGCGCCTGGGAAATGCTCAGGATTGTCTTTGACGTCCCCAGTTTATTAGCTAAGAGAAAAGAATTAGAGCAAATTGCAGCTCAGCCAGAATTCTGGGGTAATCAGGCAGATGCAAAAAAACATATGCTTAATCTTGATGATGTTAGAGATCAACTTCAATTATTAGATAAATGGAAAATGTTCATTTCTGATGCTGAAGCTTCTCTTGAGCTTTATTCCTTAGAGCCTGAAGAAGAAATGATTGTTGAGTCACATCAAGGGTTAGTAACTTTAAGAGAGAATTTGGATAAGTGGGAATTCGAAAGATTATTATGTGGTGAATATGATAAAGAAGCTGCTATTATCTCCATTAATGCTGGTGCAGGTGGCACTGATGCACAAGATTGGGTGGAAGTACTATTAAGAATGTATTCAAGATGGGCAGATAATAATGGAATGAGCTTAGAAATTAATGATTTATCTGATGGAGAGGAAGCAGGTATTAAAAGCGTTACTTTTGAAGTTAATGGTAAATATGCTTATGGTTATCTTCAAAATGAAAAAGGTACTCATAGATTAGTAAGAATTTCACCATTTAATGCTAATGGTAAAAGACAAACTAGTTTTGCTGGAGTTGAGGTCATGCCTAAATTAGATCAAAGTATTTCATTAGATATTCCTGATAAAGATTTAGAAATTACAACTAGTAGATCAGGCGGAGCTGGAGGACAAAACGTTAATAAGGTAGAAACAGCAGTAAGAATTGTACATTTGCCTTCAGGAATCGCTGTAAGATGCACTCAAGAGAGATCTCAGTTACAAAATAAGGAGAAAGCAATGTTATTGCTTAAAGCTAAATTATTAGTAATAGCTAAAGAACAAAGAGCTGCTGAAATATCTGATATTAAAGGTGATATTGTTGAAGCTGCATGGGGTAATCAAATTAGAAATTATGTTTTTCATCCCTATCAAATGGTCAAAGATTTAAGAACTATGCAAGAGACTAATGATCTAGATGGTGTTCTTAATGGTGGGTTAGATCAATTTATTCATGAATTATTACGTATAAATATTCATTCTAAAGAGTCTATTAAATAAATTTATGGCAAATAAAAACGAAAATTTAGAAAAAAAAGTTTCTTCTCCTAGTTTTATAAAACTAGCTATGAGAAATATGGTAAGGAAAGGTTCTAAAAGTATTTCTCATTTTTCAATTACTTTTTTAATTTTGATCGCACTTTTAATTTTAATAGCTACTTTAGGAAAGCCTAATATGCCTGTTTAATGAAAGTATGTATCAAAAAGAATTATATGACTTACAAATAGATTTAGTTTTTAAATGTAATGATTTTTCTGATTTAACAGATCTTTTTCTAAATAAGCCAGATAATCTTATTTTTGAATCTGGTTTTTGGGAAGAAGTATTATTGTGTTGGATTAAAATAATTCTAGATGAAAAAAATACTTCTTTCCCAAATTTTATTTTAGACAAAAAAAGTTTTTCATTAAGTTTGCAGATTATCAATGATAATGAAATTTCTTCTATTAATCAAAAGTGGATGAATAAATCTGGTCCAACTGATGTTTTATCTTTCCCAATTATTTCCGATGATGATATTACTAAAGATTTAAATTTTATTGAATTAGGAGATTTATTTATATCATTAGAAACGGCTTTGCAACAATCCTTAGAATTTAATCATTCTATTAAAAGAGAAATGCTCTGGTTAGCAAGTCATGGATTCTTACATCTTTTGGGATGGGAACATAATGATGATTATGAATTAGATAATATGTTAAATTTTCAAGAATATTTAATTTCAAAATTAGATTAAAAATTTCATTAATATACCAAAATGAAAAGTAAAGCAAAACTTTTTAAAAGTGGAAGAAGATCATACAGGACATCTAAAAATGTTTTAATAAGTTTTAGATATGCTTTTAGCGGGATCAAATATACATTAAAAAATTCAAGAAATTTTAAAATTCAATTTCTTTTTGCTCTTTTAAGTTTAATCTTAGCTTCTATTCTTAAACTTGATAAAAGCGATTATTTGATTATGCTGGTGACTATTTTTTCTGTATTAACTTTAGAAATATTAAATACATCAATAGAATCTTTAGTTGATCTAGTGGTTAAAAAAAAGTTCAGTAATCTAGCAAAAATTTCAAAGGACTGTTCAGCAGGTGCGGTACTATTAGCCTCAATTAATTCTGTTATTATTGGTCTATGCTTATTTATTCCTAAAATAAAGCTATTATTTTAAAATTGAAAAAGATATGTTTTTAGTTATTGATAATTACGATAGTTTCACGTATAACTTGGTTCAATACCTAGGGGAGCTTTCAGTAGATCATCACATAACAAAAGAATTATTAGTAAAAAGAAATGATGAAATTACTTTAGAAGAAATAAGTCATATTAATCCTGATGGTATTTTATTGTCTCCTGGTCCAGGGAATCCAGATCAGTCTGGTATTTGTCTACCAATTCTCCAAAACTTATCAAATGAAATTCCAATATTAGGAGTCTGTCTAGGGCATCAAGCATTAGCTCAAGCCTATGGTGGCAAAGTAATAGTTGGTAAAGAATTAATGCATGGAAAGACCTCAAAAATTATTCACAATAAAAAAGGATTATTCAAAGATATCGATAGTCCATTTTTGGCTACTAGATATCATAGTCTTATAGTAGATTCAGAATCTCTCCCATCTTGTTTTGAGATAACTGCAACTCTAGAGGATTCAACAATTATGGCTATTTCTCATAAAAAATATAAAAAATTACATGGTGTTCAGTTTCATCCAGAAAGTGTTTTAACACAATTTGGTCATAAATTAATTAGTAATTTTCTAAATATGGCCGAACAGAAGTAAAATTAAACCATAAATATTTTCTATGATTATTATCAAACTTAAAAAATTTTTTCTTTTTATATTATTTGTATTTTTAATACCTTCATCCGTTATGGCAGGTGATTTATTATTGAAAAGTTTAGGTCATGGTAGTTTTTTAATTAAAGGAAAAGAAAAATCAGTTCTTATAAATCCTTTTAAGGCTATTGGTTGTGCAAGTGATTTAAATGAGCCAAAAGGCGTAAAGGCTGATTTTATTTTAGCTAGTTCAAAACTAGCTGATGAAGGATATAATCCAAATAATCAATTAATGTTTGTAGAACCTGGAGTTTATAAATTTGAAGATATATTATTAAATGGAATTGAGGTCCCACATGACAGAGTTGGGGGAAGAAGGTTTGGGATGGCTACGGTATGGAGTTGGGAGCAGAATAATTTAAAAATAGTTCATATGGGTGGAGCTGCTGGTGAAATGCATATAAATAGTCAAATTATTTTATCCCGTCCTGATATTTTATTTATTTCAATAGGTGGAGGATTAAAATCTTATAACGGTATCGAGGCTTCAGATATAGTAAAAACATTAAAGCCTTCAATTGTTGTTCCTGTTCATTTTGTGAAAGGTAAAAATATTAGAGATAATTGTGATTTTTCTAATGCTGATTTTTTTCTTGAAAATATGAAAGATTTTAAAGTGAAATATCTTGGTAAAAGGTTCGAAATAGATTCAAAAAGAATTGATAAAAATACTATTTATATTTTCAAAGATTAATTATTAACATCTAATTTTTTATAAGTACTCCAGAAAAGAGTCATTTGTTCTTGAGTTCCTATACTAACCCTTATAGAATTCTCAATATCTTTTTTGTTTTTCATCTCTCTTATTAAGATACCATTTTCTCTCATTTGTCTTGTCAAAATTTCTGGATTTTTGTTTGGCCAAATTAAAAAATAATTTCCTCCACCAAAATGTTTCCTAATTGCTGTAGATTCAAATTTTTTTTTAATTAATACTCTCGCTTTTTTTACTTCAGAAACATAATTTTCTATATAAGATTTATCATTTAGAGCAGCTAATGCAGCAGTAACAGCAAAACTGTTCACATCATAAGGTCCTGTCACTTTATTTATATATTTAATTATACTTTTATGTCCAAATGCAAAGCCAATTCGTAAACCAGCTAAACCAGCAGTCTTTGAAAGGGATTGAATCACAACTATATTTTTAATTTTTTCAAAATCTATTACTGGTAGTAGACTATCTCCGTTAAATTTTTCATAAAGTTCGTCAACGACAATTAATGATTTTTTATTAAGATTTGCTAATTTAATTATTTCTTGAGCACTTAAAACAGTTCCAGTAGGATTATTGGGATTACAAATAAATATTAATTTAGGATTATATTTAATAATTTTTTCTTCAAATCGCTTGATTGGGAAAAGAAAGTTTTCTCCTTCGTAGGCACAAGTTATTTTTCTCATGCCTTGTATTTCTGAACAAGGAGAATAATAACCAAAAGTCGGATTTGTGGTCAGGAATATTTCATCTTTATCACCAAAAGAATTAAATATAGCATTTATTGCAGCATCAGCTCCATTAAACAAACCTATCTCTTCAGAGTCAAATTGTCTTGATTCATAATAGTGATTTGAAAGAAATTTTTTTAATACTTTATATTCTGGATAGATTGAAATTTGATTTAACTTAATATCTTTGATAGCTTCATATACTTTTTGACTTGGCCCTAAAGTATTTTCATTAAAATCTAAACGCAATAAATTTCTTCTGTTTTCTAAAGGTGCAGAATAAGATTGCATATTTACTATTTCCTTTCTTGGGATAGGGGAAAGATTATTTATTTGATCAAAGTCATTCATTACATTCTCTCTAAGGAATCAATTCCAAGAAGTTCTAAACTCAATTTTAAAGTCTTTTCAGTTAAAGCACATAATTTGAGTCTTGAAATCTTAGTATCCATTTCTTCCTTAAGAATGGGCACTTGATCATAAAATCTATTAAAAGCCTGACATAATTCAAAAAGATAATTACACAGTCTATTTGGCATCAAATCTTTTTCTATAGAAATTATAACTTCATCGAATTTAAGTAATTTTCTTATAAGCTTCCACTCTAAATCATGGCTATATGAAATAGATTCCGAATTTACAGCATCTTCAGTCATATTATTTTTTCTATTAATTCCTGAAATTCTTACAAGTGTATATAAAAGATAAGGCGCCGTATTGCCATTTAGGGATAGCATCTTTTCAAAACTAAATTGATAATTTGTGATTCTATTTTGGCTCAAATCGGCATATTTTACTGCTCCAATTCCAATAACTTTTGAAGTATTTAAAATAAACTCATCAGTTTCATAACGACTTTCATTATCTAATCTTTTTAATAGATCTTCTTTTGCTCTTTGAACTGACTCTGATAATAAATCTTTTAGTTTTATGGTATCCCCTTCTCTTGTTTTAAGTTTTTTACCATCTATTCCTTGTACTAGGCCGAATGGTACGTGATTTACTTCACAATCTTCAGGGATCCAATTAGCTTTTTTAGCGACTTGAAAAACTCCTGTAAAATGATTGGATTGGCCATGATCTGTTACATAAATGATTCTAGTTGCATTATCTCCATCAGGCTCCTTATTAAATCTATATCTTAAAGCAGCAAGATCAGTAGTAGCATAATTATAACCACCATCTTTTTTTTGAATAATAAGTGGTAATGGATTTCCTTCTTTGTTAGTCATACCATCTAGAAAAACACATTTAGCGCCTTGATCTTCTACTAAAATTTTCTTGTAATTTAAATCTTCAATAATTGATTTTAAAAAGCGATTATAAAAAGATTCTCCTCTTTCATTAATTTTTATATTCAATGTTTTATAGATTTCATCAAACTCTTTTCTTGATTGATTACATAATAATTTCCATGCTTCAATTGATTGTTTATCTCCACTTTGTAATTTAACTACCTCTTCTCTAGATCGCTTTTGAAATTCTGTTTCATTATCAAACCTTTTTTTTGAAGCTTTATAGAATTCAACTAAATCACTAATTTTGATCGTATCTATTTCTTTAAGATTATTTGAATATAAATCTTTAAGCTGAGTAATAAGCATTCCAAATTGTGTACCCCAATCTCCAATATGATTTAGTCTTAACACGATGTATCCTCTTAATTCAAAAATTTTAGAAATCGAATCGCCTATAATTGTTGATCTTAGATGACCAACATGCATTTCTTTAGCAATATTAGGACTTGAAAAATCTACTATAACTTTTTTTGGGGATTGATTATTATTGTTATTGGATAATGGGACACCAGCTCTAGGGCATTTAATATTAGATTTTATTTCTTCAATCAAAATATTATTTTTTAATTTTATATTTATAAAACCTGGTCCTGCAATTTCTAAATCTTCACACAAATCACATATCTTTTTATTTTCTTTGAGGGCCTGAACAAATGAAATGGCAATTTCTTTAGGGTTCCTTTTATAAATCTTAGATAAGACTAGACATATATTGCATTGATAATCACCAAATTCTTCTTTAGATGCTTGATTAATTAGATTTTTATGAATTTTTTCAAATTCTTCTTTCTTTTCATTTTTTATAAGACTTTCTAGAAGGGTTTCTTCAAAGCTTTGAGTTAATTCTTTAAAAATTACCTGCATGAATTATTAAAATACTTTTCGATTCATTTAATTAATATAACGCATACTAAAATCAATCCAATTACTTTTAGTAATTGAAGAACTTGTTGAAATTAAATCAACTCCATCAATTAAATAGTTACTAATGTCTTTAGGATTAATTCCAGAGACCTCTATGATTAATTGATTCCTCATTGATCTATTCGAGTAATTTTTTGATATCTCTCTTAATTCTTTAATATCTTTTTTAAGTAATTCAGGATTAAATTCATCTAACAAAATACTATCTGCTCCTGCTAAAACTGCATCTTTTGCTTGCTTTATATCTTCGGCTTCAATAATAATATGAGTTGTAAATGGAGTATTTAATCTAATTTTTTTAACTGCGTCGTTCAAGTTTTCAGTCCATGCAATGTGGTTTTCTTTAATCATTGCAGCGTCGTATAATCCCATTCTATGATTAATCCCACCACCACATTTAAAAGCATACTTTTCAAATATTCTTAAACCAGGAGTAGTTTTTCTTGTATCTGCTAAATATATATTTGTCCCTTTTAAAACATCTACAATATTCTTTGTATAAGTTGATATCCCGGAAAGATGCATTGCGATATTGAGAGTTATTCTTTCACTTGCCAATAGGCTTCTTGACGGTCCATATAGTTCAATAAGTTTTTGATCCTTCAAAAATTTGTCGCCATCATTAATAAAAAATCTACACTCTATCATTTCGTCAATTTTTTTTAAAATCGTTTTTATTATTCCAACGCCACAAAATATTCCTTCCTCTTTTGCTATCCAATGGGCTTTTCCTGTTGTTTTGGTAATTGCCGAAGATGTTAGATCACCTTTTCCGATATCTTCTTCAATCCAATCATCAATAATTCTAGATATCTTTGGAGAGTTTAAATCCACTAAATTTCAATTCTATAACGAATTTTATTTTAACTTTTAAAGCTTACTTTATAAATGTATGTAATTTAATTAAAATTTATTTACCAATACAAAATTTTGAAAAAATATTAGTTAATAGATCTTCAGTTAATTCTTGACCTGTAATTCTCGATAAGTTTTTTATTCCATCTCTAACCTCGATAGATAATAAATCAAATGGTAATTTACTAGTAATTATTTGATCAGTATCATTTAAATTTTTTAGGCAATCATTTAGGTTTGATATTTGTCTTTCATTTAAAAAAATATCTATATTTTCAAATTCTTTTGATCCACATTTTTGAACTATCTTTTCAACTAAATCTTTTTCACCCTCATTATTTTTAATACTCATTGAAATAGAGTTCGATAAATTCTCTTTCTTTACTTTTTTTGAATTAATTAAATCTTTTTTATTCCCCAAGATAGTAATTAATTTTTCTTTTGGAATTGTATTTATAATTTTCTCATCATCCTTATTAAATCCTTCTTCAAGGCTATATAAATATATTATATAATCTGATTTTTGAATCATTTCAAAGCTTTTCTCTATTCCGATTTTTTCTATATATTCATCTGTTTCTCTAATGCCAGCAGTATCTATTATTTTTATTGGTATATTTTTTATAGTCAAATTGACTTCAATAGTATCTCTAGTTGTTCCAGGAATACTAGTGACTATTGCTTTTTCTTTTTTAGAGAGAAGATTTAAAAGAGAACTTTTCCCAACATTTGTTTTACCTATAAGAGCAATTGATATTCCATTATGAATATACGAAGCTCTTTTTGTATTTTCTATAAGTATTTCTATTTTTTCTTTTATATTTTTAATATTCCTAGAAAAATCATGATAATTAAAATCTGAAAAATCCTCATCAAAATCTACTCTTGCTTCTATCTCTGATAATTGTTCGATTAAATCATTTTTAATAACATCAATCTTTTTCGTTATTTCTCCCTTTACTCCATTAAAAGCTATTTCTGCTGATTTCAGATTCTTTGCATTTATTAATTGATTAATTGATTCAGCTTGGGTTAGATCTATTTTGCCATTAAGAAAAGCTCTTTGACTAAATTCTCCTGGATTTGCAATTCTCACTCCAGTGTTATGTGCTAATAATGTCTCCATTACTTTATTTACAACAATTAATCCTCCGTGACAGTGCAACTCAACAATATCTTCCCCAGTGAAACTATTTGGCGAACGCATAACTGAAATTAAAATTTCGTCTATATATTTATTTTCTGAATTATCTTTGATAAAGCCATGAAAAACTCTATGAGACTCCCAAGCATATTTAGATTTTGTTTCTACAATATTTTTGCAGGATTTTATTGCTTCTTTCCCTGATACTCTAATAACTGCAATTCCTCCTTTACCTAGACTTATAGCGGAAGCTATTGCTGCTATTGTATCTTCAGTATAGACAAAGGATTCCATATCTCACTATGTTATGGATAATTAAGTAGGCTTATCAAAGGAAACTTTTTCGATTGTGATTTAAGAATGAAGTTGATAAAAAATCTTAACTATAAAAAAATTCTATCATTATTTTTGAAACAAGATGGTACTCCATTTTTTAATGCAAAAGGATTAGCAGTTGGTGTCTTTTGCGGATGCTTCCCTTTCTTTGGTTTTCAAACTTTATTAGGCCTATTTTTAGCAAGAGTTGCTAGAGGAAATCTTTTTCTTGCTGCCATTGGCACTTGGATAAGTAATCCTTTTACTTATTTACCGCTATATTTTTTAAATTATAAAGTGGGTTCATTCTTTCTAAAAAATTATCCAGAGATTGTTTTTGATAAAAATATATTGATAGAAGAATTATGGGAGCAAGGAAGTGTTTTTTCATTAAGGTTAATTTTGGGTTCAGCATTAGTTGGATTATTATTGGCTTCTATTACCGGCATGATAGTTTTTTTGCTATACAAAAGGAAAATAAAAAAAAGAGTATTTTAAAATTCTTTTTTTTAAATTAACTTATTCCTACCCTTGCAATATCTAATACATCAGCCATTGATTTAATTTGATCAATAGTTTTGTTGAGTTGACTATAACTTTCTAGACCAACACATAAATTAATTATGGCCGGTTTACCAAAAGCAGTTTTTACATTGGCATCACTAACATTTATTCCTTTATCAGACAATCTCATAAGAATATCTTTTAGGACTCCTACTCTATCTATAACTTCTATTCTGAGTTGAATTGGAAACTTATTGTCAAGAACTTTATTTTCTTGGTTCCATGCAACAGGTAATCTTCTCTCTATTGGTATTGGGATAACATTCTCACAATCTCTTCTATGAATAGTGATACCATGATTTCCTAAAGAGACAGTTCCAATTATTTCCTCCCCAGGAAGTGGACTGCAGCATTTCCCTATTCTATAATCAAGACCTTCGACCCCAGAGATTGGTGATTTATTAGTTGCGTGAGATTTAGTTATTATAGAATTGTTTTTATTAATAAGAGTTTTTGCTATTTCAGAATTAGATTCATTTTTAATTTCTTCTGTTTGAATTTTTATTTCTTCTCTTAATCGATTCAAAACTTGATGTAAAGTTAAACCGCCAAATCCTAGTGATGAAAGAAGATCTTCTGTTGTCTTTAAATTGCATCGAAGCGCAACCTTTTTCATTGCATCACTTGAAAGTAATGAATCAATTCCATTGCGACCTATTTCTTTTTCAAGCAGTTCTTTTCCTCTTTTGATAGTTTCATCTCTATGGCTTTTTTTATACCACTGCCGAATTCTATTCTTGGCCGTTGGGGTAACTACAAAATTCAACCAATCTAAACTTGGAGTTGAATTATTATTAGTCAAAATTTCTATAAAGTCCCCATTTTGTAATGATGTAGAAAGAGGAGAGAGCTTTTCATTGATTCTTATTCCATTACAATGATTTCCTATTTCTGAATGTATTCTGTATGCAAAATCGATAGCAGTTGATCCTTTCTTTAGACCAACAACGTCTCCTTTTGGTGTGATCACAAATACTTCTTCATCGAATAAATCTTCTTTTATGGATGCTAGATAGTCATTATGATCTTTCTCATTACCTTCTTGTTGCCATTCTACTAGTTGTCTAAGCCAATTAAATCTTTCTGCATTACTAGATGCAGGTGAACCACCTTCTTTATATTGCCAATGTGCAGCTATTCCGAATTCTGCAATTTGATGCATTAAGGTGGTTCTTATTTGAACTTCAATAGGCCTATGTCTTCCGATTACAGAAGTATGTAAGGACTGGTAGCCATTAGGTTTTGGTAAACCTATGTAATCTTTAAATCTTCCTGGAATTGGTCTAAAAGTATCATGAACGACTGCTAAAGCTTTATAACAGCTATCTGAATTGCTAACAATAATTCTTAAAGCAGCAACGTCATAAATCTCGCTAAATTGTTTTTGTTGTCTTTCCATTTTGCTCCAAATTCCATAGAGATGTTTTGGTCTTCCTGTAATTTCAAAATTTTCTAAACCTGATGAGATTAAGTTTTCCTTCATTAAATTTAAAGTAACATCTAATCTTTTTTCTCTGTCACTTCTTTTAACAGCAATTTGATCTTTTAAATTTTTATATTCATCTGGTTCAAGAAATTTGAATGCTAAATCTTCCAATTCCCATTTAAATCTATTTATTCCTAACCTGTTTGCTAAAGGGGCATATATTTCTCTAGTTTCTCTTGCAATTCTTTCCTTTCTCTCTTTATTAAGCCATTGAATTGTTCTCATGTTATGTAGTCGATCTGCAAGTTTAACTAAAACAACTCTTATGTCGCTTGCCATAGCTAAGAACATTTTTCTAAGATTTTCAGCCTGTGCTTCTGTTCTATTATTAAAGTGAATACCTCCTAATTTAGTTACACCTTCTACAAGTACTTTTACTTCTAAGCCAAAATTAACTTCAATCTCCGAAAGAGCAATTCCTGTGTCTTCAACAACATCATGTAATAGGCCTGCAGCTATAACTGTTGCGCTTGCACCTATTTCTCTAAGCAGATCTGCAACAGCAATCGGATGGATTATATATGGCTCACCACTTGCTCGGAATTGTCCATTGTGAGCTTCATAAGCAAGTTTGAAAGCTTTTACTATAAGATTTTGATTTGCATCATTTTTATTATTTGATATTTCATAGTTTTGAACATTCTCGAGTAGCCAATTAGGAATTTTTATCTCATACTTCAAAGATTCACTTTCATAATTTTTATTTTCAGGCAAAATGATTGTTGAAACTTTAATTTCATTTTTTTCTTTTGAATTCGCAGTTGCCTCAGACATATAATGTTCCTTTAGATTTATTTTATTTAGGACTAGAGAAATTTGCTACAAAATTATGAAAATAAATAAAAGCAAAGTTCTTGAAATAAGGAATCTAAATGTAAAATATGGTCCTAATAAAAAATCTACCATAAAAAATTTTAAATTAGATCTTGTTAAAGGAGATCACTTAGCAATAATAGGTCCTTCTGGATGCGGTAAAACTACATTTGCAAAAACAATTGTAAACATGCTTCCTGAAGGTTCAATTACTGATGGTTTTATAAAAATATCTGGAGAAGATATCGCGAAAATTGAAAAAGAAGAAATCCAATTATTTAGGAGAAATAATTTTGGATTTATTTATCAAGACTCTATAAAAAAACTTAATCCATTAATGACAGTTGGAGATCATCTAAAAGAATTATTAAAAACACACTTTCAAAACAATCCCCCTTTAATTATTAAGGATTTAGTTGAAGAAAATTTTAGAAAAGTAGGAATAGATCTTGATAGATTAGATTCATTTCCTCATGAATTTAGTGGAGGAATGAGACAAAGAGTTTCAATAGCAATGGCTTTAGCTTTGAAACCAAAAATATTAATAGCGGATGAACCTACAACAAGTCTTGATACTAAGATTAGTTTTGAAGTAATGAATCAAATTCTTTCTTTATGTGAGAAATCTGGAACTACTTTGGTTTTGATAAGTCATGATATTAATCTTGCAGCAAAGTGGTGTAAAAAAGTTGTGATAATGGATCAAGGATCAATTCAAGAGCAAGGAAATATAAAAGAAGTTTTACAATCTCCTACATCAAAAATTGGAGCAAAATTGGTAAATGCATCAAATATATCTTTGAAACCAACAAAAAAAGTTACCTCTGCAAATGATATTGTTTTAGAGGTTAATAATTTAAGACACTGGTATAAATTAAATTCTTCAATTTTCCGCCCAAAATGGAATAAGGCTTTAAAAGAAGTAAGTTTTAAATTATACCGCAATGAAGTGCTTGGAATTGTTGGATCTTCTGGTAGTGGAAAAAGCACTTTATGTAGAGCTTTAATTGGACTTTTAAAGGTTAGAGGAGGTGAAATAAAAGTTTATGAAAAAAATATAGAATTAAATCAAAATAAGTCTAATAAGTTTAAAAATATACAAATAGTTTTCCAAGATCCTTTTTCAAGTTTGAATCCGAAAATGAAAATTAAAAATATTTTGAAGGATATATTTTTAATTCAAAAAATATCAAATAATAATCTTATAAAAAATGAGATTAAACTAATTTTAAAAAATTTAAATCTACCTTCAGATTCTGAATTCTTAAACTCCTACCCAAGTCAATTGTCTGGCGGTCAATTACAAAGAATTTCAATTGCAAGATCATTATTACTCAAACCAAAAGTCCTCATATGCGATGAAAGTGTAAATATGTTAGATGCATATGTAAAAGTTGAGATACTTGATTTACTTAGAAAGATTCAAGAAAAAATGGATTTAACTATAATTTTTATTACTCATGATTTAGGAATTGCAAAAAATTTTTGTAATAGATTATTAGTTATGAATTATGGACAGATTATTGAAGAAGGGGATTCAGATACTGTTTTTTGTAATCCTAAGAACAATGTTACAAAAGCTTTAGTAAATAGCTCCTTAAACCTTAATTGATTTTTTTAAGACCCTCAATAATTTCTGAAATTCTTGGGGTAATTCTGCTTCAAATTTCATTTCTTCTCCATTTATGGGATGAAAAAGTCCTAGCTCTATAGCGTGTAAAGCCTGTCCATCTAATTTGCAAGGAAGCTTTTTACATCTTCCATATAATGGATCACCAAGAATAGGGTGATTGATATGTGCACAATGAACTCTTATTTGATGAGTTCTTCCAGTATCTAATTTGAAGCTCATTAATGAGTAATTACCTAATCTTTCTAAGAGTTTCCAGTAAGTACATGCATATCTCCCGGAATTTTCATCAACTACTGCATATTTCAATCGATTTAATTTATCTCTACCTATATGTCCAACAATTTTACCCTCTGAATTATTTGGTACTCCATGAATTACCGCAATATAGTTTCTTGAAGCAATTTTTTCTCTTATCTGTATTTGAAGATTGACAAGTGATTCTTGGCTTTTTGCTACAACCATACAGCCAGAGGTGTCTCTATCTAATCTATGAACTATCCCAGGTCTTAACTTGCCATTTATTCCAGGTAAGTCTTTACAGTGAAAGAGTAGTCCATTTACTAGGGTTCCTGATTTATGCCCTGGAGCTGGATGGACTATGAGTCCTGATTGTTTGTTAATTACAATGATATGTTCATCTTCAAAAAGGATATTTAAGTTCATTTCTTCTGGCTTCAAATAGATGAGAGGTTCTGGGGGAGTCATCCAAATTTGTATGTTATCTCCTTTTTTTAGTGGGGTTTTAGCTTTTGCAGTTTTGTAGTTAACAAGAACTAATCCTGCGTTTATAAAATGTTGTATTCTTGCTCTACTCTGTTCTGGCCTTTTGCTTACAAGCCACCTATCTAGTCGCATAGGAAGAGACATCTCATAAGTAATTTCGATTAGTTCACCTTCCCCTACTCCAAATGAATTTTCATGATTTGATTTCATATAGGTACTTCCAAAGCAATCTTTCCTAACATTTGATTACGATAATCTTCTAACAATTTGTGAGCCATTCTTCTTCTATCACCTGAGGTATGTTTCAAGGCTACAAGATCAATCCATTCATGAGGGCTATCAAAGTTCTTTAATATATCAACTCCATATCTCCCAGATATCTTTGATAGTGAAATATTAGCATTTTTATTTTCTTTTAATTTAAAAATTATTTTTATAAATTCAATCGCAACACTTTCTATTTCATAAGCAGCCTCTCCAATATCATCACAAAGAGCAAGATTTAGTGCCGATTTTTGATTCTCTAAATTAGGTGGTATAACGCCAGGGGCATCTAGCAAATCTATTCCACTATCTAATCTGATCCATCTAAGGTTACGTGTTACTCCTGCTTTTCTAGCGCTTTCTACAACTTTTTTCTTTGCGATTCTATTTATTAACGCAGATTTACCTACATTAGGAAAACCGAGCGTAAGAGCTCTGATAGGCCTAATCTTCATTCCTCTAGATAACCTTCTTTTGTCAATTGATAATCGGGAATCCTTAGCAGATTCGCAAATTTCTTTTATTCCTTTACCATTTTTTGCGTCACACCAAAGAGGATATATATGATCTCTTTTAAACCACTTATTCCAATTAGTTATAGTTTCTGTAGCGATCATATCAGCCCGATTTATCACAAGGATATGTTTTTTGTTCGCGATCCATTGATTGAGATGCGGATGACCTGTTGATAGGGGAATTCTTGCATCTCTAACTTCTATAACTAAATCAACTCTATTTATAATTTCAGATAGTTTTTTTTCGGCTTTAGCAATATGCCCTGGGTACCATTGAATTTTAGGTATTTCCACTTGATTAAATCCAAAAAAATTTACTTATACCTTTTATTATTATCAATTTCAAAAGTAATTACATTTAATAATAAGGTAAAAAAAATTAAAAAATTTTTATTTTTATAAAATTTATATTTCTTGCTAATTTTTAAAATTTATTAAGGCATAAGTAATAGTTAATACTTTTTAACCCAATAAGCTCAAATTAACGTTAGGGTTTCATGGTAAAAAAAAGGATGTTTTAATGTCGAAGTTGTCTCTTTCCAGTCTTGATAAGTCTAAATTAGAAGGAAAAAAAGTTCTTGTAAGGGTTGATTTTAATGTTCCATTAAATGAAAGTGGTCAGATTACCGATGATACTCGAATAAGAGCAGCAATCCCTACTATAAAATATCTTATAAAAAATTCTGCAAAAGTTATATTGGCTGCTCATTTTGGAAGACCTAAAGGGAAAGTTAATGAAAAAATGAGATTAACGCCAGTAGCTGCGAGATTAAGCGATATATTGGAAAAAAAAGTTAATCTAACTGAAAGCTGCATTGGTGAGGAGGCTCTCGCCAAATCAAACAATTTAAATAATGGGGATGTTTTATTACTAGAAAATGTACGTTTTTATGAGGAGGAAGAAAAAAATGATTTAGATTTCGCAAGAAATTTAGCTTCTCACGCAGAAATGTTTGTTAATGATGCATTTGGAGCTGCTCATAGAGCTCATGCTTCAACTCAAGGCGTTACAGAGTTTTTAGAGCCTTCGTTAGCAGGGTTTTTATTGGAAAAAGAATTGAAATATTTACAAGGAGCAATAGATGCTCCAAAACGTCCTCTTGCAGCAATAGTAGGAGGTTCTAAGGTAAGTAGCAAAATTGGAGTTTTAGATTCTCTTTTAGATAAATGCGACAAAATCATTATTGGTGGAGGTATGATTTTTACTTTCTATAAGGCAAGAGGATTAAATGTTGGAAAGAGTCTTGTTGAGGAAGATAAACTTGAGCTGGCAAGAAATTTAGAGGCAAAAGCAAAAACTAAAGGAGTTGAGTTGCTGTTACCATCTGATGTATTACTTGCAAATGAGTTTTCTCCTACTGCAGAAAGTAAAGTCTCTCAAATAGATTCAATCAGTGGTGATTGGATGGGACTGGACATTGGACCACAATCAATCAAAGTTTTCCAAAATGCTCTTGCTGAATGCAAAACAATTATTTGGAATGGTCCAATGGGTGTTTTTGAATTTGATAAATTTGCTGAAGGTACAAATGCAATAGCTACAACACTGGCAGATTTAAGTTCTTTCTCTGAGGTTTGTACAATTATTGGCGGAGGTGATTCAGTGGCAGCAGTTGAGAAAGCAGGGTTGGCTGATAAAATGTCACATATATCGACTGGAGGTGGAGCTAGTTTAGAACTTTTAGAAGGTAAAACTTTACCTGGGGTAGCAGCTTTAAAAGACGCTTAAATTATATTTTTTCAACAATTTCAACACTTTTTGTGAAAGAAATTATTCCTTTTGGATGAGCTAGTATCCCTGACCATATTTGTGTAGATGGTTTGGCTGAAGCTCTAGTAGTTTTAAATATACCTCCAGAGGCTAAAGGCTCAATATTTATTTCTTGTTTTAGATAAGATTCATCCTGATGAGATATTATTCCACCAGCTATAATTACATCATCAAGTGGTTCATTTAGAATGATATCTATATCATATTTTGCACCAGTTAGAACTTTTTCTGGAATTCTAAAAATAATATCTATTTTGTTTTGGTCATTTCTAATAGTAGTTAATAAATTTTTTATTTTCCCATTATTTATTTTGTCGTTATGAGTAGAAAATAAATACTTAAAATTAGATTCAAGAGAATATATTTCCCCATTAACTATTTTCTCTCCATTAACTTTGATATCAAATATTTTATCGTTAGAATCAATTCCTCCAAATTTTTTAATTTCCCATTTTGAATTAGGAAAATCTTTTATTATTTCCGAAAATTTTTTTTGAATTTTTAATTTTTCTTCTTCTTTAAAATTGTTTTTAATCAATTTTAAGTTTCTTGTATTTAATGCATTCTCAAGATTTTTTCTTATATCAACGTTTGTATTTTGGGTGATTGCTAATTTTGGAAAAATGAGATAAATAACTATATAGAGAAATAATCCTAATTTTGAAAAAGAATTTAAATTATGCATCTTAGTAACTTTGTAATTTTATTTTACTTGTTTAATTATTAATGTCTAAAAAAAGAAATAATTTATTAATTGCTGCAAGTGGAACTGGAGGTCATATTTTTCCTGCTTTAGCGTTATCTAAAAAGGTTGAAAAAGATTGGAATATTTATTGGTTAGGTGTTCAACAAAGACTTGACTCTAAAATCGTACCTAGAAAATATAATTTATTGACTTTAAAGCTGGAAACACCAAAAAGAAATATTTTTATACTATTTAAATATCTAAAAATTTTATTTTCAACTTTTAAAATTCTCAAAATCATAAAAGAAAAAAAAATTAATTTAGTATTTACAACTGGTGGATATATTTCAGCTCCTACAATTCTTGCAGCAAGTTTACTTAAAGTACCTGTCATTATTCATGAATCAAATTTAATACCAGGCATGGTCACAAAATATTTTGGTTTTTTATGTAAATTTGTTCTTCTAGGATTTAAAAATACAAATTCTTATTTAAAAAATTGCAAAACTATTTTTACGGGAACTCCACTGAGAGAGGAGTTTTATAAAATTAATCCTTTACCAAAATGGGTGCCAAAAGGAAAAGGTCCTCTTCTAATTGTTATGGGAGGAAGTCAAGGTGCAAAGGTTATTAATGAAATTTTTTGTGAATCTCTTAATTTTTTATTAAAAGAAAATTTTCGAATAGTTCATATTATTGGAGAATATAATCTCAATAAGTCTGTAAAAATTAAATCTAATAATTATGTTCAAAAGAAATTTACTAATCAAATTGCATCTCTTATGCAAAACTGTGACCTCGTAATATCAAGATCTGGAGCAGGAACAATTAATGAACTTATACAAACTGGAAAACCTTCAATTTTAATTCCTTATCCAAATTCAAAAAATAATCACCAAGAAAAAAATGCAATGATTCTATCTTCAATTGGGGGTGCAATTTTAATTAATCAAAATAAATTATCAAAGGTATTTTTTGAAGAGACTTTGAAAAGAATTTTTAAATTTCAATTAAAAAAAGGTAAACCTAAATTTAATAATTTAGATTTAATGAAAGAAAATATGAAAAATCTAAATTACTTAAAATCTAAAAATGAGATTAAAAAATTAGTAAACTATTTTTTAAAAGAATTTTGAATCTCTCTACATAAAACTTTATTATTTTTTCTAGTTTGCAAACTTATTCTTGCCCAGTTTTTATCAAGAGATCTAAATGAGGTGCATTCTCTAATTAAGATACCTTTGTTTTCTAAAAAATTAATATTAGAAGACAAGGAGAATTTACTTTCTATTAAAAAAAAGTTAGTTGAAGAGTTATGTACTTTAAGATTTTTTATTTTTGATAATTTCTTTGAAACCCAATCCTTCTCAGTTCTTATCCAATCATGAATCTTTTTTGTCCATTCTTCATAAAACATTCTATTACTTAATAGTTCTATTCCAGCCTTAATAGCAAAGGAATTTAATGGCCAAGGGTCTCTTTTAATATTCCAATTTTTAAGTTTTTCTGATGAGCCAATAATATAACCTAATCTTAAACCTGCAATATTAAATAGTTTAGTCAAGCTCCTTATAACTAATAAATTATCATAAATTTTAGTGAGTGGGATTAAAGATTCTTTTTCACCATTTGGTGTTATTGCTAGGAAAGCTTCATCACATATAACTAGTTTATATTTTTTTAAAAGTATTTCTAATGACTTTTTGTCCCATAATTGACCAGTAGGGTTATGTGGGTTGGTTATCCAAAGAACATCGCAAATGGGTTGAATCGGAAAGGATTGAGGGAAACTATTACTCCAATTTTTTGGCAATTCTGAATAATCGAATCTAGCATTCCAGCAATTTAGTGATCTTTCATAATCTACGAAGCCTGGACTTGGAATAGAACTTAATCCAAATTTGGAAGCTTCATATCCTGCCCAAGTTATTAATTCAGAAGCACCATTACCTGGCATTATATTATCTATATTTATTTGATGAAACTCCCCAATTATTTCTCTCAAATTATTTAAATTCCTTTCTGGATAATATCGAAATCCTAGTGTTTTAATTTCTGAAGATAAAGAGTCTAAAAGTAGTTTTGGGGGCTTAAAAGGTACTAATGAGGCACTAGAGTCAATGATTTCAGATGGAAATAGGTTTAATTTTTTTGCCTGAGTCAATATATTTCCTCCATGCTTGAAGGTCATATATTTCATGCTTTGATTATCCACATTATTGATATTGAATTCCTCCATAATTTGTCTTAGGTTTTATTCAATCCATTCTAAGTTTGATCCAATAGCTTCTCTGATATTTGATAATTTAT